>JAJDCM010000197.1 GCA_029260825.1 Planctomycetota bacterium | reverse complement strand
CCCCTTGAGTTCGATTCAAAATGGCCGAACGGGATAGGATTTGCCATCGCTGCAATCCCCTCAACCCAAGATCAGCCGCTCAAAAACCACCGACTTCGCCCGGATGAGTTTTTGAATAGGACGCCTTCGCCGACCGTTTTCTGTCCGCCCTCAATGAGTCGTCCGTGATGCTGATGATCTCGGTCGGCCACAGGACGGGCCTCTTTGATGCGATGGACGAGATGAGCTGGTCGACGTCAGAACAGATCGCGAACGCAGCCAGCCTCGACGAGCGCTATGTCAGGGAGTGGCTCGGTGCAATGGTTACCGGCCGGATTGTGGAATACCAAGCCGCCGACCGGAGATACAAACTTCCCAAAGAGCACGCTCGGTGGCTGACCCGTTCCGCATCGCCCGAGAATCTGGCTGTGACATCTCAGTGGCTTGGCGTGTTGGGCTGCGTTGAATCGAAAGTGGTCGACAAGTTCAAGACTGGTGGGGGGGTACACTATGATTGCTTCGAGCGCTTCCACGAGACCATGGCTGAGGAGAGCGGCCAGACCGTTGTCGCCGCGTTGCATGACCACATTCTCCCGTTGTCGGCGTATAGGTATTCCAAAGCCGCTTTTCGCACAAACTCGATGATATCCAATCCACGACCGAGGACCAAGGGAGGCACAAAGAGTTCTTTCTTTCCCGGCTCCGTGGCCAAGAAAGTCTCACCGAGTCGCCCATTTTTCGTTTCTTTTCCCCCGTCGATCGATTTTTCGGACCCTATCGCTTGGACGTGTCGACCACACCTCCTTCGGGCATGATCATGCGCGAGGAGTCAAACGGCTTGCTGAACGACCAGTTCACGATCTCGCTCGATGCATAAGGCGTTTGATCAAGCTCATAGATGCCGCAGCGAGTTGGAACCGTAAGTCCGTTTACGGTCGTGAACTCTTCGTAAACGAATATATTGTCGGGGGTCGATTCGACACCCTCCGGCAAGATTCCTGAATACGTGACAATGTACTTGCACGCCTTGAGGAGGTGAGTGGTGGGGTTGATGTACAGAACGTAGTAGTCGTCGGGGGTGTCTCCCACTCCCTCGCCAAAGGTCATTTTGATCGTGACGTATTCAGTCGGGTCGTCCCAGAGTCGGGCCGTCTCCGGATCCCCGAGGAATACCCCTGGATCCTGGGTGAGCCACGGTAGGTTGAGGAAGTAGTAGTTCAAGAGCGCCATGAAGCGCGGCGGGAACGGTCCACTCCACTCTTCGCTCCAGGCTCGCTCACCGTCCCAAGCAACGCGCATTTCCGAGCCGGGATAATCGATGTAGGCCCGGCGTGTCCCCTGCTCGATCACCTCACGAGAGACCAGCGTGGAAGTCGCCCCAGGAGGTAAAAACCTGGATTCAAAACTGACCGTCGGCGCCGAACTCCACGCATCGAAGCCACCGTGAGCTTCGATCATGGCGTCGACGATCTGGCGAGTTTCCTTCCCAGCGGTCGGACCCGCGGCGACTTCGTTCGAACTAGAGCAGGACGCCAGGCCTATAGGCTGCCCGAACGCCAAGGCGATCACCGCCATTTCGATCATTCTGTTGATTGCCATCGTATTGACTCCATGTCTTGTCTTTTCTGGATAGATTCCGTGCCCATCTCGCTATTCGCTCGGGGCGTGGAGATGAAAGACCTTGTTCATGATTTTCCACTCCCCGTCGACTTTGAGTAGGGTGAACAAGTCCGTGAATCGGTGACCTGTCCAGTTATCGAGTTCCAGTCGGACGGTAGCGACCGTGTTTGTGACATCGATGCTGGCGATCCGTGCCTGGAGTTCCGTCGCTGGACCGTTCTCCTCATTCCAGTCAAAGAGCTTCCGGATGGGGCCGGCGAACAGGTCGGCACCGACATAGCCGAAGACCGTCGCGTCCTTGTGGAAGGCTGGTTTCATGTCGTCACCTCTGCCGGATTTGGCTCCATCGATGTAGTGTTGGAAGACTTTGTCGATCACCTCATATTCCGTCTCGGTTGTAGGTGCATTGCTCATGGGTTTCGCTCCTCACTCAGTGGCTTCATATTTTTAGACCTGAATCATTCCGCCGTCGGCGACGAGATCGGCTCCGGTGAAGTAGCTCGCATCGTCGGAGGCGAGAAACGCCACGGTCGCGGCGATCTCCTCGGGCTTTCCGAGGCGACCGAGCGGAGTCTGTTGGACGACCTGACCCGCGAACGCTTCGATTTCGTCTGGGCTCAGGCCGAGCTTGCCTACGAGGGGCGTTTCGATGAGCCCCGGACTGACGACGTTGACACGAATGCTGCGAGGCGAGAGCTCTGACGCAAGGGTGCGGCCCAGCGAACGAACGGCTGCTTTGGTTGCCGAATAAATGCTCGTGTTTGGTATTCCGGACTGAGCAACAACGGATGCGTTGAGAATGACCGACGCGCCTTCCGAGAGAAGTGGTAGAGCCTTCTGAACCGTGAAGAAAAGGCCTCGAACGTTGATGTTGAACAGACTGTCGAAGTGCTCTTCTGTCACCGCTTCAAACGGAACAAACGGTGCGATTCCCGCGTTTGCAAAGAGCACGTCCACACGGCCGAACTGCTCCCGTATCTGAGCGAACAAGCGGTCCAGGTCCTCGAGGTTCGCGACATCACCGAGGATGCCCGTTGCCCGGTCACCGAGTTCTGCGACGGCGCCGCCCAGTGTTTCTTGGTTGCGACCGGTGATCACGACCTGGGCACCGTCCGCGATGAACCGCTGGGCAGTGGCCAACCCGATTCCACTGCTTCCTCCGGTGACGATTGCGACCCTGTTGTTTAACTTGCCCATTGATTCTTCTCCTTTTCGTTGACCAGGCGGCCTCTGTTCGAAGTCTTTGAAAATGTTACGAGTTGACGTGGTGGGAAAGGGGCGCCAGTGGGGCGCCCCATGGAATCGTTGAGTTCAACCTTGCACTTTCTTCCAGTGCGCTTCAGACTTTCGGAGAAGCTCCTTTTCGTCTCCATCATTCCACAGCTGGTGAGCGTCGACATTTTTGTTGTTGAGGAAAAGAAGAAGCTTTCCGTCGACGATCTTGAAGCTCTTTGGGTCTACCGGGAACTTGTCCTGAACGGCCATGCCGAAGGCGCACCAACCGCCGTACGCAGGAATGTAGGTTTCCGGATTCGCGTCAAATGCCGTCTTCGCGTCGGCCGACACGAAGTGATAGGTAACACCGTTGTGGGTGGACGCATGTTCGGGCTTTCCCATCACGGGCTTGTTCGCTGCAAAATATGCGACGGGGCAATATCCTTCGAGCGCCACGCCGTGAGAGGGGAGGTTGAAGGAGTTCAGGTACGCTCGGCTTTCTTGAGCCCGTTCGGGGACAGCGCTACTCATATTGCTTGATTTGCTGCTGGCCGATTGCACTTCGGAATAGCATCCTACTGTCCCGATACTGAGAGCAGCAAGTAGTGTCGCAAGGGTAAGGATCTTCATTTCCGTGTCTCCATGAGTTGTTGATGTTGCCAACGGAAGTTAATAATTTAGATTACCTAAACGCGGTCTTCAGCTCGGGGGTTCTGGGGCGAGTAGTCCAGAAACTCCCACTGGATCTGGTGGGGAAGGTCTGTTTGCAACCACCCCTCTACATGAAAATCCCAGAATCGTCTTGTGCCGCCCGTCTCGCCCATTGAATCGTCGAGATCCCACTGGATTTCTGAGCGACCAACGAGTTGCAGTGTTCGGTTGTGTTCGAAGTCGAGAAAGACGAGGCCGGCGCGAGGGTTGACGGTGAAGTTCCCCAGCGTGTTGAACATGCTGTTGCCGATGTAGTCCGGTACCCTGATTCTCCGATCGTCGAGAACTCCGATGAAGCCGGGGTTGCCGCCGCGATGGGATACGTCCACACCACGTTCGGGGTGTGCGCTTGCCACAAAGAACGTGTCCGCGGAACGGATGAACGCCTGCTGTGCGGGATGAAGCGAGTGGCCCCGTCGTGGCTCCGAGGGGCGACTCTCACCGTCTACGATGGTGACGTGACGTCTTTGGATGTACTTTGGACAGTTCGGGTACGACTCCGCAACGTCCAGTCGTAACCGTTCCTCTGCGGTGCTGCTTATTCGTCCGTTGATGCGAAGTCGCCGACGAGTCCCCAGGTCGATGACGAGCATTCCTACCTGGGAGTTGCTCTTGATGTTGCTCCAGAACGGATCGTGTCGGTTGCGGGCGGCCTGTGTGATCTCCATCTCGACGCTCCTCTCGTCCGATGCTCTCATGAAACCGGGGGAGCCGACGAGAACTGACGCCCAAATGACTTCCTCGTTATCGACGCTTCCAAACACCGCCAAGGGCTGCTGTTCGATGTACTTGAGAGCGCCCTTCAAGATCGAGTCGGAGATCACGCGGCCATTGCGACGGCTCTCGTTAATTTCACCGATCCGCTGCTGCACAAGCAGTTCGCCTTCGTGGTAGGGGCTCTCGATGATCATGTTTGCCTGTCCTTCTCTGTCCGGCGACGGAAGACACTGCGCGAGGCTGGGTCTTCGCTGCCGGGAATTGAATCGAGCTAGAAAGTGAGGATCGAATAGCCCTCGCCGATCAGATTGTGCAAGCTCGGAAAGCCGGAGGTACCGGGCACTGGGTTGTCCTTGATCAGGTCGAGGCCGGACTTCTCGGCGTCTTCGGTGCCGCCGAACACATCGGCACACCCGCATGAGATGCCAGCCACCTTGTCTTTGACCTCCTCGAAGAGAACGTGGGCGGGGTGGTCACTCTTGCTGACCTCGCCAATCCATCGTGTTCCAGCCCCTTGAAACAAGACGGTCACTTCGTCACCACGCTGTTTGAAATCATAGGTAACTGCCAGCGCGTTGAAGAGACGCCCGAGTGCCTCCTCTGAACCAGGCTTGGGATCTGAGAGAATAATGATTGCTGCTTTCATGGTTCTCGTGCTCCTTCTTGGGTTTGATCTGCGTTTTCATGGCCAACTGGCTGTCCCCAACGCACAAGCTATGCCAACTGCTGTTCAGAGTCTTAAAGTATTACGGAACAATATCTTGCGCGTGTTGAACCGTGGATTCGGCAGGTGCGAGATCTCGTCACCTACGAGATATCGTGGTCTTGATGGCGAGATCTCGCTATACTCTTGCATCGGGCGAAGTTCCTCTTGTCATGGGGGATGTACTGCTCGCTTGATGTGATCAGGAACGGCAGGAGGCCGGGGATGGCGAGTGACGGCAAAATCAAGAGAAGCGACGTCAGCCCGGAGCGAATCGCGCTGGGATTCGGGGATCTGCACGGCAAGGCCGGGGACCATATCGGACACTTCTACCGCACCCCGGAGGAGCGGAGAGATCTGCTCATCCCGTTTGTCAGGCATGGGCTCGAGGGGAACGACAAGTGTGTTTGCATTCTGAGCTGTGGCGCGTCTCAGGAGGAGCTCCTCAAGGGGTTAGATGTGGACGGCATCGATGCGGAGCACGCACTTTCTTCTGGCCAACTCGTCCTTGACCGACGGCTACAACAACACCGAAGAAATGCGGCATTTGCTGGCTCGCTCCATCGAGGAAGTCCCCAAGAGTTTCAGCTTCCTTCGGTGGGTGGGCGACATGACCTGGTCTTGCAAGAAGATGGCTACGAGCGAAACATTGATGCAGTGGGAGAGCGCGTGCAACATCGTACCGGATGCTCCCGCCGTGTTCCTTTGTCAGTATGAGCTGTCTCAGTTCAGTGGGGATGTTGTTATCGATGCGTTAAAGACCCATCCACTGACCATCATAGGGAGCATCATTCATCAGAACCCGTATTACGAGGATCCCGAGGTCTTCCTGGATCAGATTCGCAACCGTGCGGCAACCCCATTGGTGCAGTCGGGAGAATAGGATTGGCTACCCGTGGAGCCAACGACGAATCGAAGAAGACCGAGGTTCTGCGGATGCTTCTCGCGACGACGTCAGCGGCCCGGGACGAGGCAGAATGCTCCCGCTTGCTTGCCACAGTCATGCCTTCCGTACTTCCCTGCGACCTGAGTGGCCTGGTCGTCCTTCGAGACGGTGATTGGCGAGTTGTTCTCCAGAAATCCGGGGAGCTGATTTCTCCCGGGGCTGCTGCCTGTGTGTTACCGGGCCTCAACTCTCTCTTTGACGCTGTCTTGAGCCGCGACAGATTGTTGCTTCTGGGCTCCGATGATCGCGAGCTTCCACCTGGCTTCGAGACCTTCGGCCTCCAGAGCCTGGCCGTCGTTCCGATCCGTACCCTTCAGAGTCGATTCGGGATGCTGCTCGTCGGCAGGCTCGAGCAGGCTGACCTGTCTCGGGAGGCAGTCTCCCTGCTCCAAATTCTGTCGGATCACTCGGCGATGGCGATCGAAAACTTTCGACTTCACGAATCGCTACGGCGGTATTCGAGTGAGTTGAAGGAGCTCGTCAAGGAGCGCACAGGCCAGCTCGAGCGTTCGGAGAGCCGGGTGCGCCTCCTTCTGCGAACGAACAACGCCATGGTTGGGAACCTGGACCGCGAGTCATTGTTCCGCACGGTGGCGGATGCGCTGGTCGACGTGCTCCCATTCGATCGGGCCAGCATTTCCCTTCGTGATCCCTCGAGAGATGTGATGACTGTCTCGGTTCTGGTGGGGGTTTCCCCATCCAAGCTCAAGTTCCCTGTGGGTACGGAGACTCCGCGCCTGGACAGTCCCCTTCGAAGAGTCATCGACGAGAAACGTCCCGTTCTCTGCAAGGACCTGTCGACGAAAGATCGCACGCCCGACGAGGATCGCCTTCTTGCGGAGGGTATCCGATCGTACCTTGCGGTCCCTCTGATCGCGAAGGACCGGGCGATCGGCACCCTGAACGTGGGAAGCCGTTCGCAAGATCGATACTCCAAGGAAGATGCTGATGTCCTTTCGGAGATTGCCAATCAAGTCGCGCTGGCAACGGAAAACATGCTTGCGTACGAAGAGATCGAGAGGCTGAAAGCTCGCCTCGAACAGGAGAATCGTCTCCTTCAGGAGGAAATTGAGACTCAACGCAGCGACGAAATCGTCGGCGAGAGTCCCGCGATCATGAATCTGCTTGAGCAAATCGATCTTGTGGCACCCACGAATGCCAGCGTGCTCATCCTGGGAGAATCGGGGACGGGAAAAGAGCTGGTCGCTCGTGAGATTCACAAGAGAAGCGGGCGAAGTGATGGGCCGATGATCAAAGTCAATTGTGCTTCGGTTCCGAGAGAGCTGTACGAGAGTGAGTTTTTCGGGCATGTAAAAGGGGGCTTTACCGGCGCCATCAAGGATCGATCGGGTCGGTTCGATCTCGCCGACGGTGGGACCCTGTTTCTGGACGAAGTGGGGGAGATCCCCCTCGAATTGCAGGGAAAGCTTCTGCGGGTACTCCAGGAGGGGCAGTTTGAGCGGATCGGAGCGGAACGGACTCGGAGCGTGGATGTGCGAGTTGTCGCGGCCACCAATCGAGACCTGAAGGGTGAGGTTGTGGCGGGGCGGTTCCGTCAGGACCTGTACTACCGGCTCAACGTGTTCCCACTCGAAGTCCCTCCGCTCCGCGATCGCAAGGAGGATATTCCGCTTCTCGCCAGCCGTTTTTTCGCGATGGCATGCCAACGGATGAATCGTCCGAAATGTCACCTGGGAAAAGACCAGGAGTTGCGACTGCAGGGACACGAGTGGCCGGGAAACGTGCGCGAGCTCCAGAACGCGATCGAGCGGGCCGTCATCATCTCACGTGATGGAATACTCCGCTTCGAGACCCTCGAGAGCCCGGAGCGGGCAGTTCGCCCGCAGAGGATCGAGTCGCCGGGGCAACCGGTCGATGCCGTGCTGACCTATGATGACCTTCAATCCTTTGAGCGAAAAAACATCTTGCAGGCACTCGAGCTGGCGAAGTGGAAGATCGCAGGCCCGGGCGGAGCGGCAGAAATCCTCGGTGTGAGGCCGACCACGCTCAACTCCAAGCTGAGGTCCTTCAACATTCGGCGACGCCTCCGGGAAAGCTGAGCAGTGGGAATGGGCTTCGAAGAACCCGTCCGGAGCAAGAATGGGCACGACGTATAGGTATTCCAAAGCCGCTTTTCTGAGCGGGTTGGACAAATTCGCCCGCCTGTGACATGTTCGAAGCGTGGGTTGCTACACGTATGAAGAAACGAAAACCCGAGAAACCCGAGGCTGACTTCGTTGCGTGATCTCAAGACCTCCCGAAAAGCGAGGGCAAGAGAGGCCCAGCTCGCGAGCAGGACGAGGACCAGATAGGTCCGCTCACTCGGCATTCTCCCCGGAGTGAACAAGACCTCGCCGACGTGATGAATCATCCTGTCAGCGGTCGCTCAAAACCAGCCACGAAAGAACGAATCAAAACCGGCCATTTTGAGAAATACGGAATTAGGTCCACTATGGCCTTCCTTCAACAAGGAGGAAGCCCATGGCCAACGTACTCAATATGGCTCAAATCAACGCGATACAGGTTCTTGTGGACCGCGGATGGTCCTATCGACGCATAATTGTTCGCATCTACAGCCAAGCTTTCCAACAGATCGCCGTTCACGCCACGGTTGACCCAGGCCGCTTTAGTACGAAGTCAGGCCACATCGCGCCCGAGAAGATCAACCGGGTCGAAAAAGGTGTGTCTTCGCTGTTGGGAGATGCCGCCTTAATCGGTACGGAAAGTGCTCTTTGGGCCCAAACGATGATCAAGAGGCGTGGGATCCAAGGCATTCGCGTCCTCCAGGGCTTTCTCTCTCTTTCAAGAAAACATGAGCCCGAAGAAATCGAACGGGCTTGCAGCTTGGCCCTCAGTCACGAGGTGTTCCGGCTGAAGCCTCTTCGTCGAATTCTCAAGAATCAATCTAGCAACTCTGGGCACCAGCTGGCGTTCCTCGAGACGCACGAATTGATCCGTGACATTAACGTCTACGGGGAGATCGCCAGGAAGTCTCTTGTGGAGACATCACGTTGTTCAAAAGACGACAACAAAGAAGAAAGAGAGGATGAATAATGAGGGAATCCGTTAGCACGTCGCTTCGTCAGCTTCGATTATCCGGGATGGCCGAAAGTATTGATGTGCGATTTCACGAGGCCGCAGCAAGCCAGCTTTCCCACGAAGAGTTTCTTGAGCTTGCGCTTTAAGATGAAATCATGATTCGAAAAGACAGGCAGATGCGTCGACGAATCAAGCTCGCAAAGTTCAACAATCTCAAAACTATCGAAGAGTTTGACTGGGGCTTCAACACCTCCATCAAGAAGAATCAGATCTTCGAACTTGCCACCGGGAAGTTCGTCGGTGAAGCAAAAGACATCCTATTCGTCGGCCCACCGGGTGTGGGAAAGACCTACCTGAGCCAAGCGATCGGCTACCAGGCAATCAAGATTGGGAAAACAGTATTGTATCGGTCCATCTTTGATGTCGTTCGAGACTTCCTCCAGGATGAAGCGTTCTCAGGAGAAACGAAGATGCTCGCCCGCTACCTCAAACCGGACCTCTTGATCATTGACGACATGGGGATGAAGCAGCTCCCGAAACGGTCGGGCGAGTATCTCTTCGAGATCGTCATGAGGCGACACGAAAACCGATCAACGATCATGACTTCAAACCGCCCTTTGGAAGGATTTGTTAGTG
Organism: Planctomycetota bacterium; assembly: GCA_029260825.1. Classification (GTDB taxonomy): domain Bacteria; phylum Planctomycetota; class JACOTG01; order JACOTG01; family JAJDCM01; genus JAJDCM01. The sequence continues at coordinate 9,990 of JAJDCM010000197.1, read as the reverse complement.
GTCGGTTTTGATTCGACCATCACTGGCCGGTTTTGAAGTGACCAATGACAGGATGGAGGCAGGCACGGGGTCTGGAGTGGGCGTTCTCCACGGATAGCACTTCGGTTCTCACGGCCGGGTTGGACAGCGAAGCACGGGTTTGGGATCGGTATTCGCCACTATTTTCGCCCCTTTCTTGCCCCCTTTTTGCGAAGATCACGTCTAGCAGGAGGAAGGTTGAGAGGAGTTGGCTCCTCAAGCAAATCACCTTTGGTCCAAATTTTTTTTCTCGGAGGATTTTCGCATGGCCAGCACCCGATCTCTAGGGAGCCAAGTCGCGACCAGGGTTCTTAACAACCGGACGTGGCTCTCCCTGCCCCTTGCCATCCTGACTGTTGTCCTGGCTGTCTCACCCGTCATCGCGAATTCAACGATACCCGCAGGAGGTGAACCTACATCAGTGGCGGTCAATCCTCTAACGAATCGAATATACGTGGCTAACCTTGATGGTACGGTCACGGTGATCAATGGGAACGACAGCTCCACCGAAACCGTCAACGTCGGAGACAACCCGTTTGCCGTGGCCGTGAATCCAGCCACGAACAGGATCTATGTCTCGAATCGGGACAGCGACAGTGTGACGGTGATCGATGGAAGCGACAACTCAACCCAGACCGTTTTGGTAGGAGACGGACCGCTAGGCTTGGCCGTGAATCCGGTTACCAACCGGATCTACGTTGCCAATGTTTTCAGCGGCACGGTGACGGTGATCGACGGCAGCGACAACTCCACGCTCCATGTAGCTGGCGTATTGGCGCCGTTTGCGGTGGCCGTGAATCCCGTCACGAACAAAGTCTATGTCACGACCTTCACTCTTTCGACGGTGACGGTGATCTGTGGTCTCGACAACTCCGTCGAAACCGTACTCGTCGGATCTGATCCGGTTGCCGTGGTTGTGAATCCGGTGACCAACAAGATCTATGTCACCAACCGATTGGACGATACGGTGGAAGTCATCGACGGCAGCGACAACTCGACCCAGACCGTCAATGTCGGAGACAATCCGCGAGCCTTGGCCGCAAACACGGTGACCAATAAGATCTACGTGGTAAACAATATCGGCAACACGGTGACGGTGATTGATGGCAACGATAACTCAACGCAGACGATCAACGCGGGTTCCGATCCCGTCGGCGTGGCGGTCAACCCGACGACCAACAAGATCTACGTCTCGAACAGGAACAGTAACAATGTCACGGTCATCAGTGGGACCGATAACTCCACGCAGACGATCACTGTCGGATCAGCGCCTGGAGCCGTGGCGGTCAACCCGGTCACCAACAGGACATACGTCGTGAACGGAAGCAGCGACGACGTGACGTCGATCAACGGAAACGAGAACTCCCTGGAGAAAGTGCTCGCTGGGCCCGAGCCCATCACTCAGGTCTTTGCGGTGGCGGTCAATCCGGCCACCAACAAGACTTACTACCCCGACCAGCGGCACGACAATGTGAAGGTGCTTGACGGAAGCGATCATTCCATCCAATCGGTTCCCGCCGGGGATGGTCCAGGGGAGGTCGCGGTGAACCCCGTCACGAACAAGATCTACGTCGCCAATTTGGGCAGCAATAACGTGACGGTGATTGATGGTGCCGACAATTCCACCGAAAACGTACCCATCGGAAACTCTCCTCGTGGGATTGCGGTGAACCCGGTCACAAATAGAATCTATGTCGCCCATGTAGGGAACGGCGTCACCGTGATCGACGGCACCGACAACTCAACTCAAACCGTTCCCGCCGGTACCCTTCCCATTGCACTGGCGATCAACTCGGTCACGAACAAGATCTACGTGGCCAATCGCTTCAGCGACAATGTAACCGTCATTGATGGGAACGACAACTCGATCCAGACCGTTCCCGCAGGAGCTGGCCCCCTCTCCGTCGACGTGAATCCGGTCACGAACAAGATCTATGTGGGGAATCTAATCGCCGGAACCGTAACCGTCATCGACGGAACGGACAATTCCACACAAACCGTTAACGTTGTCGGATCCGCTCGTTCGGTGAAGGTCAACCCGATCACGAACAAGATCTATGTCACCAGGGATGGGAGCGGCGTAACGGTGATCGACGGTAGTGACAACTCGACCCAGAACATCCAGGCTGGATTTACTGCAAGCTCCCTCGGCGTCAATCCGCTCACGAACAAGATCTACGTCGGATCAGGCGGCAATGGCGTACCTCTCGTCGTCATCGACGGCATAGACAATACGACTCGAACCATCCTGACTGATGGCGCCAATGACGCGATTGCCGTCAATCCTGTCACCAATCGAATCTACACTTTTTCCCGAAACGCCGGCAACCTCGAGATCATCGACGAGCAGGACGAGCAAGACATCCCTCTCGAAGTCACCATCGCTCCGCTTCCCAACAACATCTCGGTCAACCGGCGAACCGAGTTCACTTTTCAGGCCACCAGCATATTTTCACCCACCGCACCCACGATCTCCCAGATCTACTACCAGGTCGACACCTGGACCGGAGATTGGCAAAAAGCCACACCTGTTGGAGGCATGGCAACCGGAAGAACCGAGGTTCTTGGCCCCGGAAACCACGTGGTCTACGCATTCGCCACCGACAGTCAAGAAGCCTCGACGACACCCAACTTCGCTCCTCTGATCGGGGAGATCGCCGCTTATCCATTCACGCTGATTGAGTGCATCCGCGGCAATGTCAACTTCGACGTGACGGGCGATCCTCAGGACGTTCTTCGGGTCAACAACGGCCTGGGTGGGGTCGATCGCACGGTCAACATCACAACCGGACAATCCTTGACCATCTCCCTGGAAGCGAGCGCAAGCGGCCCCGCCATGAACGCCAGATATATTCTCTGGATCTGGCCGGGAGATTTCTCGGATGCCGCTCCGGCCTCGCTCTTCGCCGGCTCCGGCCTCATCGGGTGCTTTTCGAAACCAACACCGCTGAATGCTGGAGCCTCACCCCAACCGCTCTTTTGCCTGAGTTCGTCCGGACTTCCTCCCCTTGTTTGCGCGGGGACCACTGAGAAGACCGGGCCCGCGCGGGCGCCGTTTTCGATCACGAGAGCATCGGGGCTTCCCAGTCCGGTGAAGCTCACCCTGCAGGCGTTGCTCCAGGATGCTGGGAGCATTTCTGCGACCGGCTTTAGCGTGACGAACGCGGTGGTGCTGGATGTTCAGTGAAAGTCGGCTTAATGGACGGAAAGTTGGTCCCAACCCACTCGGGTACCGTCTGCGACCGAGTCGAAGAGGAGCTACGGTACAGTCATCTCCCCAATTCTGGTCGGTGAAGTACGAGGCAACCTTCGACCTCATGACCATGTTCTACGAAAACCTCTGGGAGAAGATGGGGAAGTTGTCCGCACTGCGGACTGCGCCTCGACATGCTCAAACGCAACGGGGGAGTGGCTCCCGTCGACGTGGCCTCCTGTCAAACCTCAGCTTGGGTCAATCACCCATGTCTTGACAAAACGGTCAGTTCTGCCTGAACCATTCGATCAGGCGCTGATCGAAGAGCTGGGGCTCTTCGAGTTGAGGGGTGTGACCGCTCTTCTCGAACAAGTGATAAGTCACCGTGGACATGCGTTTTCGAGGCTCGTTCCACAGGGTGGGCGGCACGACGTAGTCATGGAGTCCCATGGCCACGAACACGGGAACAGGGACGCCGCGATCGGAACCCCCAAGGTTCATCAAGGTGAAGATGCGCATCATCACCGGAACATGCACCGTCATCCCCTTCCAAAGATTCGAAGCATCGAACGAAGCGTCGTACCTACTTCGGACCATTCGTCACGTAGGTCGAAATGACGAGGTCGCCCGGCTCCATCGCCGCCAGGCCCTTGGGATCAACCTGCGCCAGGTTGTTCGCGAGCTGGTTTCGTCTCTTTTCCGGCGCATGCCCCTCCCAGTACTCGTTGCTGGCTGCCACGGTCTCCTGCATGTCGCCCGGCGGCGTACCGATCATCACAACATGGGAGGCATGTTTGGGTTAGCGGCGAGCATATTCAAAAGCGAGGGCGCCATGCACCGAGTGGCCAACGACGGCGATCTTATCGTAGCCCGACGCAGAACGGATCTGATCGATATCTCGGGTGTACGTATCGAGCGTGATGGCCTGGAGATCCGTCGGTACATAGGTCGGAGCGAAGTGCCGCAGATCCACGAAGATCAGTGTGAAGTGGCGGCGTAGCTCGGCGGAGAACGTCCGGCGATAGTAAATCGAAGAGCCAACAACCAGGAGAGGAGTTCCTCGACCTTCCTTCACATAGAGCGAAGTTCGACGTCCCGATGTCGGGCTCATTCTTCTGTGGCGATCCGATGGGTAGGTAAACCGGACTGACGCTATCAAGCTATCCTCGTGAAGAGATTGGGACGCCTCGATTCGCTCCTTCACCAGAGCCTCCAAAGGGTGTGGATAAGTCAACGGTACCGTATTGTACGCCACCCAGCTTCCCGCCGAGGAGAAGGGTGGGACCACGTGTTTTCGGGATGCACAAGGGATATCCGTCACTACTTCTTGCCGAAATTGGGCTTCAGCCTGAGTCGATGACTCTCGGTAGGAGCGAACCTGACGCAAGCCGTTTCATTTCCGTGTTTTCTGCGAGCAGTTGTTCTTGAGTGGCTCTCCGTTTGGAGCGTCCGGAGTGCCATGAAGAGAATGAGACGATGAGCGATTTGGAGCTTTTTGGAGAAACCTGGTTGGTTCTTACTTCCTGTGGGTCTTTCTAAGTGGAAGATTCTAGGTGTCTTTCGGAGAAGAGAGAATGAAAGCGACCAGACCCTGCCCAAGCATCTTCGGAGTGCTTCTTTTCCCCCTATGTCTGATGCTCATCACGGCGGTCCCTCTTGCCGCCACCGTTCCTTCGATTGACACTGTTTGCTTCGAGCAGGTTGACTGGATCGGTCCGGATGGCAACGTGCTCGAGACGGACTCTCTGTTCGGTCGCATGAAATACAGCTATGTTCCCACCGACACCACGTGTTACCTGAACCTAGTTGCTTCTTCGACCACGTCTGGTTCGCCGGCCTGGGTGGTCCAGAACCTTCCACTGTTCGCGTCAAGCTCGACCTTAGTTCGAGACGAGGCAGTGCATATCGATCTGGCCGAGCTCGGGGTCGTGGCGGGTCAGGACCTGACTCAACTCTGCTACCTCTTGGAAGTTGAAGTGAATCCGAGGACGGATGCTCCGGGCGGGACCCTGGTCCAATCTGCGGTGATGGATGAAGAGAATGATTCGTGGGATCACGAGGAATCGAGCACACATATTAGTGATGACACAGCTGTTCAACCCCCAAACGGATACAAGGCCAAAGGCGAGTCGGAGAACCTTCAGTGCTCCAAGGATGAGTTGGACGCAATTCCCGAGGAGCGTCGCCTGAAAGCGGAAGGGTGTAAAAAGTGTTTTGCCGGGGCCTATGCTCGAAGCTTTGACTACTTGAACCGTCAGTTTGAGCTCGGTCTTGATAAGACAACTTCACAGATCTACGAGGATCTCATCGACCTGGACGTGTCGAAGAAACCGGGCATTCCCTGTCCACCGGCGAGTCGCAAGACCTGGCTCGAGACCTCCCTTTCGTATTTCAATGGGCTCATCGAGGCCCAGAACAAGAAGATCGTAACCCGAGTGTGGGAAATCGGGTCGAAAATCGCCGGGCGCAATCTCAGTCCCAGGAAATACAAAGATGGCCAGGTCCCACCTATTGCCGGAGCAGAATCTGAAACCTTGGGAAAGGACAAGTTAAAGGAGTGGATTAAGGCGGAGGTGCGGAGAAAGGCAGCGATTCAGCTGGCCTATACCAAGACCGGCGGATCCGGGCACATCGTCTATGTATTGGGGTGCTACGAGGATGAAGACGGGAAGCTATTTGTTCGTTTCCGGGACGATAACCGCCAAGACAACGACAAAAAAGGCGATTGTGAGATCAAAGTTGCGGAGATAAGGTGTCTGAAAGAAGCGAGAGAGCCAACTTTTCGTCACAAGGGAAACGCGAAGATCATCTACGCCATCTCGACCGCGCTCCCACCACCGGCTGAAGTCAAGACCAAGACTAGAGGCGCTCCGCGCTATCCTTCCGATGAGGGGTCGAAAACCACCAAAGCGCGGCGAAAGTGCGACACCGATCGGGAGGACTGTGAATCAACCGATGAGGGAAGCACGACGGATGACTTCATCCACGCAACGGTCGTCGTAGACAACAATACGCAGCTACCAAGTCCTCTTGACCTGATCATCGAAGCCGACGCCTCGGCCCTGAACCCTCAGCTCGGCTCCCGGGATGTGACCCAGGCATTTCGTATGGTGGGCGGAGGTCCCCGGATCATGAACCCCATGGTTTTTCCCCCAGGTCGAACGGCCTTGCGACTGGAGCTCAGGGCCCCCGTTCCCTCGGGGTTGTTGTCCTCGCTTCCGGTGAATCTACCTTTCAAAATGAGCCTCAAGGATCCCAACGACCCGGGAGTTACGTTCCATTGTGCAACGGATACGGTGGGGCTCCGCCCCAACGTTGGTCATGAAGACGATGATGAGGCCTGTTTCTTTCCCAGGGTTCAAAACCCGACCTTAACCGGTGATGCGATGATGGTCCGCATACCGGCGATTGATGCCCCGAAACTCGGGAATGAATGGCGCATCTCGGGTTTGGAGTTCGTGGGGGGGGATCTCGGAGGGTCATCTCTTCCCGGCTTGGATGCGCTCCAACTGAGGGTTGAGGATCCGATCTTGCCGTCAAGTCCGGATCTTTCTCCTCGAGGCCTTTTGCGATGGGTCGGATCCATCGGTGATCCAGGCAATGCAGATGGTATTTCAGTGGGCCCTCCAGCCACCACGGTTTCCGTAGACATTACGGATTACAAGGTTACTCCGACTCTTCCCCATGAGGCGCCGAACCTATGGGTTATGGCGTATCTCAATCCTGGGGATAGCGCCCAGATATTCACCGCCATTGGGTCCGACGGGACGACGGAGACTCTCGTGGGAAATTCCTATGTTCTCCCGTCTTTTGTGAACCCAGCGATCAACATTCCCGATTTCAATTTTCAAATCCGAAGTCTCTGGGATGGACCGCCTTCAAGGAGTCGAGAGAGGGCACCGATTCAACGCAGAACCAGGCGGCAGGAAGCGATCTCGGGAATGCTCCTCTTTTATCGATAGATCTTAGCGCGGTTTCACCGTCCACCTTGACCGAGAAAATCCGCTTGCTTCTATGGGATCCCCTGAAGCAACGGATTGGCAACGCGGCCCTGGTCATTGTCTCACCGGACTCGTTTCTTGGCACGCTGCTGTTCGATGGTCGATCGTGAATCGATGACAGATAAAATCGTGCTTTTTCGCAGATTGCCAGCGGCTTGGTCACCCTGTACTGAGACTCGGAAGGCGGCTTGATCTCATCGAGCTTGCTCACAACCCACATGAAATCATCGTGCCGGGCACGGAGCACATCGGCTAAGTCCGGGTGCTCCTCGCAGAGTCTCTCTAGCGTCTCCTTCCCGCCCTCGTTCAGCGCGGTCCAGTGCTCGGCGAGGATCTCCTCGGCCTTCTCGCGAAATTCGGGCATGATTTCCCCTGATATACCGGCCTGATCGTACTGGAGAGATTCTCGGGGATTAGACGAGGTTGGTCAAGATTCTGAGCCAGTTGTGGGGACCTGGGATTGGAGGAGTCCGGAACCAATCGGCATAAGTTGCCCGACTCCCTTCGGCGTTCCAAAGGGCGAAAAGATCAAGAGATCACGCTGAAACAAGGTTGATAGAAGCTGTTACATCCCCCGTCCCGATGACTCAGCCTCGGTTAATCGCAACTGAACTTTGTCGAGCTCAACAGCTAACGTCTCCGTCCAATTCTCATTCCGACACCCGCGCAACACTTGTTCGTTCAAGCCTCCCGGGGTTAGACACTCCTGGCTCATCCCTTGCAATTCGTCGCGAGTAACTTGGGTCGTAAGCTTCGACAAAGCATGCATCATAGAAGTGACGTACCGAGCGGCTTGGTCTGCGGGCACTTTCTCCTTCTCCATCCATCGGGCAATGTTGGCCACCAAATCGAAGAACGTCGCCATGCTGGCGCTTGCCGTGGAGAAGGCATTGAAAAGGCTCTCATCTTTGAGAGGAATCGCATCCCCCACCCGATTAAAGAGAGACATCAGCTCAGGATCGGGTGGACAAACTGGAACTGGGCCGAGCCCGAACTCGACCGGCGGCATCGGAATGGCACGAAAACACTGAGTCGCGGGTTGAACCAAATTCCGAATGGCAGAAAGAGAAAAACCGGCCACCAAACTGACTACGCGCTGATGGCCGGAAAAAGTCAGTTCGCCAATGATGGAGGCCGCGTCCTTCGGAAGAACGGCGAGGATCACCTGATCGCATTGGTATACCAAGGCTTGATTGTCCTCGATCACTTCAATCTGTGGAAAACGCGCCGCGAGCCGAGCGGATCGCTCCCGACTGCGCCGCGAAATCAGAATTCGATCTTCATACTCACCACAAGTGTAAAGCCCAACGACGATCGCCTCGGTGATTCCACCCGTACCGATGAACCCGGTTGTCATACTCTCGCTCCGATTGCCGCGCTCCGTAAGTTGTTTGAAATGGAATTCATGATCAGCTCCACAACAAAACTTTGCCAGAACCCGGCCCTTAGTCAACCCTTTCGGGTGTTCGATCAGTAGCTTGGCGATTCCATTGGCATCCTCTCACTGGGAGACGACAATTATCCGGGTCCGGCCGTGTGCTCGTGGGAACTGTTCGATGACTCGAACGGGAGTTGCGCGATTGATGCGACCGAGACAACCATCCCAACTCGGGTCGGTGTCGTTTACTTGGAGGGTTCGATTCGTTGAGAGGTAAAGGGAAGCCTTGTTTGAAGCGGGGCGGCCAGGTCGTACTTGCTCTCCGGACATGTCCTCGCCAAGCCAATGCGGAACCCGAGCCGGAGAGGTCGCGCAGAAGCGGGCAAAGGAAGGACGCCGCGGCAAGCGCGTCCGAGGTCCCGTGTCTCGCCGTGACCGGCAAAGAACACAACGAGGAGGTCGTTCTCGCCGATGGTGTGTGCCTAAAGCGTTTTCCTCCTTGGTCCTCGCGATCTCTCCTTTTTTTCTCTAAAAGTCTCCAAGCAAGATGTCATCCGCACGAAGCTTCATGAACATAAAGAGGACTTCGAAGGTCGAGAATTGCATACGTTACTGCTAAACACGATTAAGAAATATTCCGTGTCACGGAATGTGTTGGGGAATCCCTGTGCTTGAGGGGAAAAGAAACCAAAATCTGATCGAGAACGGCGATACCAGCGAACCGAAGGCCACTCGGTGAGGCTTTCTTTAGCTTTCTTTAGCAACTCACGGTCTTTTTCGTCCAGCATCTCGAACGTATAATTGGCTATTCCCTCGAAACTTCCAAGACCCATGTAGAAGACCGGAACGTCGGAACGTCTGCGGAAAGTAGCTTTTTGACGAGGCGGCCCTATCCCGAGTCCCGACCATTCGGGGCTTCCCGCAAAGACCACGAGATCAAAACTGCTGACATCGATGTCCGTGTGCCACGAGTTGTCCTTGAAGGTCCCGGGTAGCCTTACCTTGATAAGTTTCTCGTCCACACGGACCAGCGGAGGATCATCATGAAGAGAGCGAAGCATGTGCATGCCAGGATTTCGATTGAAGACGACCGAGTTGAAGGGTCCTCCTCAAACTGGTGAGAGCCGATGTAGCCTTGATCGTCAATGAGTCCGCGCTTTCGAAGCAAGGCGAAGATCCGGTTGGCAATCTTCTGCAGTAACTCTTCGACGTCGGAATCCGTTGGAGCTGTTGCGGGCCGGAACGGAGGCCGCTTCGATGGTCCGGTGTCGGTGTAAAGCCCGTCGAGGACGAGGGCGTGGAAATGTGGATTGAGATTCACCGATGAGCCGAATCGTTGTGTAAACGTCACCGTGCCCGAACGACCGTCCGGAATTCCCCGCTTCCGTCCAGCGGATCGA
>JAJDCM010000196.1 GCA_029260825.1 Planctomycetota bacterium | reverse complement strand
TTCGCAAAATACCATGGTCTATCGCTTTGAGCGTCATGGGAATGAAATCAAGTACGGTGCCAAGCTCACCGTCCGCCCGGGCCAGGTCGGTGTCTTTGTCAATGAAGGCAAGGTTGCGGACGTCTTCTTTCCCGGGATGTACACCCTCGAGACCAAGAACCTTCCGTTGCTGTCGACTCTGCTGGGATGGAAGCATGGTTTTGAGAGCCCTTTCAAGGCTGAGGTATATTTCGCCTCCACTCGCAACTTCACCGACCTGAAATGGGGAACCAAGAATCCCATCATGATGCGTGACGTCGAGTTTGGGCCGGTGCGGCTGCGAGCCTTCGGGACCTACACCATGAAGGTGAAGCGTCCAGCAACCTTTATCGAGCAAATCGTCGGGACGGATGGCCGGTTCACCACCGATGAAATTTCCGATCAGCTTCGCAATCTCAGTGTTTCTCGTTTCACTGATCTTCTCGGTGAATGCAAGATTCCCATCCTGGATCTGGCCGGGAACTACGATGAACTCTCCGAGTTCATTACCGATCGAATCGGACCCGAGTTCAAGGAATATGGTCTTGAGCTCACCAAATTCTTGGTCGAGAACATCTCCTTGCCTAAAGCGGTCGAGGAAGCGCTTGATAAGCGAACCAGCATGGGAATCGTGGGAAACCTCCAGCAATACACCCAGTTTCAGGCCGCCAACGCTCTTGAAGCCGGTGCGAAGAATCCGGGAGGGTCAGCGGCCTCCGACGCCATGGGGATGGGAATGGGTTTTGTCATGGCCCAGCAGCTGGGAAAGAGTCTTGGAGCTTCGGATCAAACAAACGCCAATCAAGGCGGGGCGTCCGGCCCACCGCCGGTACCCCAGGCGGTAACTTTCTTTACCGTGGTGAACGGGGCGCAAGCCGGGCCCTTTGACGTGTCATCACTTTCAGCGCAAGTCGCATCGGGTCAGTTCACGGGTGAAACGTTGGTCTGGAAGGATGGCATGGCCAACTGGACCTGTGCTGCCCAGGTCCCCGAGCTTGCCAGCCTCTTCGCGCGCAAGGGCCCACCGCCGATCCCATGACAGAAATCAAGCAATTTCCCTGCAATCAGTGCGGGGCAAAGCTCACGTTCAAGCCGGGTTCAAGCGCTCTTCGCTGCGAGCATTGCCAGCACGAGAATCCGATCCCTCAGTCCGAAGAGGATATTCACGAACTCGATTTTCGCTCCCACTTGAACGCCCTCGCAGGGAAAGAACAAGAGCTCGAGGCGAGGCAGATTCACTGTCAAGCTTGTGGTGCAACCACATCGATCGACTCCCATACAACCGCTTCCCAGTGTCCTTTTTGCGGCTCGGATGTCGTCGCCGAAGAGACGCGGCGCTACCTCAGGCCGAAGTCTCTTTTGCCTTTTTTCGTGATGCGGGAAGAGGCCTGGACGTCATTCCGGAAGTGGCTCAAAGGGCTTTGGTTTGCTCCGAATGACCTCAAGAAGTACGCGAAGCGAGAGTCCAAGCTAAAAGGAGTCTACGTCCCTTTCTGGACCTATGATGCAAGTACCACGAGCTACTACAGTGGTCAGCGAGGCGACAATTACTGGGTGACGGAAACCTATACCGAGAACGGTCAGACGAAGACTCGCCAGGTGCAAAAGATCCGATGGAGCTTCGTTTCTGGAGTGGTCTGGAATGTTTTTGATGACGTCTTGGTGCTGGCCTCCGAGTCTCTCCCCAAGAAACACGCCCGGAAGCTAGAACCCTGGGACCTCGGTAATCTTGTCCCGTACGCGGATGATTACCTGTCGGGGTTTCAGGCCGAGTCCTACAAGGTTGACCTTGGAGATGGGTTCGAAGAGGCCAAGGGCATCATGGAAGTGACCATCCGGCAAACAGTATGCGGGGATATCGGTGGAGACCACCAGCGCATCAGCAGTCTGTCGACGCAGCATGACGATGTCACTTTCAAGCACGTTCTCTTGCCGGTCTGGATCAGCGCTTATCGGTTTCGCAAAAAAGTGTATCGGATCTTGATCAACGCTCGCACCGGAGAGGTGCAAGGGGAGCGCCCCTGGAGCTGGGTCAAGATTACCGCCGCGATTCTTGCGGGTGCCGTAGTCATCGCGGGCGTCATTTTTGCCGTGAGTCAGAGCTCCTGAGAAACCCAGCTTGATCGGGAAGATCCTCCAATGTCATTGAAGAAGATAAATACCTCTGCTGCCTGGCGGGGAGACGAACTGTTCAAGCGCAAAGACTGGCTCACCGAGCTTGAGGCTTCTGATGTTGCAGAGCTTGAAAAGGCTACTTTGCTGATGAGCGATCGTCCTCTCGATGATTTATGCGCCAAGGACTATTCTCTTCCTGCCCTCGGGAAGAAGCTTCTCCGCATCCAGGACTCTCTCGAAAACGGTTGCGGAGCGGCGATGTTGCGTGGGTTTCCCATGAACGAGTTCCCGCTTGAGATGGCGACGAAGATGTACTGGGGGATTGCGAACCACATCGGGGTTCCTGTGTCCCAGAGTGCGGCTGGCGAGAGGGTCTTCAAGGTTTGCGATGCAGGTTTCGGGGGAAAGGACAAGAGAGCACGAGGGCCGAATACAAGCAAGAAGCTCAGCTTTCATACGGACCGCTGTGATGTGATTGGTTTTCTCTGTGTGCGGCAGGCGAAGTCGGGTGGAGAGAACGAGGTGGTCAGCTCGGTAGCTGTCTACAACGAGATGGTGGAGAAGCATCCGGAGCTGGTTTCGGTGTTGATGGAACCCTTTCTCTACAAGAGGCACACGGTCGATCTGGGGAACGATCTGGCCTATTGTCGCCAGCCAATTTTTTCCATCTTCGACGGACATTTTGCCTCGAACATGCTGCGAGTTCTGATCGAGAGAGCCTACGCCATGGCCGATACCCCCGCCATGACGGATCTTCAAAGAAGAGCTCTTGATACGATCGAGGAGATTGCCGGGGATCCGTCTTTTCACGTGGCGTTTCGCCAGGAGCCGGGAGACATTCTCTTCTTCAACAACTTTGTCACCTTCCATCGCCGGGGTGCTTTTGAAGACCATCCGGAGCCCGAAAGACGCCGACTCCTGCTGCGGGTTTGGCTTTCAGTTCCCAATAACCGGCCGCTTGACCCGGCTTTTGCGGACAACTACGGCGCAACGGAGGCGGGGGCGATCCGGGGAGGCATGCGGTGCGGGTAGTCCCATAAAGCTATGTATTTAATGGGATTATGTTGTTTTTTCCTTGCCCGATCAGGAGAAGCCGCCTACACTTGGATTCAGGGGTAAGAGTTCGGCAAGGACGAGACGCCCGTCTCTTCGTGCGCCGGACCGTAAGATCGGCTCTTCGCGGGGCATCAGCGTTCGCGTGGCCAAGAAGTGGGAATCAGGGGTAAAAATCATGTTCATCAATCGTGCCTTGGTGGCTCTATCGCTACTGTTTCTGACGGGGCTGTCTTCGGTCTCCGCTCAGGATGGCCAGGGGAATGCAATTCTAACCATGGCGGGGGGCTGCAATCCGGGAGCCTCGCTTGACTTTCAGATTCGCGGATGCGCTGCCGAGGGGCAAAGGGCATATCTTGTCTCGGATCCAGAGGTCGGTCCGTTCATCCATCCCCGCGGAGCATTTTGTGTCGCCATGAGCGATCAATCGGTTGTTCGTCGAGGTCGGGTGCTTCCTGATGGAACCGCCTTCTTCTGGCTTGCCGGCCCAACGGATTCCGCGTTGATCGGGCGGCACGTTCATTTTCAAGGAGTGGTTCGAGACCCTTCAGCACCCAACGGGATCGCGATCACGAATTGTGTTTGTTATCCGATCTGTGAGCCGGGTGAGACGGTCACCTGCGAGAATGGTGTTGCTCTTGTCGAAGGGATCATGGTGATTGGCCCGTATTCCGATCTTCCGGGAGAGGGTTCTTTTCGATTGATGTCGGAAGGAAATATTCTTGCCGAGGTTCCCATGAGCTTTGATCTTCCGGGTCCATCGGGTCGATTTTCTACGCCGGATGGGATGATGGAGGTCATCCGGATCACGACTCTTGATCCGTGCCGGACAAATGGCGAGACACGACTTGGAGTTCAGTTTCGTGTGAACGCAACGATGCTCGCCGGGGGGAAGCTGCCGGTTAGCACGACATTTGAAGTTGAGTTTGAAGGCGACGTCACCTCAAAGACCGTTGACACTTCCTGCAATGAATCGTTCGGAGTCGGGCTGAATACTCGTCCGTTGGTGATCACCTGCGTGGAAGAGGTTCAGATCGTTGGAAGCAATGACCTGAAAACCTTTACTCAGGGAGGATGGGGAACGACTTGTCATGGCAACAATCCGGGTTGTTTTCGAGACGCGAACTTCCCTCTGGCATTTCCGGACGGCCTGGTCGTTGGCGACAAGGATGGGGTGGACGGCGATGACCGATACGCCCTGACATTTACCTCTTCGGCGGCGATTGAAGCATTCTTGCCCAACGGCTCAACGGGGACAAGCCTCTCGGAGGATGCTGTAGATTCGACGAATGGAGGAGGCGTACTTGCTGGTCAGTTGGTTGCTGCGACCCTGAACGTTGGCTTCAATGATGCCGGCGTTCTGGGCGATCAAGGTGTTCTTGGAGATCTTGTTTACGTCGCCAATGTGAACCCAGGATTGATGGGGCTCACCGTGAGAGATGTTCTTTGTCTTGCGAGCGATGGACTGGCGGGGGACTCACTGCCAGGTGGTCTTGGGTTGTCGCACCTGGTCGAGGCGCTGACTCGATTGAACGAAGGCTTCAACGACGGGGCATTTGATGGAGAGACTTTTGGCTTCTAGAGTCTCCTCGAGACTTGAAGACAAGAAGATGGGGATGATCCGTGAAATGGAGGAATGGAGTCCTCAGGCAACTCTTGACGCCTGCTCCCTCAACCTCCGGCTCTAAGCATGATCTGGGGCTGGCTACTCGTCCTGGTTTTTCAAGAAGAGAAATCCGTTCTCAGGCGAAGAGAGTCTTTCGCCACGGTCGGGACGTCCAAGGTCAGCACTCTATGAGTGGCTTCGTACGCTCGCAAATATAAATAATTATTACTACATAATAGCAAGCAGTCATCCTTGTTTTGTGTTTGGGGTATGTTGGTATATGTCATCATCAGAACGACGAAACATTCTTGCGCCTCACTCTTGAGGGTATTGAAGAGAAGAGAAGAGAAGAGAAGAGGAGAAGTATCCGTGACAAAGCACATTCCAACCACGCCTGGTCTTCATGAATACGCCCGAGAAGAACTCGTCTCTGGTCTTCCCGTTGACGATGTTGTCGAACGAATCCATGGGGCTCTTCGATCCAACGACACAGGGAATCGTTTCTTGGCCTTCTTTCTCAACGACATGGAAGAGCGAGAACTCTTTCATCAACTCGGTTACTCCTGCACCGCTCACTATGCCAGGACAAATCTCAACATCAGCAAGTCCAAAATCTATGAACTTCTTCAGACCGGGCGATCCCTGAGAAAG
>JAJDCM010000195.1 GCA_029260825.1 Planctomycetota bacterium | reverse complement strand
TGCCACCATGAATCAACCCTCCAAGCTTTTTCTGGCATCCGACCCGGTTGTCCTTGCGCACGCAAGGCCATGCAACCCATCGAAGGCCAATGCTCAACGAGGTGAATGTAATTGCATGTACCGTGCCAAAAAAACGCAAGGGATCCGTCCAGAGAGTGTGATGCATTCAATGGGTTGGAGGGGTTCGCTTTAAGCCAGGTCGGGGGCTCGCCGCCTTCTGACCCCCCTTCCCGAACATCGGAGGTGGAAGTGCCGATCAGCACCAAATCCACGGTTCAAACAGCGGATTCGGATCCTGGGGTTCCGCAGAGCAAGTGGCTCGTGTTGATCGCGAGAAAGGACGAATTTTGCCTCGACATCGTGAAACGGCCGGGCTAGCATTCCAAAAAATAGACCAGAAGTACGCCTCCGGGTCGAGGACTCAGGACACGGATCTAGACAAACAATCTCTTCTTCAATTCTCCAGAAACTCCAGAAGCCCCCTGAAACCAACCACTCGAGGCAAATCCTATGCGTCGTACGACACTCGTCCTGGCCGTCTCTCTTCTCATCCCGCTTGCAACCGCCCCTCTCTCAGCACAACCGGATGCGCTCGCCAACCGGGTCGATCGGGCGGTTGCTCAGACAATAGATGCTTTTCTGGTCCTCTCCAACGATCCGGGCATCCGGGCCGGGTCCTTCGAGTTTCCGGACGACGTGGACATAGATTTCTGGCGTCTACCCTTCGGTTGGACTCCTCCTCGAATGGAACCCGAAGACGGCGACTGGAATACCGAGTATCGACCCTATTTCCAGGGCAGCGTCGGGTATCTCGTGGCGACCGAGACGGGACGTGCCGGACCTGGCTTCCAGAAGAGTAAGCTCAAGACTCGATCAAGCGGAGCAACTCTGGGTGGTGGCGTTCATGTGGACATCAACGAGCACTGGACCCTCTCTCCCGGACTCAGTGTTGCCTACAATCAAACAGAAAACGACCTCTCGGGAGACACAACGATCCAGGCTGCTCTGGAATCCTTCAGAGGAAGACTGTTCGACTGGACCATCGAGACCGTTTCGGCGGTGCCGACCCTCGAAACCACCCACTTCTTGTCGCCGGCTGGGGACTTCAACACGACCCTATCCGCACGAGCGACTTATCTTGCAACATGGCTCGTATCCCAGCGCGACGACGTGACGAATTTCCAGACGAACTCGGGTGTCTTCCACCTGCAAGCTTCAACGGAAGGCCCGCTAGGATTCGCCGTCTTCAACCAGCCCCTCCACATCAGGCCCGCCATCGAGAGGGTTCAGTTCGTGGGTGATGTGGAAAAAGGATTGAACACCAACGGCTATTTCGACTTCAAGCTTGACGTCTTCCTGGACACAACGGATAGCTTGCCTTACGTTTCCCAGATTGGTGTCGGTGGCTCGTACTCGATCGGAGATGATGTGACTGGCTGGAGCCTCGGTCTTGTGTGGAAAATTCAGTATTGAAAACTGAGCCTCCCTCGAGCGCTAATCCACCACCCGTACCGTGACCGCATTACTCACACTCCAGCCGCTCGGATTTCCTGCGAAGCCATCCTCCATTACGGCCTGAAGAGTCAAGGTCACGGGATGCGCAAAGCCGTTGCTGCGTAGAAGACTGACGGGTGTTTGGGCGGGACCGACCCGACCGTTTGCCCCCATACAGACTTCCTTGGGCAAGCTCGAACTCCGCAGACAAATGATGGGCTGGGGGCCCGATCCGGGATGGAGAGGTGTCGGGAGAACCGCAAACCCCAAGACCGCTCCTCCGTGCGTCAGGGCAAAGGGCCCGGTGGGAAGCGATGCCCAGCCCCAGAGAACATATCTTCCCGGCCCGGCAGGTGGATCCTCGAGGCGCACGGTCAGCGGCGTACGAACGGGTGTCTCGACCCTCCTGGTTTCACCATTGATCTGCAAAACGGCAGTGACTTCCCCGCTTCCCGCGTTCACCGTTCCCTCCCAGGGAGCACGCAACCTCCCGATACCGATGACCCGATCTTCGAAGCGTCCGTTGCCGTTCAGGTCAATGCGCCCGGGCTCCGAGATCCCCATGGCAACGTTCGTTTCTTCCATCTCGATCTGGCGCAATGAACTCGTCTGGATGGATGTACTCAGGTAAGAAACAGTATCGTGAAGAAGTGTGGCCTCTCCCTTCACTCGAATGTTGTCTCCCGAGACCTGATATTCGGCCATATCACTTGACCCCCTGGCCCCCTCAAGCATGCGAAGGGCATTCAACTCCAGATCGTAGTAGGCGCCAACGTAGTCTTCGGCATCTCCATCGCCATCAAGATCGGATCCGTGAAAAGACTCGGCGATAGAAAAGACAACCAGGTTGTCCGAAAGCAAAATAAGCTCGCCGGTCGGTGCGGGCCAGATGCCAATCCCGCCGACTCCCAGGTTCTGAATCTCTTCCCTGTCGAGCCGATACAGGTGGAGTACCTTGTCAAGAGTATCCCCATCCCCGGTGAGATCAATGCCGGCCTGGCCGTACTCGGGCACCAAGAAGCTGAGAACCCGGTCATTCGCGATCACCCGGTCACTCTGGTTCGCTGAAACGATCTCCGCCGCAATGCCAAGGTTGAACCATTCCCCGGTTACACTGTCGATCTGGGCGAGCACCATGTCCATTTTGTCGCCGTCTCCATTGAGATCAACGATGCCCTGGTCCTGCTCGGAAACGGAAGCAAAGGCTCGTTCGGGAGTTGTGTGGACGGGAAGAGCGCCAAGCGCTACGCCCACGTTGAGAGAGATGCCCGCTCGTGGATGAACGACCTGTAGGACGTTGTCATCGAGATCTCCGTCCCCGTTGGCGTCGAGGCCACCCCCCTCTTCCGATAGCAGTCCGTACACCACGTCACCAGACACCAGGGGTTGATGACCTGGAGGCTCTGCGATGCCAAGGTTCGTGGTCGTCTCTGTCGTCCGATCGTAGACGTGGAGGATCCGGTCGTGCAGATCTCCGTCTCCATTCAGGTCGGCCATGGCGCCCATTTCCGGAACCTGAAACGCGACGAAATCATCCTGTACCGCCGCTCGCAAGACGTGGAGACCGACATTGGTCAAGACACCAGTCGTCCCATCGAAAACATGGAGAACCGGATCCAGCATATCCCCGTCTCCGTTCAGATCTTCTCCCTGGTCCGCTTCGAGAACGCGAAAGGCAACGAGATCTCCGTCGACGACAGCCTCGAGGCGGTTGACGGCAACCCGAAGATTGCGAAGAGCCGGAGTCGTCAAGTCAAGAACCTGGAGAACGAAGTCTTCTTGATCGCCATCGCCGTTCAGGTCGGCCCCCTCGTCGCTCTCCCGGGTCCAGACGACGAAAACGTCGCCACGATCTGACCATCCGTTTCCCGAATGCTCGAGGTCGGTCAGGGTCCCGGTTTCAGGACGATAATGGAACAACCTATCATCACCTCGTTGTCGGAAGAGGATCCCGTTCCCGACAAACAAGTGGGATCCCCCGGAGATCCCAAGGTTGGTGAACTCCTTTCCCTGAAAATCGTAGAGGTGGAAGACAACATCGTCCGTGTCCCCGTCACCGTTGAGGTCTCCATTCTCTTCGAAAGACTCAAAGAGAGTGAAGACGGCCACACCATTCTTGAGCTCGTGAACACTGCCGTGGGTTCCAAGGTTCGTGTAGGAATGGATCAGTCGGGGCTGCGCTAACGTGTCCTCGACGGCACAAAGGGAGATGAAAGCGAACGCGAGAAGAATGAGAAGGGATCGGATCGAAGCCTGTTTCGTCATGACAACCTCCTGATGCACGAAAAAAAGTACTCACTGATCGGGCTCTGACAACCCCGAGGCATCGATGATAAGTGCCCACCCTCGTCTTCCGACGTGGAGGGAGAACAGCTCAGATTCAATTGAATCTGATCCTAACTCCGGAGTATAATCCTCTCAAGCAAAACATTGCGCATAATCAGGTGTATCGGGGGAGCGGGCCAGGAGTATCCAGAAAAAAAAACCGAGGAGAGCACCCGCCTTCGCTCCAAGAGCAAAGGCGGGGAATGTCGGTCTATGTCAGATCAACGATCTACGGCACAATCAGACTACTCACCGTTGTGACTTGAGGAAACTCCGGGTCGGTTGCATGAACCATTAACGCCGTACCCGAGGCCTGAAATGCGGCGGGAACTGCGAAGAGATACCCGTGCGCCTTGTTGATCCCAAAGTCGTCAGCAATTCGCTGATCCAAAATGTCCGCGGTCAAGGTTTGCAGAAGAGTCACTCCCGGGTCCCCGAGCCTCTGTCCGTAGAGAGAGACTTGTACTGGCTTCAAGATGTCATCAGGATCGGCCGCAAAGCCGCTCAGGTCTCCGTTTCCATCCAACTCAAAGATCTGTCCGCGCGGACTTCTATTCGCGGCCAGGAAAACCTGATAGGCGGTATCCAGGTGGGAATACTGAACGGACGGAGGTCCCCACGTCTTTGGATTCTGGTGCCAGCTACTGAAAGAAACGACAGAAGGTAGGCCGACCTTGTCCAGGTAGGTCTCAAATGACTCGAGTGTTTCAATCTGGTAGTTCTCTTCACAAATCGCGAGCTGGGTACACGATTCGACGTTTGGCGGAGGAGCACTGAGCGGATTGACCTCCGCCCGCCCCCAGGCCGAGTGATTGATGAACACATGGTAGCCAGACCCGTGATTCGTGGCAAAAAGTGCAAGCAGGCGCAGCTTCTCATAGAAGGGTTGATCCGCAACCTCTACAGGAGAGTGCTCACCATCATTAATATCCCCCGGTGCATCCGCAATGATCCGAGAAGGAACGTAAGGAGGATTCTCCAAAGCACCTCGCTCATAGATGAGCTCGAGCACCTCGGCGTAGTCACCGAAGGGAGGGCCAATCGCCCCCGCATCGTCAAATCCGGCCCAAGAGGAAATGAGAATGGATTCGTTTTCCTCATCTGGAAAGCTCGCGTTCCAGTTCACGTAGTTCGAAATTATGTTCACCCGAAGGTCGGGGTGAATCCCCAGGTTCTCATCGAACAGTCCTCCATCGAGATTCTCACACTGCGGCACATCCGTAAACGGGGGAAGATTGCCAAAACTGTTCTCTTGACGAACATGGGCCACGTAGTCGAGAAATGAATCTACCGCCTCGACAACCAAAATGCCCGGATCACAGTCACCCTTCCCGTCGTTGACCAAAGCTCGGACCGGGCCATCGACACTGATCTCAACATAGTCAGAAATATCGAGGTCGCGATCCTCGAAGTACCAAACGATCGCGTGAAGCTTTGCCGTGGTCCTCCGACCAGCCTTGATCCCGGTGAGCGTTGGATCGCATCCGCCACCCGCTCCTAAAGTCTCGATATCAAGGATCTTTCCTTCAGCAACGATGAGATCGAGAACGTCAAAAAAGAAGGAATCGCACTTGATAACGGGAGGCTGTTGAGAGGACAGCGGCTCCAGAGTAACGTCTGCGATGTAGTTTTGACCGAACTCAAAGACATCAATGAGACCCCGCACGTCTTCCCACGAAGCAAGGTTGACGGGATCAAACATTTCCTCGACATCGAGCCCAAATCGAGTCGAAATGCCGGTGGCCCGAATCGTCTCTTTCCCGTTGAAGATCCTCGCGAAAAGGCGAAGCTCATCTTCAGCGTCCTCGTCAGTAATCATGGGATAAATCGCAACCGGCGCGGTGTTCCGAACAAGTTCGGGTAACACGAATGTCCAGGAATAGAGATGTGGATAGTCCGGTGAGGCCGCGCTTGCCATTGTCGACCCCACCAACAACTCCACCATCCTCTGGCGTACCGCCTTGATAGAAGTCGACTCGAAACGGCCCTCCGGTTCCGTCGGCACGGCCGGCAAGTCCGATCAACCTCCCAAGGTCCATGGTCGACAGGCCCTGACTTGGATTTAACGCTCTGTTTTCCTGAATTCCCGGCGGAAGCTGGGCAATGGAAGATCCGGCGCCAATGAACATCATCGCCAGAGCGGCGATATACCAACCTGTAATCCTCATGAATATTTCCCTCGAAGTTTGCCAATTTTTCCTGCGCTCTCTCACGAGTCCACATAGAAGTCGGCCATCTCCAGAGAACTTTCCGAAGAAAATAAGAAAATTGCATTTTGTCGGATTCAGCAGCAGGTGGAGCCGACGTCTTCCACTGTGTCTCAAAGGAGCAAAACAAACTGTCGCGTCAGAGCAATCAACAAAGCGCGCTGGGATGGTATAAATGGTCAAGCATTGCATCCGATCTGATACGACATCCCGGTTCGGGTAGTAGGAGCGAGGACAGCTCCCGAGCGATTCGATGACCTACGAAAAGACGATTATGCTTGTGGTGCTCGCGGTCGCACTGGTGGCATTTGTCCGCGAGTGGGTGCCGATGGGGCTGACAGCCTTGGCGGCTCCTCTCATTCTCGTGGTGACGGGAGTGCTGGAGCCGGCAAACCTGTGGTCGAAGGCCTCGGACACCACCGTGATCGCGGTCGGCGCAATGTTCGTGATCGCTGGCGCGGTGTCCCGGACGGGAGCGCTCGGATTCCTCGCGGCGGTCTTTGAACGTCAGGCGAGCCGGGGCCATCGACGCACGCTCACGTTCCTCATGCTCATCGTGGCCGCGCTCAGCGCCGTCACCAACAACACGGCGGTCGTGCTGGTTTTCCTCCCGGTCGTGCTGGGCATGTGTGAGCGCATCGAGCATCCACCGAGCCGCTACCTGATCCCCCTCTCGTACGCTTCCATCTTCGGAGGCATGACGACACTGATCGGCACCTCGACCAACATCCTGGTTGCGGAACAGGGCGCCAAGGCCGTGGCCCACATTGACGGAGGGCACAGCTTCAATCCCGGTTTGTGGGACTTCGCTCCGGTCGGCGTTGCGTTCGTCATCACTGGAATCACCTACATGGTTCTTGTCGGCCACCGCCTCCTTCCAAACCGAGTCGCACTGTCCATGACCCTCAGCCGGGGGACTCTGCGCGACTACGTAACCGAGGCCGAGATTCTACCCGGCTCGTCACTGGCGGGACATACGCTCGACGACCTGAAGGCCCGTCTACCCGGGGTCCGGCTGCTTCAGATGATCCGCGACGGCGTTCTACTTGTTCCTCGGAGCGACCTCAAGCTGCGCGTCGCAGACGTACTGCTCGTCAAAGGCAAGGCGGGAGAATTGCTCGACCTCAGTCACGAGGGCTACGCGGCTCTGCTCTCTGGCATTGAACCAGACGACGTCGAGACGCGCGCGGTCGACACGACACTGGCCGAGTTGATCATTCCGCCGCGCTCCCGAGTGATTGGACGGCGCATCGACCGCATTGGTCTGCGCGCCCGCCATGGGATATCGGTGGTCGCGGTGCAGCGGCACGGACATCACCTGCGCCAGAAAGTTGGCGCCCTGGTGGTCGAGCCAGCCGACATGCTGCTCGTCCAGGGGAGCGTCGAGCGTCTGCGCAGCCTTCGCGACTCGGATGACTTCATTCTGGTCGAAGGCATCGAGCACAAGCCGGCGCTCCGCGGCCGCGCGCCGGTCGCACTCGCCGGTCTCGGTGTGTTCGTGTTGCTGGCTGCCGGGGGATGGCTCGACATTGCCACCAGTGCGGCCCTGGTGGCGACAGGCTTGGTTCTGGCCCGTTGCCTGACGCTGCAGGAAGCCTTTGGGAGCGTCGACTGGGGCGTGCTCGCCGTGCTGTTCGGCTCGTTGGCGCTCGGTGACGCCGTCGAACAAGTTGGACTGGCCAGCGACGCAGCAGAGGGGATGGGGGCGCTGTTCAACGACCTCGGCCCGCTCGCGGCACTCGCTGCCTTTTACATCATCACGACCATCCTTACCGACACGA
Source organism: Planctomycetota bacterium (assembly GCA_029260825.1). Classification (GTDB taxonomy): domain Bacteria; phylum Planctomycetota; class JACOTG01; order JACOTG01; family JAJDCM01; genus JAJDCM01. The sequence continues at coordinate 35,623 of JAJDCM010000195.1, read as the reverse complement.
TCTCCAACGGCGCAGCGGCGGCGCTCATGGTGCCGGTTGTCGTGCGAGGTGCCGCCTGGTTCGAAGTGTCGCCAGAACCGTTCCTGATGACGGTAGCGTTCGCGGCGTCCGCCGCCTTCCTCAGCCCGATGGGCTATCAGACGAACTTGCTGGTCTACGGACCGGGGGGCTACCGCTTTCGCGACTTTCTGGTCGTCGGCCTGCCGCTACGCCTCGCGTTCTGGGCACTCGCGGTGGTGCTCGTGCCGATCTTCCATCCATTTTGAGACCCGGACAGAAAAAAGAGAGTTATTGGTGTGATTCGCCGTCAGTCCAGCTCACTTAACTTCTCTCTCCATCGCTCCACCTCTTCGGAACGACCCCGGTTCCGGTTGATGCGGATCAGAACCTCTACTGCTGTTCGAACACACCTGGATCCGATCCCGTTCTCAGCGAATCCCAGGGCGACGTTCTCGAGTTCGGCGATCTCCCCGAGTTGTTCGAGGGAGAACATCAGCCCAACCCTGGCGTCTTGGATCATGGCTGCCTTCTCCCCGAGCTCACGAACAAGAGAAGGCAAAACCTCGGCGTAAAGAGATCGGGCTTCACCAAAAGCCTTCACCCCGCGGAGCGACCCGGCCAGCACGTAGATCATCTTCTGAGTTTCAATATGCTCCCGACCGAAGACTCCCTCCCGGATTTGAACCGCTTCGCGATGCAGAGGAACCGCTTCTTTCGCTTTGTTGATTCGACGCAGAAGGACACCCAAATTGAGAAGCGAGATGGCAACGCTCGGGTGCTGATTCCCGAGGGCTTCCCGTTGCTTAGACAATGCGGACCGAAAAAGCTTCTCGGCATCCTTCAGCCGTCCCAGTCGCAGTTCGACAGACGCGAGGTTGCTTTCAATCGCGGCAACCTGTCCCGGTGGCACGCCTCCTTCGCTCGCTTCGAGGGCCGCCCGCAAGATCGGCTCGGCCTCCTTCAAATTCCCTGACTGCATGTAGGTCGCCCCCAGGTTGTTCCGAGTCAGAGCAACCAGCGGGTGTTCCTCACCAAGAACCCGAAGCCTCAAGTCGAGTGCTACCTGAAAGAGCTGGCTCGCGCGTTCAAACTCCCCGAGACGTCGCAAGAGCGTGGCGAGGTTGTTGAGGCTCGTGGCGACCCGAGGGTGATCCTCTCCCAGATGCGTCCTTCTCAAGAGAAGCGCTTCTTCATAGCAAACCTGGGATTCAACGTATTTCCCCCGGTTCTCGAGAAGAACCCCGAGGTTGTTGAGGCTCACTGCAACGCTGATATGATTCTCCCCGAGCTGATTTCTCCGGATCTCGAGAGCTTGGCGATGCAACTTCTCCGCCTCGTCAAGTTTCCCCTGAAGCTCGAGGATCGTAGCAAGATTGTTCAAACTATCGGCGAAAACAGGATGATCCTCCCCAAAACCACGCTTCCGGATTTCAAGAGCCCTGCTGACGAGCACCCCCGCCTCCAGAAGATCCCCCTTTTCCTGGTGCAAAGACCCGAGAGCATCCAGGGCTTGCGCCGTGTCGAGATGCTCCGGGCCGAGGGCCTTCGTCCGAAGATCCAGGGCCTCACGCAGGTGCCCTTCGGACTCGGCGAACGACCCCAACTCCAGATAAGCTCTTCCCGCCGTGAGACGAACCGCCGCTTCGACTTCTGGTTCTTCCTCGAGTCGGTCGAGGTCCCAGGCAACCTGGTTCAAAGCCTCGAGCAAAGTCAGGGTCCTTCCCAGCGGGTTTTCCACCGGATTCGCCTCGTTGAGGATGCTGGTCAAGAAATCGTTCACGGCACGCGCCTTTCGTTCCTCGCGGCGCGCTTCCCTCTCGGACTCCTGAGCTTTTCCCCGGAGCACCCCCTCCGAGAGCGCCAACCCCTCGGCAACCCTCCGCTGGCGCGACTCCTTGACCGCAAACGAGACGACTCCGATCAAGCCCACGACGAGAAACACAAAGGCGATCAGAACACCGCTCACCAGTCCCCGATTCCTCCGGGCAAATTTTCCGAGCTGGTAAATCGTGCTCGGGGGGCGAGCAGCAATCGGCTCGTCGTCGAGAGTGCGCTGAATATCGGTTGCGAGTTCAAGAGCCGAAGCGTAACGCCGACTCGAGTCCTTTTCCAAGGACTTCCCCACGATCGTCTCGACATCTCCCGCGTACTGGGGATCAATGAGAGAAAGCCGGATCGGTTCTTCCTCTCGAATGATGCGGATCGCCTCGATCACCGTTCTTCCCGTCACTTCGTAGGGCAACCTACCGGCAAAGAGTTCGTAAAGGATCACTCCCAGTGAATAGACATCCGAACGGGCGTCGAGGGCCTCCTCCCCGCCGGATACCTGCTCCGGGCTCATATAAGGAACAGTACCGACGATCCCACCGAGGCTGGTCTCTTCTCCGACTGTCTGAAGATCGACGTTCACGAGGCGCGCTACACCGAAATCAAGAACCTTGGGGCGTCCTACCCGTTGGGTGCTGATCGTGTCGGTTGTGTCCTCCTCGACGAGAATATTCGCCGGTTTCAAGTCGCGATGAATCACACCCTGTTCGTGAGCATGCTGAACAGCGTCGCAGATTCGGCGCACGAGAGTGAGGCGCCCTCTCACCGAAAGGTTGGATTCGTTCGCATGATCCTTGAGGGTCTTCCCCCGAACAAGCTCCATGACAAGATAGGAGATCGCCTCACTGGAACCGCAGTCAAAGAGCGCCTCCCCGGTGCCCGCCTCGAAAATCTGGGCAATGCCAGGGTGCTGTAGCTGCCCCAGCGCCTGGGCCTCGCGGCGAAACCTACGCAAACCTCCCGAATGTTGGTATTGGGGGTGAATCACCTTCAGAGCAACGACGCGCCTGGGGTTCTCCTGAATGGCCTCGTAGACGCAGCCCATTCCCCCTTCCCCGATCTTTCGAGAGATCTGGTACTCCCCGATCCGTGTGGGCATCCCCTTCCCCATCGATGGAGGCTCCGGGGGGCGATCCTGATCTAGAGTCGGGTTGACCTCGAGATCGGCCTGTAATAACTCCAATTCACGCGCAGCTCGCTCGCGAACTGGATCATAGAGACCGTTGAGGTAGCTCTCGATCTTCGGCGACTTTCCCTGTCTCCATTCTTCTTCGAATCGGAGACAGAGGGCATCGATCGCGATCTCCTCCTCCGGACCCAGGACCTCGTCGTGAGCGCTCATCGTTCCTCTCTCTCGGTCGCGAACTGGATCCAGAGGCGGCGGGTCATCTCGAGACGACGCTCGACCGTCCTGATTGCGCAGCCCATCTCGCGTGCAATCGTCTGGTTTGTTTGCCCCTCCATCTTGAGACAGACGAGCTTCTTCAACGAGGGATCCTCCAGGAAGCTCAGCAGGGACTCGGATTCCTCTGCCACTTCTGCCGCGAACTCGGGGCTTGGCTCTCGACCGATGACCTGAGCAAGACCCGAGCCGCCCCCCTCATGCCCATCGAAAACCGATTCTCCGCCAACGCGGTTTCCCCCTCGCTTCAGAGCGGATTTGCTTCGTTGTCGCTTCATGATCTTGCGAGCGGCGATCACCACAAGAAGCGACCAGAGATCGTTGTGGTCGTCGACGTCCGGGAATCGGCCCCGGTTCACGCCTCGACACAGGCTGTGAAACGCACTGAGGGCAATGTCCTCCTCGTCGAAATCCCTCCTCTGACCGCGAGGGAGCCTTCGGTCGACAAGAGCGGTGAGTCGCTGAAAATAGCGCTCCCACAACTCGCGCGCCGATTGATCGTTCCCCGATCGTAGCCCGTCGAGCCAGGCTGAAATCGTGGGCTGAATCTCGATGACCATTGGAACTCCTATGCCTCCTTTCCTCCCATTGTGCCCAAGCGTTCCGGTTCAGGAAAGAGATTCGCCGGGCCTGACGGCGAAAACCCAACCCCTATCTGCTGCGATCGGGACAGATCCGGCCAATCCTACGTTCACAGCAAGAAGATTGCTCCACGGTGACGGGCTCACGGCGGGCTACACATGCCTCTTGTTCTCACCGAAGATGCAAGCCCCCCCTCCTCGTGGTAGAGTCGTCCGGTATGGTCAAGGAGTCTCCAGGCATGAATCATCACCGATAGCAGCTTCTCCTGACGAGCCGGTCGATTTCCGGTTCGGGTGGCGAGGGGCACGGCCCTGATGAGGAGCCTAGATTCTTTCGGCCTCCGAATGACCCTCTCACACCATCGAAGGATTGATCCTTGCCGCGGAAGAACAACACCGAGGATTTCGAAACCAAAACTCTGATCGAACATGCGTTCGCCGTCGGAAGAACCCTTTCCATCAAGACAATCGTTGTTCAAGCGGATGGAGTCCGGGACGTGCGTCTCATCGAGAAGCATCGCCAGGAAGAACGAGTCGTCTGGTTGATGAGGAAGAAACTGGACGTCGATCTGGCATCCCGCGATGCGACGATCCCGATCCCCGACGGGCGGATTTCGAGGATCGGGTCCATCAACATCGGCCTTTTCCTCGGAACTCTCAGGGGAGAGCTAAGCCGAACAGAAACCATCCTCTGCCTATCCGGAGTTTCGGGAAGCCATCGCCTGGACACGCTCCTCATCGTGAACATCGAGCGTGACTACCCGACATTCGCCCAGATCAAGATCCCCCGAGACAAACAGATTTCTGCTCGATGGAGCTCCTTCGCGAAAACCCTCGAAATCGCGATCAAGCTCGCCGCCGAAGGCCGGGAAGGAAAACCGATCGGTACGATCTTCGTCCTCGGAGACCCGAGCGATCTTGAAGCTCACTCAAAGCAAATGATCCTCAACCCCTGCGCCGGTCACCCCAAGAAACTCCGAAGCATCCACAACGGGGATTTCGTGGAGACCATCCGGGAATATTCAGCTCTGGATGGAGCATTCATCGTCGGACCGGGAGGCATCATCGAATCCGCGGGAACCTACCTAGACGCACCCGTTCGCGGAGTCCGGCTTCCGGGAGGACTCGGCGCTCGCCACAGGGCCGCCGCGGCGATCACACGCATTCAAGGCACCATGGCAATCGCCGTCTCTGAATCATCAGGAGACGTGTCCGTTTTTCAAGGAGGACGCCTCATGCTGCAGATCGACCGACCCGAGCGAATCTAGTGGCCTGTTGCGACAAACCAGGTCCGATCTGTTAGACTCGACCGCTTCCCATCAACTGGTTCGGTAGCCTCAAGGAGCTCCCAGGCACCTCTTCATGCGATCAAGAATCCTCCTCATCGGAATTGCGGCCATCCCCTTCATCGGCGCCTTCGTACTCTCAGGCTGCTTTCGAGAAACCGGCGCCGACGAAGATCGCGGGAGCCAGAAAAAAGCCGCACCAGCTCCCGTCGAGGTGAGCCCCATCTTGCGACAGCAGATCGAGCGTCGACGGACCTTCAGCGGAACGGTAGAGGCGGGGGCCCAGTTCGTGGTCGCTCCGAAAGTAAGCGGACGAATCGTCAGCCTCTTCGTCGATATCTCCGATGAGGTGAGCCGGGGAGCGGTCGTCGCGCGCCTCGACAACGACGAGTTTCGTCACGTGGTAGCCCAGGCCGAGGCGAATCTCGCCGTCGTCAACGCCAACGTGCTGCAGGCGCTGGCCGGGCTCCAGATTGCGGAACGGGAGCACGAACGGGTGCGAGCCCTGGTCGATCGGGAGATCGCCACCCAATCCGAACTGGATACCGCAGAGGCCGAGAGAGCAACCCAAGATGCGGCGGTGCAGGTCGAACAGGCCCAGGTCTTGCGTGCCAAGGCACAACTCGCTTCCGCCGAGACCCGGCTCGACTACACAGAAATCACCGCAACCTGGAGCGACGGGGAGGATGGAAGGATCGTCGCCCAACGGTTCGTCGATGTCGGCGACACCGTCGCGGCAAACACGCCCCTTTTCTCGATCGTAAAGATCGATCCGGTCAAGACGATCATCACGGTGACGGAAGGAGATTACCCCCACCTGAAGCCGGGACAGCGCGTCGAGGTTACGACCGACGCGCTCGGGGAGAAGACGTTCGTGGGTCGGATTTCCCGGATCGCTCCCGTGTTCCAGGAACGATCAAGGCAAGCCCGGGTCGAGCTTCAACTGCCCAATCCGGACTCCCTCCTGAAACCCGGAATGTTCGCCCGAGCCGAAGTCGTCCTTGAAACCGTCGATGACGGAATCGTCGTGCCCGAAGCGGCGGTCGTCACGCGAAACGGCACGACCGGAGTGTTCGTCCTTGTAGAAAAGAAATCCACGGTCCTCTGGAAAGAAGTCGTGATCGGCATTCAACAAGGCGGATTTACCCAGATCAAAGGCGTGGAACTCTCGGGTCGCGTGGTCACTCTCGGACACCAGCTGATCGACTCGGAATCTCCGGTCACCGTCCTCGAGTCTCCGGGGGCGACCCCCCGATGAACCTGCCCCGGGCAGCCGTCAGGCGGCCGATCTTCACGGCCATGGTCACCTTGATCGTGGTCACCCTGGGTGCGGTCTCCCTGAGCCGGGTGCGCATCGATTTACTTCCCCACGTCGAACTCCCACGGCTCACGGTACGGACACAATACGACGGGGCTAGCCCCGAGGTGATGGAACGGCTGGTGACCCAGATCATCGAAGAGGTCCTGGCTACGGTGCCCGGGGTCGAGGAGATGACCTCGGTTTCCTCCGAAGGCAACTCGACGGTCCGGGTGAGTTTTGTCTGGGGGACAGACATCGACGTGGCCGCCCAGGACGTCCAAGCTCGCCTGGACGAGGAAGCAAGTGAACTCCCGGAAGAAATCGTCCGGCCTCAGGTTAGCAAGTTCGACGTCGCGAGCTTTCCCGTCGTCATCGTGGGAATCTCGAGCTCCCTTGACCCGGTCGAGTTGACGGAGCTCATCGACAAGCAAGTGCGGTATCGGTTCGCCCGCGTCCCCGGAGTCGCTCAAGCCGATCTCTTCGGCGGCTACCGCCGCGAGGTCCGGGTCGAGCTCGATCCGGAGCGAGTCCGGTCTCTCAACCTTCCCCTCGATCAAGTCCTGTCCGCGATTCGCGATTCGAACCTTGACCTTCCCGCGGGGACGATCGAGCAAGGCCGGTACGAGGTCACCCTCCGGGCCCCCTCGGAATTCATGAACCTCGACGAGATCCGTGACACCGTAGTGACCGTGCGTAACGGCGCGATGGTCACGGTGGGTCAGATCGCAACCGTGAAGGATACCTACGAAAAGCTCAGCCGGATCGTTCGAGTCAACGGAAAGATCGGACTCCGGATCGGGATTCGCAAGCAAGCCGACGCCAACACCGTGGAAGTCTCTCGCGCCATTCTCGCCGAGATCGAACGAGTCAATCGGGATTTCCCACAAATCGACGTTGCGGCGGTGATCAACCAGGGCAACTTCATCGAGCGTTCGATCTCAAACGTCGCGCGATCGGTACTCTATGGCAGTGGATTGGCGATCTTCGTTCTGCTCTTCTTCCTGCGAGATCTGCGAAGTACGGTGGTCATTGCCTCGGCGATTCCCATCTCGATCGTTGCGACCTTCGCCCTGATCTACTTCGGAGGGTTCACCCTCAACTTGATGACCCTCGGAGGGCTTGCCCTCGGTGTGGGAATGATGGTGGATAGCTCCATCGTCGTCCTCGAGAATATCTTTCGCAGACGGGAGGAAAACCGCGAAGACGCCGCCACCTCCGCCATCGTTGGAGCCGCCGAAGTCGGGCCTGCAATCATCGCGAGCACGATCACGACTCTGGTCATCTTTCTCCCCCTGATCTTCGTCCGTGGGGTCTCGGGAATCCTGTTCAAGGAGCTCGCGTACGTCATCGTGTTCTCCCTGATCTGCTCGCTCGTCGTCTCTCTTTCCGCCGTCCCCGTGCTCGCCTCCACCTTGCTCTCGGGGCGACGGCGCGGTAACGATTCAATCCAGGGTCGGCAGAGTTCGATCGGGAGCTTCCTCGGAGCCGTGTTCGACGGCCTCGAGCGATCCTACCGGAACCTCTTGCGCTGGTGCTTGCACCGTCGGCTCCGGGTGATCGCCGGAGCAGCAGCAGCCCTCGGGGCCAGCCTGTTCCTCCTTCCTTTGATCGGGACCGAGTTCATGCCCCCGAGCGACGAGGGAGAAGTCCGGGTCACGGGAGAGATGGAAGTCGGGACACGGCTCGATCTCGTCGACCGACAGACTCGTCTCCTCGAGGAAGTTGTTCGGGATGAAATTCCGGAGCGGATCGCGTACGTGGCGAGCGTCGGTGCCTCGGGTCGCAACCCAGGAGCGACCTCTCAAGGCGAGATCCGGATCACCTTGAAACCTGCGAAGGAGCGAAGCCGCTCGAACGAAGAGATCGCCATAGCACTCCGGGGTCGTCTCGAGGGCCGGGTCGCCGGCATGACGGTGAGAACACGCGCGCCCCAGGGACAGTTTCTTCTGGATCGAATCCTCGGCGCGGAGGAAGGCTTGACTCTCGAAGTTCGCGGCTACGAGCTCGAGATCCTCGAGCATTTCGCCGAACAGGTGGCCACAGTCGTGGCCGAAGTTCCGGGGGTCACCGACGTCGAGACCAGCCAAAAGCCCGGCGTTCCCCAAGAAGTCCTGACCATCGACCGGGATCGCACAGCCGATCTTGGGCTTACCGTACGGAAAGTCCTTCAGACACTGGAGACCGCCGTCGCGGGGAGTCGGGCCGGAGAGTTTCGATCGAAGGGGAACTCCTACCGGATCCTGGTGCAGATGGCCGAAGCGGTGAACCTCTCCCTCGATGACATCCTCGACATGACCCTGACCAATCCCCTCGGGGAGGCGATCGCGCTGAGAAACGTGGTTCGGATCGATCCGGGCCGCGGGCCGGTTCTGATCGAGCGCAAAGATCAACAGAGGCTCGTGACCGTATCCGCAAACGTGAGCAACCGCGACCTCGGGTCAGCCGCCGCGGACGTCGCGGATCGCATCGACAGGATCCCGAGACCAACCGGATACGAAGTCCGGATGTCGGGGAGCATCGAGGAGCAGCAAAAGTCCTTTCGAGAACTCATGGTGAGCCTCGGACTGGCCCTCGCGCTGGTGTACATGGTCCTCGCGTGTCAGTACGAATCTCTCCGCGACCCTCTTGTGGTCATGCTCTCCGTACCGCTCGCGGTGGTCGGAGTGCTGACAGTACTCTTCTTGACCCGAACCACGATCAACGTTCAGTCTTCCATCGGTTGCATCATGCTGGGAGGAATCGTGGTCAACAACGCGATCCTCCTCGTGGACCAGGCAGGGAAGCTGCGTCTCGGCTCGAAGCTGACTGCTCGAGAAGCCGTCCTCGAAGCGGGTCGGCGTCGCCTCCGCCCCATCCTCATGACAACGCTTACCACGATCCTCGGCTTGCTTCCCCTCGCTCTTGGGATCGGCGAGGGGGCGGACGCCCAGGCACCTCTGGCCCGGGTCATCGTCGGTGGCCTGACCGCCTCCACGGTCATTTCCCTCGTCGTGATTCCGATCGTCTACTCGCTTTTCCACCCCGACCGGGATCCGAGCCCGGTGGAGGCAGGGGACTGACCGCGACTCCCGGTCGTCCGACGAGTTCGGAATCGAGACGATCGCAGGTGCGAAGACTCTCGCGTTCTTCCCGGTAGTCTTCTTCTCCGACGCTCACGAATCGTCTGGCGCCGTAGCGAGCAAACTTCCGAGCCTGGGAGGAATCCTGGTGCGCCTCCGTCAAAGCCGCGGCAATCCTTTCCTTCACGTCGGGGTCGAGTTCGGAACGAACCACGAGCGGTTGAACCGGATAAGGTCCCCAGGTTTCGATCACGCGCAGCCGGTGTGCCGGGGAATCTCGAGTCGCCATCGCCAGCCGCAAGACGTTGGAGTCGAGCGCCGCCGCGTCGGCGCGCCCGACCGCGACCGAACAAAGTGAGTCCCCGTGAGAACCGGAGCACCGCAAGGAGTGGAAAAAATCCGGTCCCTCCCCGAGAGCGGATAGTTTCTTCAAAAGATTGAAATAGCCGCTCATGGAGGAACGATCGTTGTAGACCCATCGAGCACCCCGCAGGTCTGCGAACTCCGCGGCTGTCGCGTCTTTCCGGACGACGACTTCCGAAAAATAAAGAGGTCGTCCATTGTTTCGTGGATCCTGGAAAACCGGAGCCGCCCGGATCAACTCCACTTTCGGCTTTCCCCGGTCTCTGAGGGTCAAATAAGCGGGAGCGCACATCCACGCGAGGTCAGCCGCCCCGTTCAAGAAAGGATCGGCGCCGCCCTCGGCAATCGGACCCGAGGCTCGGGTCTCGGACTCAAGGCCGACACGGAGCCCTGTCGACCTTGCGATCACACCGCAGACGAGTTCGAAGAACTCTTCCGGAATTCCAGGAGAGAGATAAGTAATCAGACGTAACTCGCGCATGTGAGATCCGGTAGGAGAGGAGTTTGACCGCGGTGACCGGTGGATAATATCGGAGGCGGTGGGAACAAGAGTTCGACGGACTCGTCAGACTGCACGCAGGCTGGCTAGGAGGAAAGTCAGCCGTGAGGCGGGTTCACGGTGGCGAGGCGAGAAGTGATCATCCTCACATTCTAGCCGAGGTCTGCCCTCGATCCAACCGGGAGCCGAAGAAATATGGAGCTCCAGCAGAAGAGTCAGGGCCGGACTGCGAGCGCAGACACCTTGGCCCAGTCAATCACGACCCGCTTGCCTGCCTTGAGGATCACCGAAACCTCCACCCTGGCATCCTGCGGCCTGATGATGTATTGGCCTGGGGGCAGGACGATCCGCTGCGCCGTCTCATCATTCGGACCAACATGGTTCAGAACCCGACGAACCCGTGCTCCATCCGCCTCGAAGATGTCGTAGGCCATGTGGGGATAATAAGCAATGCCCCCATCCATGTGAAGACGAGTCGGGGTGAGGACAACCAGCTCGCTCCAGTTGATTCGATCCCTGGAATGACCGCCCTGCATCGCCTCGGTCATTGGAATCCGGACAACGGACGGACCGGCGTGGCATCCCATGAGGATGAAAAGCAACAGGACACCGCTCCGAAGAACACGACCGACGGCACCGTACCCTGGTTGTGGTTGGATTCCGCGCATGAAGAATAAGGATACGGGACCACTCCTTACCGTCTGTCGTCAAACCCTCCAAAGTGTTGTCGGAATAGTACGACAAGCCCAAAACCGGGTCGGATTTCTTCGTTGACTCGGACCTTCGTCCTTGCTTCCCTGAACAGCCCGTTGACAAGGTCAGATTTCGTCGAGGACAGGCCTTTCGGCCCAGCTCTGCGTCGCCGAAAAGCACTTGATCAACGGACTGCCAATACTGGAGATGCGTCATGTTCGGAATATCGATCCAAAGACTCCCTGCGAATCGGGAACTATGTCTCGGGTGACAGCACCACGCACGAGAATTCACCCGCTATCGCCCGATCTGTGGCGTATCTATCTTGCCTTCCTTGTACCGACCCTCGCCATCCTGGCGGCCTTGACTTTCTTGCTGTACCGATTCGATCTCAACGTCGAGCACTCGATCCATCGGGAGCGAGGTCGACACATCGTCGCCCTCCATTCCGAGATTATTTCGCGCGAGATGGATACGGTCCGCTCCGACCTCCATTACCTCCGCCAGCAGGCAACTCTCCTTGATTTTCTGGGAGACCCGACGCCTTCTGCTCTGGAGCGGCTGTGCGAAGAATACGTGCTTTTTTCCGGGCGACGTGGCCTCTACGACCAGATCCGCTACCTCGACGAGAGCGGCTACGAGATCGTCAGGGTAAACTACTGCGACGGTCAACCGATGGCCGTACCGACCGAAGACCTCCAGACAAAAGATTCTCGGTATTACTTTCAGGACACGATGGCACTGTCACCGGGGGAGACATACGTCTCACCCATGGATCTCAATGTCGAACACGATCAGGTCGAGTTGCCGCTCAAACCCGTCATTCGCTTTGCTACGCCTGTCAGGAACCGACAGGGAGCTCGGCGCGGAATCGTTGTCCTCAATTACCTCGGCACTCATGTCCTCCAGATGCTGGACGAAACCGACTCCGGGGTGTACGGGCCGGTGATGCTTCTCGATGCACAGGGTGGCTACATCCGCGGACCCTCCGACGGGGAGAGTCTCCTCCTGCTCGAAAGACAGCGCAGCTTCGCGGAGGAGAGACACGAAGCGTGGACACGAATCGCTGCCGTCACCGGGGGAGAGCACCTCGACGAGAGCGGTCTCTACACTCATCGGCGGGTTCCCCTCGGAGCCCAAAACACCGATCCGGCACTTCTCGTGGTTCGCCACATCCACCGCAGCACTCTCCATCAGAGGCCCCAGGAGTTTCTCGGAAGGCTCCTGTTCCTTGAGGCCCTCGTCGTCCTCCTTGTTGCTGCGCCATCCTGGTTCCTGGCCCGATCGGGCGCTATGAAGCGGGAGTTTCAGAGGCGTCTGGTCGAGTCCGAGGAGAGGCTGCGTGCTCTTTCGGTCCAGCTCCTTTCGACTCAGGAGGACGAACGACGGAAGATCTCCCGGGATCTTCACGACGATCTGGGGCAAATCGTCACAGCGACCACCCTGGCACTTGAGCGGGCCCTCGGACAGAAAGAGCCAAAGAAGCGCGAAGAGCTCATCGAACGTGCTCTGGAAGGAACCCGATCCGTCCTGAGGCGAGTCCACGAGATGTCTTCCCGACTCCGCCCTCCCCTTCTTGACGACCTGGGTCTTGGAGACGCCGTTCGCAGCTATCTATCCGAGTACGAGTCCCGCCATCCCATCTCGGTGCGATTGCACATCCGACTCCAGCCGGATGATGAAATCTCCCTGACGATCCAGGAGAACATCTACCGGATTCTTCAGGAAGCACTCACGAACGTGGCCAAGTACGCACAGGTGGAAGTGGTCAAGGTGGAAATCGAGGCCGATCGGGATAGCATCGGGTTGCGGGTTGAGGACGAGGGGAACGGCTTCAGGATCGACGATGTCGATCCCACGTCACTCGGTCTGCTCGGCATGCGGGAGAGAGCGGAGCTTCTCGACGGGAGTTTCGAGCTTTCCACGGGGCCCGGAGAAGGCACCCGGGTTCAGGTCAACATTCCTCTGAGAACGGCCAGGAGATCAGGCCGATCGTCTTCCAGGAAACACTCCTCCCCCCAAAGATAGGAAACAATAAACGATGACCGGAAGCGGACCCGTTCGCGTCGTACTCGCCGACGATCACGAGATGGTGAGGGAGGCACTGGCCCAGATCCTGGGAGCCGAGAATAGCATCAAAGTCATTGGCCAGGCCAAGGATGGCGAGGAGGCGCTCGCGATCATCGCCAAAGACCGCCCCGACCTCCTCGTGCTCGATTACAGCATGCCCGGCATGGCCGCACCGGCGGTGCTCGACATCCTCGAGGAGCGGGGAGAGAAACTGAAGGTGATCATCCTCACCGTCCACGAGAACATTCACTACGCGGTCAGGATGCTGGAGAGGGGTGTACACGGCTACGTCATCAAGTCCTCGGCCGTGTCGGATCTGGTGGAGGCGATCGAGGCCGTCCACCAGGGCAAGGTTTGGGTGTCCCCCCAGGTGTCTCAGACCGTGATCCACCACCTCCGTCGTGGCCCGGCGCGGGGGACCCTGGTCGAACGACTCTCGCGCCGGGAGTTCGAAGTCCTTTCCATCCTGGGCAAGGGCACCAGCCTCAAGGGGTGCGCCCATCAGCTCGGCATCGGGGTCAGCACCGCCTCGACCTACCGGGCAAGGATCATGGAGAAGCTAGATCTCACCTCAACCGCGGAAATCATTCGCTTCGCACTCGAAAACGGCCTCGTCAACTGAAGGACCACAGGCTCACCCACCAATACCAGGTTCCGGTCGACCAGGAATCATTACTAGTTGCGGAAAAATACCGGCGATTCAGTTGACGTTCGACTCTCCTTTTGCATAAAGTTCATGGACCGTGAAAGCTCGCTATTCATATTCGAAACCGTTCGGCTGACGACATGCTCATTTGGAGCCTCGGGATGATGACCCGAAGGCGGCAGATGGGATCCGGTCGGTTCCGCTTTCACGAGACAAGCACCCACAGCTTCCCTGACACTCCTTCCTCGTCAGCCTCCGGCTCCCCTTGCGTTCACGTCGTGAACCCTTCACGCCAAATCCACGCACATAGGAGCAAATATCATGCGAGCAATTCTCTTGCTTTGCGCCGCCAGCTGGTTCGCAACGGGATCAGAGGCCGGTGCCCAGGATGAAGACTACAAGGCCGAGATCGAAGAGATTCAGAAGCAACAAAAGGAACTGCAGGATCTCGCAAAAAGGCAGGAAACCCGGATCCAGGAGCTTGAAGCAATCCTCGAGGGCGAGGACGGCGGCACCGAAGAAGATTACGTGAAGTGGAACGAGCTGACAGCCCTCGGGGGAAGATTCAGCATCTACGGGTTTGCGCGAATCGATGCCCTCTACGACGATTCCCGCGCCAACAACACCCAGACCATCGGCTGGATCCTGTCGGAAGACTCAGCAGCTCCCCCAGGCGTCGGCGCCGGAGGAAGAAACCGGAATGACTTCACCCTTCATCCTCGACTGACAAGATTCGGCCTTGATTTTGACGCCGGGCAACTCGACTCCCTCGGGAAACCCCGAGCCAAGGCGAAAATCGAGATCGACTTTTACAACAGCGGGCTCAACGGTCAGTCGGAATCCCGCTCTGCGGTCCGGATGAGAAAAGCCTATCTCACCCTGGACTGGGAGCATTTTCAGCTTCTGGCCGGTCAAAACTCCGAGCTGATCTCTCCACTCTACCCGGTCGTCAACAACGACCTCGTCATGTGGGGGGCCGGAAACACCGGCGATCGAAGAGCCCAGGTCACCGTCAAGCATTGCCTCGACCTCAAAAACGAAAAGACGTTCACCACCCAGGTAGGAATCGGGCTCACTGGAGCCATCGATGGTAGCGATCTCGACGTCCAGGGAACGTTCGGGAGCGGTTTCCGGGACGGGGAGACTTCGGGCCTCCCCACCTTCCAGGCCCGCGTCGCCTACGGCCAGCCCTTGTTCGAGCAGCGATTCGAGCTCGGAGCCTGGGTCCACACCGCCAAGGAAGAGCCGGATACCGAGTTCCCGATCGATGATCCGACCGATCCCAGCGACGACAACCTCTCCCGAACCGACGAGTTCGATAGTAATGCTTTTGGCTTCGACCTCGTGTTGCCGCTCTTCCATGAAAATCTCTGGGTGAAGGCGGAATACTGGATGGGAGAGAATGTGGATGACATCCGGGGTGGAATCTTCCAGGGAATCAACACGACCACCGGCAAAGAAATCGATTCGCGAGGCGGATTCGTGGAACTGGGCTACTCTCCGCTCGACTGGAGCACCTTCTACGCCGGTTGGTCCGCGGATAACCCGGATAATCGTGACCTCAATACGGGAGGACGCAGCGCCAACCGCATCTGGTATCTGGCGGGCCGGTTCAATTTCGGTGCAGTTCGCATGGGCATCGAGTACCTCAACTGGACCACCGAATACAAGGGCTTTGGCAACGGAACCGACAACCGCCTGGGGGCCCACATCGCCTACTATTTCTAGGAGCTTGCCATGAAACAGATCAAGAACAGAACTTACTGCGCGCTTCTGCTGGCGGTCCTTGCCGCCTCGAGCTGCGCTTCAGTCAACGGCGTGGAGGCAGCGGACAGACCCGAGAAGGGAAGTGTCCGCAGTTTCAAGGTCGAGAACGAGATCATCATCAACGTGCCTGAAGGCGCAAACCACCTCCGGGCGTGGGTGGTTCTTCCCCGGGAGGACGATTCCGCTCAAACATTGACCGACATGGTCGTTACCTCCCGGGCGAAGAACAAACGGGCAACAGACCAGTACGGAAATCGTTTCGCCTATCTCGATCTTCGCTCTCCGGAACCGGGGCCACTCCACATCACCACCCGGTTCGTCATCCAACGCCGGGAACAAACGACGACTCCGGATCCGGAGCAGACCCGACCGATTGAGCCCACCGAGGCTACCAGATACGCGGCGTGGCTTGCAGATTCCCGTCATGTAGCGGTAACTCAGGAGATCCGCGATCTCAGCCAAGAAATCACCAAGGGTGACCCGAATCCGGTCTCTGCTTCTCGTGCGATCTACGACTGGGTGCTGGAGAATATCGATTACTGGGTCAAGGATCCCGCGAACAAGAAGGCATCCCCGGTCGGTAGTTCTGAATACTGCCTCAGCACAAAGACCGGAAACTGCACCGATTTTCACGCGCTCTACACCGCCCTGTCTCGAGCAGCAGGAATCCCGACTCGAATCATCTACGGCTCCCTCCTCAAGGAACAGCTAGATGGTCACGACAAGGACCAAAGCTATCACTGCTGGGTGGAATTCTATGCTCCCAATCTGGGGTGGATCCCCGTTGACGTGGCCCTCGCCGACATCTTCTACGGGACGTTTCCCCTCGACGACTCCAACGTTCAACTCGTCAACCTGACGACCGCAGACGGCTACACAAAGCCCGACCAGGAGAAAGTGGACTTCTACTTCGGAAATCTTGATAATCGAAGAGTGAGCTGGACTCACGGGCGCGACCTGAGGCTCGACCCTGCACCCGCTCTCGGGGCTGTCCACGCCCTACCCAAGGCCTACGTGGAAATTGATGGAAAGTCGTTCAACGACAAGTCGTCCTGGACGCGAAGATTGACGTTCACGGAGGTGAGTCACCCCGACTGATGAGTTCATTCACCCGGATGATTCATGAAGCTCGAGCTTCATAAATCATCCGGGCTACAAACAAAGACGAAGGAGAAGAAAGCCATGCCCGGAAAATTCTGCATGAGTCTGACCTGCAGCAAGGACAACACCGACAAGGCCACGGTCGCTTTCGTGGTCGCAAACGCCGCTGTCGCCTCGGAGAAGGAGACCTTGGTGTTCCTCAGCACGGAAGGAGTCCAGCTCTGTCAGAAAGGCTACGCCGACGACATCCACGAAGATGGGTTCGCTCCTCTGCACGAGCTGATGACCAATTTCGTCAAGGCTGGAGGCACCATCTGGGTCTGCTCTCCTTGCTTCAAGAAAAGAAACCTGAACGAGGGCAATCTCATCGATGGAGCCACGATCGTGGGAGGGGCGAGCCTGGTCGAGTTTCTCTCCGATGGTTCGCCTTGCGTCTCGTACTGAGCAGGAGCTTGCCTTGAACGTTGAACCCGATGCCATGTGCGATGGAGGAGATCTCGACTGCGGGAGTGGCCTCCTGCTGATCATCCGGGAAGCAATGCAGCCCCTCGCCCCGGAATCCGTTCTCGAGGTCAGGAGTCGCGAGATCAGCGTGAAAGAGGATCTTCCTGCCTGGTGCCGGATGGTCGGACACGAGATCCTCGGCACCGAACCGGGAGAACATGCTTCGACGAGTTATTTCGTTCGTAAACAAGGTGCGTCCGCCCAGGACCAGACTTTCGACCTCGAGCAGGACAAGGAGTCGGCGAGAGACTATGTCTGGAGGGCGCGCATCCGATCTTCTCAAGGCATGCAGTCTCGGGCCTATGTGAGGAATCACGCAGTGACGATCGGGCAACCCGCGAGCTTCGACACCGAGGACGTTGCTCCGAGCGCGATCGAGTTCCTCCTCTCGGCCCTTGGTGGGTGTCTTGCCGCAGGTTTGCGGTGGCGAGCCTCCCGAAAGAGCATCGAACTTCGACATCTTGAGATCTCCCTCCAGGCGAGAGCGGAAAACATTCTGGTCTTCCTCGACCTCGAAGAGGAGGGGCATCCCGGCCTGTGCTCGATCGAAGGAACGGTTTACATCGATACGGATGATGCAAATGAAGAGCAGCTCGCAACGCTTCTTGGCGAGACGATTCGAAGATCGCCCGTCGCCCAGACACTTCTCCGCACAGTCGACGTCAAATTGGCCGTGAAAACCACATGAGATGCAAGTGATCGGATCCATGCAAAACCTACCTCTTTTTCCCGTGACCGTCGTTGGAAGCTGGCCCCGCCCCCGGTGGCTGCTCGAAGCCAAAAAAAAGAAATCTCCGGAGATTCGATCTTACGAAGACGATGCGACCCTTCTTTCGCTCAAGCTTCAGGAGGACGCAGGGATCGATATCGTCTCGGATGGAGAGCAGCGCCGGGACAACTTCCTGTCCTTCCTCACCGACAAGGTTGATGGTTTCCGCCTCATGACGATGGCGGATCTTCTCGAATACGTGGAGGACAAGGCCGCCTTCGAAGGCCTGCTCCAGGCCCTTGATGTCCCGGCTTTTTCGATCAAGAACCCAACGATCGTGGGCAAGATCTCCGCTTCCGGTCCGATCGTGTTGGACGACTTTCTCTTTGCTCGCTCCCACACCAAGAAGCCCATCAAAGTGACCCTCCCTGGACCTTATCTCCTGAGCCGGGCCGGATGGGTGAAGGCGCTCTCCGGTGACGTCTATCCCACACGATCTGATCTGACCGAAGACATCGTTCGGTTGCTCCGTGGAGAGCTCAAGGCTCTTGCCAAAGCCGGCGCGGCGGTGGTTCAATTCGACGAACCGGTCCTGACCGAGCTTGTCTTTGCCGGAAAATCAAACACCCGCACGTTCATGTGCGCCGCCCTCGCGGCTCAGGCCAGCCCCGAGGAAGAGCTCGACCTTGCGGTCGATCTCCTCAATCGCGTCGTCGAAGGAATCGAAGGACCGATCACCGCCGTTCATGTGTGCCGCGGGAACTGGAGCCGAAACGAGGAGGTTCTGCTTCAGGGGTCCTACGACGGACTCCTGCCGTGGCTGAGCCGGATGAAAACCGATCAGTTCGTGCTCGAATATGCAACGCCGCGAGCGGGAGACCCGATGCTGCTTCAAGAGCTTCCCGAAAGAGCGAAGGTGGGGTTCGGAGTCGTCAACCCACGAACCGACACCATCGAGAGTCCGGACGAGATCGCGCGTAAGGTGGAGCGGATCAGTAAAGTCCTCGGGGCGGAGCGCATTCATCTCAATCCGGACTGCGGTTTTGGCACCTTCGCCGATCGACCGATGGCGAGCGCCTCCACCGCGTATCGCAAGCTCTGCGCCCTGACCGAGGCGGCGCGGATCCTGCGCGGAAACACCTGACCCGCATGATTCATCATGCAGCTTTCACGAAGATCAATCTTTTTTCCGGATCAAGAAATGAGGAGCGGTCGCCGCGATGAGCGGATGACCCGTGAGCCGACACCAAGCTGGGATGTCCTCAGCTGCCCCAGCATCTTGCGCAACAAGACCCATCGATTCACCAGCTTCCATGTCCGTGAACCGTATCCGCAGTTGCAACACGAGGTCTCCACACCCCAGATCCCCCGCATCCCAGAAGTGGTCGGCCCGGCTCAGGTCCGGATTGATTCCGATATCGGGCTCCAAACCGTCGTCGCCGGCAGGATTGAGGTCTCTCCCTCCAACCGGAGTTTCCCCGGGCCAGAGACAGAGAGGTACCTTGCCTGAGCCTGACTCTTCCTTGATGCTCGCCAGCCGAAAACCCTGAACGAGACAGTCGCGGGTCAGGACGTAGACCATGAGCTCGTCCCGCAAACAGTTGAGTTCCTTCCCCGTCTCGGAGGCGAGGCAAGACAGGCAGAAAGGCTCCTCTTCGAACCCCAAAGCGATGCTGAAGACCACGACGTGACCACACACCGGAGTCTGACAGTTCGGGCATGCTTTTCCGGATCGATCCTGGACCGCACTCAGCACGCGCTCCGTCCTCCGTGCCATTCCCGTAGGATCGGATTCCGAAAGCCAGTTCGTGTCTGCCCGTTTCAATCGACGTCTCCTCGCTCCTTTGACTCGGTCTTGCGATGTGAGACTAGCGAAAACAGGCACGAGCGGCAAGAGTTGATTCACGACCCTCAAACCTGCGGAACAGCCAGCGGAGATCTCGTGAAGAGGACAACTCCGAAGGCCCCCAGGGAAAAGGTTCAGAAAATTGCTGAATGTCGGAATATTGCCACACGAAGTGAAAGAATCCTCGACAGACACGGGCCAGCTTGTCGGGGATCATGACTTTCGAGATCAAGAAAGGGAACGGAACCGAAAAGGACAAGGATGACCACATGTCGACTGTACAGAGAGCACGGCGAGTTCGGATTTCGGGTCTCGCGTTACCCCTCCTGGCCTTCGTGCTGGGGTCGATCATCGGGACGCGCGTGCTCTGGGTTCACGCGGAAGGATCGAAAGCCACCCCACTTGCCATCGCACCTGAGGTCGCGAAAGATGCATCCAACCGCCTCTATCTGAGACAGAGCCCGGGGAAATCAGTGCGCCGTGGTGGCGACTGGGGCCTTGGTGCAAGTCACGTTTCCCGACTCAAGCCTTATCCTCCGGGCGGGGCCGGGGCTCGGACCCCTCTTGATCTTTGGAGATATGCAGGAAAAGGAAGAAGCTCCTGGGGCAGCCCGGATATCGGAATGCCATTCGATGAGTGGAAAACGAAGAACCTCGAGCAGAAGGAAGAACTGATGCGCGATGTCGATTCCTACATCGAGAATCGATTCGAGTTCTCGGGGGAGAGCGTCTCCGGAGCCAAGATGTCCGGCGGCAAGCCCATCATGAAGGGCCCCGTGGCAAGGCTTCCCCAAGGGATCTCGACTTATGAGGAATTGGCGGGTCTTCCGGCTGCGGAGATTCTCGCCCGAGACCTCTTTCCGTTCAAGCCGCTCTCCCATCCGCTCCAGACCACGGCGCACATGCTCTTTCCCGATTTCTGGATCGATGCCCACCCCGAGCACGAGCGCTTCGATGTCGACTTCGATCTCCCCGATGAGTATCTTCCCGAATACCCACCGCCGCTCTTCCTCACCACCCACAAGGAGCTCGGGGACATCGCCGGGGGACGTGAGATCACCCTTGGAAACTACTACGAAATCTTCGATGGACTGCTATCGCCGGAGCAGATGGAGGGGTTGAAGGAACTCCTGCGACCGACCCCCACCACCTGGTTCAACCACACGGACCACCGTGTCACCGCCGAGCCAAGCGCCGGTGTTGCGTGCTTCTCTTGCCATGTCAACGGACACAGCAACGGTGCCATCGAACTTGCGCCCGATGCGCGGCCAAATCAAGCCCGTCTTCGGGTCGATACCCCCACCATGCGGGGGAACTACAACCTGATGCAGCTCTCCTCCAAGCGGTCGATCCGGAGCATGGATCACTTCTCCGAGGTCGAGGAATACTTCGATGGAGACCCGGGTCTCCAGCAAGCGATCGGGCCTCGAGGCGCCCAGCGACAGGTCACGAACCGCATGGGTGACTTCAACGCCATCATCGACTTCCCGCCTGCTCCAAAACTCGGCCCGTTGATGCGGCTGCTTCCGGACGTATCTTCCGCAAGCGAATTACGCGGCGAGGCTCTCTTCCACGGCAAGGCGAAATGTTCCGCATGTCACTACGGCCCGGCTTTCACCGACGACTACATGCACGACCTCCAGGTGGAAAGGTTCTACCCGGGACGTCCCGAGGGCCCGATCAAGACATTTGCGCTACGCGGGATCAAGGATAGCCCACCCTACCTGCACGACGGTCGACTCCCGACTCTGCATGACACCGTCGAGTTCTTCAATCTTGTGTTCGAACTCCACCTCACCAGGCAGGAAAAGGAAGATCTAGTGGCCTTCCTGCTCTGCCTGTAATCGAATCGGAGGGCGCGGCAATCGAGCCGCGCTCTCCATCGTTTCTCTAAAACTTCACGTGCGCCTGAACGTAAGAGAAAAGCGCATCACGCTGCCGACCGGTATCGTCCGTGAAGCCTCCCCCGAAGAAGGCATTCACTCCCAGCTCGATTTCGAGGTGATCGAGCGCGTCCCACCACACCGTGAGGTCCACCTCCTCTCCGAGGTGACGGGAAGCTCCCCGGGATCCCGGTCGGATGGTTGCTCCCCCCGCGTTGACCCAGGGCCCCTCCTCGTCCTGAAGGGAGAAATGATAATGGTCCAGAGCGACCCTCACCGTCTCCCCGGGATGGAAAGCCAGCGATGTCCGAAAACCCCAGAGATTGCTGAGCGCGGCAAGGTCCGCCCGACCATAGTAGATATGATTCGTCGGAAAGAGAAGCTGTAGCTGTTCTGTTTCCCCATCCGTCGGATTCCGATCTCCCGTGGCGTAGTCGATCTCGAACCCGAGTCTCGGAGTCATCGAGCAATCCTCGAACTTGTATCCCACCGCAGCCACTCCACCAAAAGCGGTTAGATCGTCATCAAAAACCTCGCCGGTCTGGAACATGATCTCGGTCTCATAGTCAAGGCCACCGCAAGTTCCGAACCAGCGCCCCCCGAAAGTTGTGAACCCTGTTTCCCCCGGTGCCCCCGTCTCCGAGGTCCCGTCCCGCTGATCGCGTGCATGCAGGATGTATCCCTCGAGGTCGAATCCCTTCATCAGCTCCTTCGTGCCCGCGTAGAGACCGATAAGATCGCTGTCATCCTCATCCGAAGTCCCGAGATCGTTGATCCTCGCCCCGAAGAAATCGGCATACCAGGAATCACCGTGGGTTTTGATTCGAAACCCGTCGAAGGTCCTTCCCTGGTCAAACCACTCGAGATGGCCGATGACCCTTTGTTTCCCGTAAAACATGACAAACCGCCCGAGCTCAAGCTCCGCGGGCAAGCCGAAGAGGTCGGCGATGATGATCTCAGCTCGCTTGAGATCCAGTCCTTCCGAGTCAGCGATGGGCGAGCCCTCCGACCCCAGGATGCGAGCATCCTGGAGTTCAACAATGGCGTCGAGATGATCGCTGACCTCGAAGTCAAATCGAAGGCGGGTCCGCATCCGAGTCAAGTCGCTTCTCTCGTTCCCATCCGGATCTTGTGGACTATATACGTGCCGTCGGAACTCCTCTCGAATCCGGATTTCACCCGAGATAGTGAGGCCGATCGACCCCGGGAATTTGAACCGAGATCCACCGTCCTGTCCCGTGGCCGCGTCTTGCTGCTCCTGTTTCCACGCCCGTAAGTCGTCGACCTCGCTCCGGAGTTCCTGGAGCTCCTCTCGGATCGAATCGTTCTCCGTCGGATCGCTCTCCTGGGCTGGTGCCTTCCAGGATGTCGCAAGGAGGAGCAAAATCGAGAGATGGCAAGCCATGATGGAAGGCCTCATAGATGACCTCTGTTCTCTTGATGATATGGATTGAAAAATGGGCTCCAGGCACGGTCCAGGAGCCCATGTCAGAAGGAAACAACTAGCGGAGGTGCAACGCCGAAAAGCACTTGATCAACGGACTAGTCCCGTACCTTTGCAGTGCCGTCAAAGTACGTCTGCATCACCGGCCAGGAGTAGGACGCCACCCGTCGGCCAAGCCGAAGCCCTTCGATATTGTCGGACTGAATGTGATAGCCCCCGAGAACACGGGAGAGCCCGGCCATGTTCGCGGTCTCGCTGAATGTCGGCATGCGCAGGCGGACGTCGCACGAAAGGCGCTTTCCGTCCGCAATCTGACCATCGATCATCTGCATCACCTCGCACGCAAAGCCCGCCTCGGTGAGACTACCTGCGGTTCTTTCGGCGGCCACCTCGAACCGATCGCTCCCGGTGAAAAGCTCGAGCATCTTGGCGGCGGCGGCGCTGACGGTGCTGTGCCCCGAAGTGTAGCCGGGGAACGGCGGAGTCACAAAAATAGCGGGAGAATAGGGGTGCCAGCTATCTGCGGGGATATCCTTCACACCCTGGCCCGGCCCGGCCCACGCTCTGACCTTCTTTCCCCTGTACTTTTCCCGGATCAGAGTCCACGGGCGAGAACTGTCGTAATATCGTTTACTTTCCCAGGACGCAATAAAAGCATCAAGGCACACATTACCGATCACGAAGTACAGCTTCACGTCCGCGTCAAGGTCCATCCGGTCCCGCCGCGACACGTCCTGAGCGAAACGAAACCAGTGACCGGACTGTCCGGTGGAGCGGGGTCCATCCCGCATGAACTCCACCACCGCCTTCTGATCCACCGTTAGATTTGCGTTCATCTCGATGCACTCGTCAATCTCGCGGTCGAGCTTTTCGCTACCCCACAGAGGAGGCGGCCCGGGGCGAAACTGATCGGCGCTCTCAAGAGCCAGCGTCTTCACCCGATACCACTGGGGAGTGAGGAACTTTGGATAGAAAGAACCGCCTTTGCCGTCCGAAAAGGGGAGCTCCTGCCAGCGGTCGGGATCGATCACTTTGTCAGGCGAGTTGACGGGCCGGTACATCGTGTAGTCCGAATAGGGTACGCCGCTGGATCCGATCTCGTCACCCAACTGGTTGGCGCCGTCCCCGTAGCGGTAATCAAGAACTTCGCGCGCCACCGTGTTCCCGATTCCGGCGGGAGTGCTCATGTCCTCCGTGTCGTTGTCCGGGTCATACCCCATCCGCTTCATCTCCTTCCGGATCTGGTCCACGAAGTGGGGATACTGGTCGATCATCGTCCGGTACATCGCGTAGGCAATCGCCTCCTCCTTGTTCTCCCGCGTCCTTTCCTTCCCAGGTCGGCGGAGCTTGCCGAGGAGTCGTGTCCCTACCGCATGGGCGTCGTACGCTGCCCATGCGTCGAACATGGCAGTAGCGGGGATTGCCATCTGCCGGGACAAAATCGTGGGTCGGGCTCCGATCCTCTCCACGTCATTGGCCGCGACATCCAGCATGATATCCACCCATCGGTATGCGGCAGATCTCTCGTTGAGGGAGGAGTCCGGGGCCTCCATGCGGTGTAGCTGGTAACCGTCTTTCATCATCGCCTCGTCTTTTTCCGGGAATCCCCGGGTCGGGCCGACGAACAACGGGACGAACAACGAAGTCAAGATGAAGCTGATCAGAAAGTGGGGCCTACGCATGGTGATCTCCTGTCCAATCCAGATTGGCGGTCAAAACTCGATCTGCCCGCCACGCGACGGGCAAGTCGCACAATGCTAGACGACCCAGGGGATGAGCTCCATCGGAGAAAACAGCAATCCTCTGTAGTAATTCTCCGACACATCCATCGTGTCTTCGCCTGGATTCTCCTTCGATCACACTGACTCGAACAACAAGAGAAAGCAGGCATGGATCAGGGATCCCGGATCGCCATACAGCGAGATCGATACTCTCACAGCCGGACACAACACGGGAATCTCAAGCTTCAACACCTGCACGGACGGTAGTTTGACCTACGGGTCCCGCTCAGATTTCGCCAACCCCGGCGGATTGATTGTCGACACAGAATGCTCTAAACTCGGACGAGATCGATCGTCGTTATTTGACGGGCCAGGGGAAATGATCATGCGCCTCCCGGCCCCCGCAGAATGGGTTGAAGTATATGAGTCCAGGAGTACCGTCATGAAAAGTAGATCCGTCCGAGTCTTGCTCGCCCCGATGGTCCTTTTGGTGCTAGCCATGCCACTGCTGGCGGACACGGCTCCGGAGACTCTTGCCCCCCTTCACGTAGTGCCGGGCGAGGACGACACCGTACTCCGACTTTCAGTTGATTCGGAAGCCTTGACCCGCCTGGAGACTCTCAACCGGGTGAGGCTTTCGGATGTTCCCTTACCGGACGGAGAACGAGTCTCTCTGAACCTCGCGCGAGTCCATGTCAGCCGATCCGAGTCCCTTCTCTACGTCGACGGAAAACCAGCCGGAGTGGGTGATCTGGAAGAGGGGCTTTCGATGTGGTCCGGCAAGATTGCCGGAAAGGAGGGATCTGACGTCTTCCTCGCCTTCTCCCGGCACGGATCTCGGGGATGGATTCATGGAGACGCGCGTGTGAACCTGCTGGCGGGGCCCGGCCCGGATGGCGACTGGACAGACAGCCGCGCCTGGATGGTGACGGACGAATGGGCCCATGAAAACGGGCTGGAGACTTCTCCTGTCTGTGGAACCGGTCCGCTCCTCGAGGAATGGAGACCGTATCCCCGGCCGGTTTCAGGGCGCCAGGCCTCAAGCCACGACTTCCTTCCACTCTACGACTGCAGCGTGCCGGTGGAGACCGACGATCAGTACTTCGAGGTATTCGGCGACCTGGACGCTGCCCGTACCTACGCGGTGTCGATCTTCGGAGCGGTCAGCCTCCGGTATCGCGAACAGGTCGGAACCATTCTTACTCTTCCCTACCTCGGGCTGTACACGGCCGGCAACGATCCGTGGATGACTCAGGAAATGGGCGGCGACTGCGTCGATCTCATCTACGAGTTCCAGGCAGCCTGGCGGGAGGGGGGAGCACCCGTATACGGAGACCTCTATCACTTCCTGAGCGGAGCTCAGCTCATCTGCGGGGCTGGCTTCATTGATGCGCTCTGCAGCCAGGAAAGGGGGTTCTCGGTGAGCTGCTGTATCACCGGACAAAGCCCCTTCCCCACGATTCCTAGCCATCCGTTGAATCAGGACTTCTACCTGATGGCCCACGAGCTGGGTCACAACTTCGGCTCGGTGCATACCCACGAATACTGCCCTCCCCTGGACGAATGCGCCATTCCCGCGGTATGGGGCCCCTGTCAGGATGAAACCTTTTGCCCCCCCGAGGGGGGGACGATCATGAGCTACTGTCACGGGTGTGGAGGGTTCGAGGACATCACCACCTACCTCCATCCGGAGGTGGCCAGCCTCATGCGGGGCCACGTGGAAGCGAGCTGCCTTCCCTTGTTCCGGGGAGTTGAGGGCACCGACATCGGATTTGCCCTGGAAGGTAGCAATGGAGTGCCCTCAATGGAGTTATCCTTCACTCGCGACCCGGATGTATTCCATGTTACGGTGGAGGGTGCTCCCCTGAACGAAGAAGGTGGGTTGATCGTATCCTTCTCCCTGGCCCTCACTCCCTTTCATGGCGGCATCCTCGTGCCTGAAATCCGGCGCTTTCGGCGTATCACTAGCGGGATGGCCGGCTCGGTGAATCTGGGCATTCCGATCGGACTCAATCGCCACTTTCCCGGGGGAGCTCTCGGGTGGGCCCAGGCCTGGTTCAGAGACCCTGAAGGCCCGAACGACTTCGCGGCCACCAATGGGGTGGAGTTCGAGATCATCCTCCCCTGAACAGGGATCACTACCGGCGCGAGCACAGCGCAGAATCGTAATACCCCGCCGTTGAAGGCCTACCGGGCAATTGGCCCTCCTTTATCAAGACATCACTCCCCCGAGCTGGTAAACTCCAGGTGTAGACGAGCCTGGAGAACCGGGTGACGGTTCTTACAGTCCACGAATAGAAGGAGGAATGATGCTTCAGACATTTCCATCTGTATTCCTGGTCATCGTCGCGGTCCTATTCGGCCCGGCCCACCCCGCGAGGGCTCAATCTTGCTTTCGCCAGGCACAGTCACTCTCTGTCGGAGGTGATCCCAAAGCAATCCTCACTGCCGACTTGAACCTCGATGGGCATGACGACGTCGCGGTTCCCAACCACCTCGGACACACGGTCTCGATCTTCCATGGCGACGGAACCGGAGACCTTCAGCTCAGCCAGGTCCTCACCCCCGGCGGAAACCGACCGGTGCACTTGACGGCCGGGGATTTCGACGAGGACGGATTCCCCGATCTGGCCGTAGCAGATTTTTCCTCCTCGAATGCAGTTCGCATCCTCTTGAATCTGGGCGACGGCCGGTTTGTCCACACATCTTCGGTTCCCGCCGGTCAATTCCCCCGAGCCGTGGTGGCCAATGACCTGAATGGCGATGGGCACCTCGACATTGCCGTCGCGAACCGAAACGGCGGAACCATATCACTCTTGATCGGAGACGGAGGCGGTGGGTTTAGCCCGATTAACAGCTACCCGACTGGAAACGAACTTCGTAACATTATCTCCGATGATTTCGATCACGACGGCGATCTCGACCTCGCCACAGTCGATCGCGGAACCTTCGGCTTGTCCGTCCACCTCAACGACGGAAACGGAGCTTCCTACCTGACGACAACTCATCCACTTGCTAACCTTGCCCACTCGCTCACGAGCTCGGATCTCGACCAGGACGGCAACCTCGACATCATTGTCGGGGCAACCGTCAATGAAGAACCTTTCTCCATCTACATCTTTCGTGGGCTCGGCGACGGGCAGTTCTCACGAACCCAAAACCTCATTGGCCCGGGGGGAGGAAACATTACTGCTGAGGACCTTGACGGCGACGAGATCCTGGATCTGGTAGTGCTCACCGGCAACAATGCCCTCGCCGTCTTTCACGGAGAACAAGGGGGCGGATATGCCCCGCCCCAGATGATTCCCTCTTCCGAGCCACCATCCGCCATCGGCGTGGGTGACTTCGACGAGGACGGTGACCGGGACCTGGTGGTAGCCTCGAACTCCAGCAACAATGGAGCGATTTCCATCTTCTTCAACAACGCGGACGAACTTCTGAGATCCAGGCGTGGTACCGTCAACAGCGGGGTCGGAAACGCGAACGATGTGCTCTTCGTCAACGGGTCAGCGGGTGCCGGACAGGATCGAGTCGTATTCGTGAGCCCAGATGAACCCATCGTGTATACGATGATATCCCCTCCCTCGCGCCAGGGCTTCCGATCGAAGTATCTCGCGTACGAGTGGAGCCTTCCCCTCTTCTGCGAGCTCCGGACGCTTCCTTTCGAGGTCGGCACAACCTACCTCCCCACCCCGATCACCGATAGCGATCCCGAAAGCTCTTTCTATCCGGAAAAGATCTGGAACACATTTGGTTTTTTTCGCGTAGCCGGCTTTCCCACTCACTCATCCCAGAGGGCGCCGACTGACTTTCACAGCTACCCGAACGGTCTGGGGCTCGAGAGCGTCTTCATCCAGGGCCTCGTTGCTGACTTTGGCGGCGTCGGTCAGGTTTCCGTATCCGTGACCAATGGGGTCACGGTCGTCGCAGATCCTTGACCACGCTTGAGAGCGGTCCGTCACGGTACAACCACTCGCGCTCACCAACCTCCAGCCTGAAGGACAATTCCCTTGAATTCTCATCGAACGTTGACCATGATGGCCAACCGGTCCTGAAGCTGAGGTGTGGATGACGTGGGAGAGTCGATTCGTGGAGGTTCCCGTGTTGCACCACTTCAAAGTTGCCCTCCCGACCTGTATGAGCGTCTACCATCGACTGCTCCCTGGCCCTGAGGCGCTCCACGCCCTCTTTATCTTCTTACCCCTCGCACTGTTGATGACCCCTTGTCCAACCCACGCGGGAGAACCTGGTTCTCTCACAAACCTGCGGCTGTCCGGGCAAATCGACGGTCATGACGAGAGCCTCGTCGCACTCCTGGTCAACGAGAGGATGGAGGGCAACCTTGATCTCAACGGCGACGGCGACGCCTCCGATCGGGTGATCCACTTCTACGATCTGGACAGTGGCGTGCTCCACAACACGGCCCTCGCCATAGCCGAAGGCACGGTGAGAATCTGTGATGGGCTCGCCGCCTTTCCAGTCAACGAAAGATCCCAGGGTGAAGTGGCTCTGAACGGAGACACTGAACCACCGTTTCTCCGGGACGACGATGTGCTTCACATCTTCGATCGAACGAGCGGAACCATCACCAACCTGGGGCTTGCCATGGGCACCCTGGACAGCCATCTCGCCATGAACGACGAGGTCATCGCCTTCTCCGTTCCCGAAGGCAGGGAGCAGCAGGATCTCAATGGGGATGGCGACCGAAACGATGAGGTCGTTCAACTGCGGAGAAACCAAGACGATCATCGGCCCGGCGGCGGCGCCCTTTTCTCTGCGAAGACACCGGGGTTTTCCACCCGGCCTGGTCGTCACGGTTCAGGGATTGCTCGAGGACGCAAGCGCACAGAATCCTTTCGGGGTCAGCGTGACAAATGCGGTGATTCTCCAGGTCATCCCGTAGCCAGCTCTCCCCCCGGGCGTCAAAGTATCGATATCGGAGGCTAAGGTTCACTCGGAGTTCTCCCCTCCCAACGTGAGCTTCTGGAGTTCAGATCGCTGCCAGATGCCAGGCTCCCCCGAAAGCCATTGGACGTTCAGAATGCCAGTTGGAAACGGTTGCCCGGTCTGCAGAAAAGCAACCTGTCCCAGGCAGAGGCTCCAGCCTTCGATCCACATCGTCAGGTCCCTCTTCTGCTCGTTCGAACCGTGAAAATCGATGTACAGATCGATATCACTGGCGGGCCGTGCATCTCCTCTTGCGGTGCTGCCCCCGAGAAACATCCGAGTGACGCCAAACCGCTGAGGATCGATGCTGTCGGCAAGAGCCTCGGCGAACCGCTGTCGCCATGCCCAGTGGTTCCGAGAGGGCGCCGTACGCTCGCCCAGGAGTTCTGAGTGCTTCCACTCGAGATACTCTCCGATCCGACCGGCGATCCGCCGAAGAAGCTCTTCCTCCTCCGGAAGAAACAACGGTTGTGCGCTCTGCGCACCAGGATCGATCGCGCTGACCAGGATTCGTCCGATCTCGATTCCCCACAGTGGAATGGGCTCAGACATCGTCCGCCCGTCGGACGCGAAGCCAGGTCCGACGTAGCTTCGCCCCAGGTACTCGATGCATGCACCCGTCGATTCTGGGCGTTGCCAGCCCGCTGGGATCTCTTCCAGCACTTTCGAGAATGCCTTCGCTGGCGCCTGTCCCCGATCGGCAAAAAGCGCACCGACAGCGTACAGACACCGAAGCTCTTTCGCTCGCTCGTTCAGAGCACGAATATCCTTCATCTTTCAGGTCTCCGGTCTTGTACAAACAAGCTCATGACGGGGAAGAAGTGCGGGAGCCGACAGGATCTTTCCAGCCCATCTCCATCGCAAGGTCAGACCATGCCCCGGAAAAGGGAACACCGTGGGACGGCTCGAGGTCGAAGACCTCGGCGAGGGATCTCGAACCGAAACGGTCGTCGGCTATTTCCAGGTGATCCGGAGTAATCCAGGCCGGATGAGGAACCCCACAAGCCCGGCTGAGCTGGAGCAGTTCCTTGCGCAGAGTCACCACATAATTTGCCAGCCGTGCCGCCTTGAAAGTGGGATCAAGGCCCCGCATGAGCCACCGGTTCTGGGTGGCCACTCCGGTGGGACAGTGGCCGGTGTGGCAACGCTGGGCCTGAATACAACCGATCGCCAGCATGGCCTCTCGGGCAACCCCGATCAGATCGCACCCGAGCCCGAACGCGAGCAGGGCCTCCTGGGGAAAACCAAGCTTTCCTCCACCAATGAAGACGACCCGGTCCTGCAGTCCCCGGGAGACGAACTCCCGGTGCACCCGGCAGAACGCGCGCTTGAAGGGAAGCGCCACGTGATCGCTGAACACGAGAGGCGCCGCTCCCGTGCCTCCCTCCCCACCATCGATGGCTACGAAGTCGACCCCGCGAGATCCGTCCTCCATGAGCCGGGTCAGTTCCTTCCAGAATTCCGCCTCCCCCACCGCGGACTTGATTCCCACCGGCAATCCGGTCATGTCCGCCAGTTCCTCCACAAAGTCAAGAAGCTCGTCCGCATCCCGAAAAACCTGGTGGGTATTCGGGCTGATGCAATCTTTGCCCACCGGGATGCCGCGAATGGCCCCGATCTCGGGAGTCACCTTCGCTCCGGGAAGGACACCTCCCAGCCCCGGCTTGGCTCCCTGACTCAGCTTGATTTCAATGGCCCGGACCGGGGCCGAGCCAACCCCCTCCAGGAACCGCTCGCGACAGAATCGGCCCGACTCGTCCCGACATCCAAAGTAGCCCGTGCCGATCTGCCAGATCAGCTCCCCCCCCTTGCGGTGGTAAGGCGAGATCCCTCCCTCGCCGGTATTCTGGAGGCAGTCGGCGAGTTCGCAGCCCCGGTTGAGCGCCTCCACCGCGGTGCGGCTCAACGCACCGTAACTCATCGCCGAAACGTTCACGACGGATCGAGGGCGAAACGCCCCGGCGCGCCCCCTCGCTTTCCCCAGGACCTTCGCCGACGGGATGGGGTAAGTCGGATCGTAGCCCGGGTCACCCGGCACAGGGTCAGGAAGCGGAAACGTTGCCTGCTTGATGATCACGTAGCTCGGGGAACGCTCGAGATCGTTGTCGGTTCCGAACCCGAAGTAGTTGTTTTCTTTCTTGGAGGAAGCGTAGACCCAGCGGCGCTGATCCCGGCTGAACGGACGCTCCTCGTCGTTGTTCGTGACGATATACTGACGCAACTCGGGGCCCACCGCCTCCAACCAGAAACGAAAATGGCCGATCAAAGGAAAGTTGCGCAGGATGGCGCGGCGACGCTGCAGGACGTCATGGGCCAATACCGCCAGAACCAGCACCCCGAGCCCCGCGACGAACCAGATCATTGTCGTTGACTTCCTTCTCGCACAGGCGCTTCCCTTCGGGGCATCGCCATGGACAATCCGCCGATCATTCAGATCCTTCTTCGGTCAAGAAGCTCTCCCGGTAGCGAGCGCGCTTACGAGCTCCGCCGAGAACATCCGCGAGCGTGTAGCGATCGAGGACGGCCAGGAAATCGCCCAATGCCTCCGAAAGCACCGGGATGAGACCGCAAACACCCGTGATCGGACAGTGGTTCTCGCGCCCGGCTGAGCACTCGACCAGCGCCATCTCCTCAAGGTCTCGGACGACATCGCCAATGCAGATCTTTTCGGGCGGACGCGAGAGAGTGACACCACCGTCACACCCACGCTTGATGTCGACATAGCCGGCGATCCCCAGACGATGAACGATCTTGCCGACATGATTGACCGACAGACCGTACGCATCGCTGATCTCTCGCTTTGTAACGAAGCGATCTCGGTGTGTGCCGAGATAGATCAGCGCTCGCAGCGCGTAGTCGGTAAAAGACGTGAGTCGCATGGGAATCAGGGTACCAAACCTTGGTGGTCAATTGGCGTCTGTCGTGCTCCCGGTGGGAGTGAAAGGATCGGCGTGAATCTCCTGCATCGATGCTCCGGCAAGAAATAAACGCTTGCGAAGGTCGTTAACAAAACCCGGATCGCCGCAAAGAAAGACCCTTGAGGTCGCAAGCGTCTCCTTGACACTGGAAAGAACAATGTCCGAGATTGCTCCGACCCGGAGTGTTTCCGGATCCCCTTGCGACTCGTTCAGTGCACACGCATGATAGCGAAATGGCCGGTGGCAACGCTCGAGGTTGCGAAGAACATCGACCCCATACAGCCGCCCTGAAACCAGAGCCCCGTGAAAAAGATCGACCGGGCCCTCGTGCCCTCGGGCCAGAGCGTCCCGGGCAATTCCCAGTAACGGCGCGAGACCGGTCCCGACGCCGGCGAGAATCAACCGCTGGTCCGGACGCCCGGGAACGTAAAAGCAACTTCCGAACGGGCCCCGCAGTGATACCGCATCTCCTACCCCGAGCGACTCGTGGATCCAGCCGCTCATCCGGCCACCGGGCATGCGACGCACGTGCAGCTCAAGCGAGGGATCGCCGGGAATGCTGGCGAGCGAATACGCGCGAGCGAGCCCGTCGGATCTCACGAGGCTCACGAACTGTCCCGCCGCATAGTCCAGTTCGTCATCGATTTCGAGTCGGATCCTCAGGACGTCTTCACCGACCCGATCGCGTGCGCGGACAACGCCCACCACCGATTGAACCTGGATATCACTCTCGATCTCGATGTCGCCGTCGGGCCGGCAGGAGCAGGCAAGGAAGTATCCCTGCGCTCGCAAAGTCTCCTTGAGTCCCACCTGCGCAGCCTCCGGGACCGAGCCGGAAACGACTCGCATGCGGCAGGACTGGCAGCTTCCGGCCTTGCAAGAGTACGGGATGTTCTCGCCACTGCGCAGCAGCGCATCCAGAACCGTTTCGCCGTTTTGAACCTCGACGGTGCGACCGCTATGAGTCACACGCATCACGACCCTCGACGACCCAGCACATCATCTCGTGCACCCTCCGCGATCGAGAGCGCACTCTTCGAAGACGCAGCATCGACCCCGAGCTCGGACAGCGTCGCTCCGAGATTCTCGATAACGGCGTCGACGTGGCTGTCGTTGAGACCCTGGTCGAGAAGGTGGGAGTGTCCCTCGGTCATATCTTTTCCGCTGTACTCGGATGGACCGCCAAACACCATGGTGAGGAATGCCTTTTGCTTGGCCATCTGCCCTTCCATATCCACGTCTTCAAAAAACCGGCTTACACGTTCATCGGTGAGAATTTTCCTGTAGAAGAGTTCAACCGCGGCCTGCATTGCGGGCTCTCCACCCAGTGTTT
Source organism: Planctomycetota bacterium (assembly GCA_029260825.1). Classification (GTDB taxonomy): domain Bacteria; phylum Planctomycetota; class JACOTG01; order JACOTG01; family JAJDCM01; genus JAJDCM01. Next base: position 1,724 of record JAJDCM010000195.1, on the reverse strand, counting down.
CGTATAGCGTGCTCATCGCGCCTCCAGGGTCAAAAGTTGTTAAAGATGCAAATAAAATACATCTTTATCCGACGGCGCGCCAGCGAAATTTCGATGACATTCGCGAAAACGGAGGGGAGGCCGCGACAATCCCCCGGGAAACGAAGCTCACCACCTTGTTTCACGCAAAAAGACCTATACTGCCTGGCATCATGAAAAATCCAGAAGACGAACGCGAAGCGACCGAACCTCTCGTCGAGCGCCTGAAGCGCCAGTACGGTCCTGATGTCGATCCCGAGATCTCCCTGGGTGGCGGTGCGCAGCACACCGCTCCTCTCGAGGAGGAGAGCCCGTCATCGTCCGCCCCTTCGTCGGGTGTCCTGGAGCGACTCGGGGAGCGCGGTCGTTTGGCATCTCGGTATCGGATGGACCGAGAGATCGCCCGGGGCGGAATGGGAGCAATCTTTCGCATCTGGGACGAGGACCTGCGCCGTCCCCTTGCCATGAAGGTAGCCCTGGGACGCGGGGGGAAGGGTGCGGGCATCAAGCCCGATGTGATCCAGCCGAGGATCGTGGCCCGCTTCCTCGAGGAGGCCCAGATCACCGGACAACTCGAGCACCCCGGCATCGTGCCTGTCCATGAGCTCGGCCTCGATGCAAACGGCCAGCTCTATTTCACCATGCCTCTGGTCAAAGGCCGCGACCTCGCTCACATCTTCAAACTCGTGGCCGAAGAGAGAGAGGGCTGGTCTCTCACCCGCGCCCTGGGAGTGATGCTCAAGGTGTGCGAGGCGGTGGCCTTTGCCCATGACAAAGGGGTGATTCACCGTGACCTCAAGCCGGCCAACGTCATGATCGGAAGGTTCGGCGAGGTCTACGTCATGGACTGGGGGGTCGCGAGGGTCCTGGGAAGCGAGGATCGACACGATCCACGTCCCGCGAGCGATCCTTCCGGGGCACAGGCCCCGGTTGAGCGCGTAGCCACCGATCTGCGTGAGAACCGGTCGAGCAGTTCTGGCCAGGCGCTCTACACCATGGACGGAGATGTCATCGGTACCCCTTCCTACATGGCGCCGGAGCAAGCGCGAGGTTCGCTCGAAGCTCTCGACGCCCGGTGCGACGTCTACTCGGCGGGCGCCATGCTCTACCGCCTCTTCACGGCGACTTCTCCGTACGTTCCAAGAGGAGAGAGACGAGCCGCCATCGATATCTTGAACGATCTTCTGAGTCGGCCACCCGAACCCCTCGAAAGACTCGCTCCCTCGACCCCCGCCGAGCTCGTCGCGATCTGCGAAAAGGCGATGGCACGGGACCGGGAACTACGCTACCCGGTCTTGCTCGCGCTCTCCGAAGTTCTCCGGGCCTTCCTCGATTACCGGGTGGTTCGAGCCTACGAGACGGGAGCCATCGCCGAAACCCGCAAGTGGGTGCGTCGAAACAAGCCCCTTGCCGCATCCCTGGCCGCGGGTGTCCTGGCCCTGGCTTCAGGCCTCGTTGCCACCATAGTGCTGAAAGGACAGTCCGACGAGAGCGCCACACTTGCGGAGCTGCGTCGTGTCGAGGCCGTCACGGCCGCAGACCTGGCCGAGTCCCGCCGGATTCAGGCGGACGAGAGCGCCGCCGCCGCCTTGCTTCAGGCTCGGATAGCAGCCGAGGTCAACAACTTCCTCAACGAGGATCTTCTTGCCGCGGTCGCCCCCGAAATGCGCGGCAACGACGATACGGAGCGGCAAGTACTCGAAACA
>JAJDCM010000194.1 GCA_029260825.1 Planctomycetota bacterium | reverse complement strand
CGATCGGCTCAACATCCTTGTCGAGGATGGTCGAAACTTCCTCAAAATGTCGGGGAAGAAATATGACACCATCCTCTCCGAACCCTCGAACCCCTGGATTGCCGGAATCGGGAGTCTGTTCACCGAGGAGTTCTTTCAGGCCTGCAAAGACTCGCTCAAGCCTGGCGGAATCATGACCCAGTGGGCCAATACCTACAACATGGGGACGGATGAATTTCGGAGCGTGCTCGGAACCTTTCAGTCCGTGTTTCCCAACTCCATGGTCTGGGAATGTGTGCTTGGCGCCGACTATTTGTTGGTTGGCCTCCCCGAAGACATGGATACCATCGATTACGATCGGGTGGTGCGCATGTTCCAGAACGAGGAGATCGCAGCTGATCTGTTGAGGATCGGACTCACCGGACCTCCCGAGTTTTTCAAGCATTTCGTCTTCGGCCCGGATGCCATGAAGCGCTTCGTCGGTGATGTGCCCATTCACACGGACGACGATACGTTCCTTGAATACATCCTTCCTCGGAACCTCTACCTGACTCCGCAGATGAAGGATCAGAACTATGTCCGGTTTCTCTCGGCTGTTCAGAAGGAGAGGAGCACGGTTCAACCCTATCTTCGTGTCGGCGAGCTCGACGATGACGCCCAGAAGAAGCTCGGGGAGCGGCTGCAGGAACTCTTCAAGTCAAGGCAACTTGCCATGGAGGGGTGGATCGAGCTTTGTGGTCGTCGCGGATTCGAGAAGGCATTGACGTCGTTTCGCCAATCTCTTGAGCTGGACAGCTCGGATGGAGATACCCGTCGCTCCCTCTCGGATCTTCTGGTCGAGATCGGGAAGCGAATGGTGAACGATGATTCCCAGGTTGGTTTGTCGCTGAGCCTCTTCAAAGAAGCCGCGAAGATCCGACCCGATCATCCTTCAGCTTCTCAGTACGCCGACCAAACCGGAGTGTATGCGGCAAAACGGCTCTTTGAACAGGAGCAATACGACCTGGCATTCGTCGAGTTTCTTGACGTGTGGAAGCGAAATCCGTCCAATCTTGAGGCCATCCTCGGCCTCTGTTCGATTCATCAGGAAAGAGAAAACTACACGGAGGCGATTCGTCTTCTCCAGCTGGCTTTGAGGCGTTACCCGGAAGATCCGGAGCTTTACAGTCGGCGTGGGAGCGTCGGGTTTCTCCTGGGGGGCACGGATGGTGCGGTCGCCGACTGGCAAAAGTCCGTGAGCCTCGATCCGGAGAATGTTCGATACCGGAACAATCTCGCCGCCGGTCTCGTGCGTCTTTCGCGTTTCGAGGAAGCCATCATCCAGTACCGACGAATTCAGGATCTCGACCCGGACTATCCCCAGGCCTATGTCGGAATGGGGCAGCTCTTCATGGAAACCGGGGAGCTCGATCAGGCATCGCTCGCCTTTGGTACCGCGCTCAAGCTTGACCCGCAGATGAAGGGGGCGGGAACGCTGGTGTATACCCTTGTGGCGACCGATGCCAAGAGGGGGGATCTGGATCGAGCGTTCCATTGGCTTGATCAGGTGATCCGGTTGAACCTGGCTGCGCCGGGTGCGATTCGCAGTGATCCGGCGATGGATCCATTGAAGTCGGATCCGCGGTTCGAAGAGGTGCTTTCCAGGTGGGTGGCATCTTCGGCGTCCCCGGTGACAGGATCGTGACTCCGAAGAAGTCACGATCCTGATCCCCTGACGGGCCGCCTACATCCGGCTCTAACTTACGGCCGAACCGGGCTTGCTTCCGGCGCTTCGTCGACCGCGCGAATAATTCGTCCGCGTCGAATCGCTCGAACCTTCCGGAAGGAACGGCGGGGGGTTCTGGGGGCGCCCGTGGGATCTAGCACCAGCTGTTCCGTCTTCGTGACGACCAGATAGGTCTTTCCCAGTCGGACCACGGCCACGTTGCGATCTGCTTCCGTGGGCAGGGTGATGATGAGGTAGCCATCCTGGATCTGAAACTGGATCCCCTGGGGCAGGACGATGTCTTTTCCTGCGAACTGGATGGTCTTCTGGGAGCTCGTTACCACATAGACCTTGCCCGATACGAAGGGGCTGTTGGACTTGTTGGTGGTCGGGGTCGCTTTGGTCTTGACGGTGGGGGTGTTCGAGTTCCCGGAGTTCTTGTTGGCTTGAGCCTGGACTCCACTCGCAACCACAGAACTCAGGGTCAGGACCAGAGCCAGCACTGTTGACGTCCGGAACATGTTTACCGCCTTCCTCTTTTCGTTGATTGACTTGCCGATCGGTCCAAACGAATCAACTTCGCCGTCGGCTGATGAGACTCATCTCCTCTTATCGCACCGATACCGGTGCCACTTTAGGCAAAAACCGAGATCCTGCCCCGGTTTGCCCGGGATTCGTCACCGATCCAGGCCCATGTTGCGGAGGATCAACGTGGGACACTGTCGTCAAGCCGTTGGGCTGGAGTGACTTACCTGTCCAGGTGTCCTCGAGATCCATCGCTCGCCGGCAGGTGCCGGGGAGTGCCTCGTGTGGAGTTACCAATAACAGGCTGAGGGGCAAGCAATTAGGAACTCTATCCCCAAGGGAATGGGGTTTGCGCCCAAGATCCATCCACGAATGTGGAAGGCGTTTCAAGTTCGTGAACCGGGTCCTCGTAGTTATCGGTGCCGATCATGCAACGTCTTTTCCTGTTTGTACTTTCCGTTGTTGTCGCCGGGATTCTCATTCCGGGGTGCAGGATTTCTCACCGCGCCCCTGTCGTGAACTATGACCCGATAGCCCACGCCCGAAACGCCCCTGGATATGCGGGCTCCGGTTTCGTCTGGAAAGACCGCTACGTGATTACCTCCTCTCACTCCTGCCACGCAGACCGGGTCGATGTGATCCTCAGTGAAGGGCTGATTGCCGGCAAGAGCACCGAAGGCATGGTCCTTAGCAGGATCAAAGATATTGCCCTGATTGATCTTGGGAGGAACTCCCGGCTTCGAAGCCTCCAGCTTGCCGACTCGGATCCTTACCCGGGTCAGCGTCTGTGGATTCTGGACGGGAGTCGGAGTTCGAGGCCGGTGATCGAGTCCCGTGCGGTTGCTGCCGACTCGGTTCGGGTCCTGGAAGGAGAGGAGAAGATTCGCCGGGGGTCAAGTGGGTCTCCCGTGGTGGACGAAAAGGGTGCGGTAGTGGGAATGGTGTTCGCGTCTCTCCAGATCGGAGGGCTGGAGCTTGTCTCGCTTCATCCGGTCTCTGAGATCCACCGTATGCTCGGGCAGGTGTTTGCGTCCCCTCCAACGAGTCCGGGTGACTCGGAGTAGGCTGGAGCCCGGCAGAACTTCGGTCCCCTTTTTTTCCCGGGGATGACTCCCAGGCTGAGTTGGAGCTGATAAAAAAGCCCGCAGGCCCGGTTCCCACAAAGGTAAGCTCCTCTCTGATCGGTCGTGGGGGAGATTCATTTCGGTTGGTCCAGATTCGAGGACGGCCAAAATACCGGAGGCATTCTGTGAGAAGGTTGAACACTTTGGGCGTTGTGGTGACCGGCGTTGCTGTCTTTTGCATGTCGGTGAGTTTCGGGTGCGGCTCCAACGAGGATGCACCCGTTCCTTCTTCGGTCAAGTCCGAGTCGTCTGCCGGAAAGGGCACCCAAGCTAGTGCCGAAAAGGCAATGGCAAAGAGGGTGCGGACCGAGCTAACCGTCTCGACGGAATCCATGCTCGATGCAGAAGAGGTGGCCAAGACAGCTTTTCTTGCCGTGGAGACGGACAAGAGCCACTCCCAGGAAATTGTTGCCTTTGAGGCAACGGGCGAGCGAATCGGTCCGATCACGGACGATGGTCGATTGAAGTTCGACATCTGCTATAGCCCCAAGACAAAGCGAATTGTCTTCATCAGCCGTTATGAGAGGGATCCCAATCGATGGGATATCTATTCAATGGCTCTTGATGGCAGTGATTCCAGAAACCTCACCCTCGAGTCTCCTCCACCCGAGGAAGCAATCGAGCTGATGGGACGGGGAGTGGGAAGCCGGGTTCTTCGAAACGGTTGCCCCTCCTTCACTCCGGATGGCGGGAAGGTTCTTTTCCACCAGACAACTCCGGATGGCATCTTGTCCTTGCTTCAGGTTGGCGATCTGAAAACCGCCGCTCCCGCCGTGGTTCTGAGGCAGGGAGAGAACGGAGACAAGGACACGGGCAGTCGATCGCGCCCTCCCCTTACCTATGATGATGCGCAGCTTTCACCCGATGGAAGTCTTGTGGTTTGTGTGCAGCGCCCCCAAGGATCGGGAGGCCGCATCGGTATCATGAACCTTTCGGCGTCTGCGGGCGATGCCGATGAGTGGGTTGGTTTCCTCGAGTTCACCCTCGAGGAGCGTGCCCAGCGTCCCCGCTTTTCTCCCGATGGAACCAACATCCTCTACACGGTTTCTGACCTCAAGGCCTCTGAATCCAATATTTTTCTCATCGGAGTCGATGAGATCAAGAAGGGTTCGTCAACCCCTCGTTTCCTGGTCTCGGGAAAGCGTGGCATGACCGGCAACTGGCTGCCGGAGGGGAACGGGATCGTCATCGGTGGTGATCTTGGCGACGGAGAGCAAGTCTACAAGGTGATGATCGGCGATGATCCGGAAGAAGAGCTGGTGCCCGAGCGACTGAGCAAAACCCCGGAAATTCTTCGCCATCCGGTGTGGATTCGATAAGCGGGGCCTGGCTCCTGACAAAGCGTTCTTCGCTGTAGGGTAAAGATGATGCTGGGAGACGTTGGTTCTGTCCTGGAACGTTCTCGAAAGAATCGTCGTTTCTCGAAGTTTGTCCGGCTCAGCTTTTTGATCGCCGCCTCCGGGATCTCTTCCTGGTGCCTCGTTCGAGTTCTTTTACCAGTTGATGCTCCCGGGGTGGTCGTTGTTCTTGGTCCGGCATCGTTGGCTCTGGCTGCCATGGCTCTTGGGTGTGTCTTCGGGTTTCGTTCCCGATCCCAACGTAGAGAAAGTCCTGCTTCGACGGGGGCGTGGATCGACGAGAAGCTCGGACTTTCCGAGGCTCTCATGAGTGCGGTGGATGCGGAACAGAATCCGACTCAAGGCCTGTCCGCCGTGGTTGTGGAGCGAGGGCGCGAGATCGTTCAGGGCCTCCTCACGGCCCGTCGTCTTCCCGGCCCGGCGATTTCTCGATTTCTCCCCGAGCTTCACGTCGTGCTTCTTGTCTGTTTTTTGCTTCTCACCAGGATGGATGATCTCGATCGCCTGAGCAGTTATGGTTTTGAGGTCTCGGCCAGTGCGGGGAGTGGGGCCGAGCCCCCGGCGGAAAATGGGGGAACGGGGTCCGGGGAAGAGGAGACCCCGGAAGGAGTCGGTAGTCTGGCACCAGAAGAACCTTCCCCGGGAGAGTCGACGCCTCTTCCTGAATTCAAGCCCGATCCCAAGTTCGTTCGGCCTCTCCAGCGTCCTGGACCCGAAGTCATCAAGGATGCGCTGACGCTTGAGGACGTTCGCGCTCCTCTTGGAACGGGTGGGCAACGACCGCACACCCCTGAAGAAAGCGCGAGTGAGCCCCCGGATTTCTCCATCCTTTTCGAGAGAATGAAGGAGATGGATGCGGGGCGAGCCAATCTATTGCCCCGGGATCAAGAACTGGTCTCTCGTTACTTCGAATCCTTGAAGGGGCTTTCCCCGAAGAAAGACGGATAGGACCGTGGAGCTGGAAAGCCCGGAATTTCTGAAGAAGGTCGAAGCACTGAACCGGGTGATTCGAAAGATCTTCTCCGGAGAGAGGCACGGCGAGGCTCCGATGGGGCTACGGGGGCAGGGGTCCCTGTTTCGGGATTTTCGACCCTATGCTGGGGGTGACGATCTTCGATATGTGGATTGGAATATTTTTGCTCGCCTCGATACGCTCGTGGTGAAGCAGTTCGAGGAGGAGGAGAACCCGGAAGTCTTCCTCTTGCTCGATGTAAGTCCATCCATGGACTTTGGCTCTCCCCACAAACTCGACTACGCCAAGCTGGTGGCGGCTTCCATCGGTTCGCTTGTACTTTCCAATCTCGGAACTCTCCATGTCGCGGCAACCCCGTCCGAAGTAGAAAAAGATATTCGCGCCTATCGAGGAGCGGGGCAATCCATCGGGTTTTTCAAGTACCTCGGCCAGCTCGGCGTCTCCGCCGCAACCGATCCTTTCGTTCAGGCCGTTGATCTCCTGTCCCTTCAAAAACGACTCACCGGAGTTGTGATTCTGTCCGATTTCTACGATGTGGAGTCGCTGACCCGGATGCTTGCGTTCTTGCGCCATCGAATGGCGCGAGTTTCTTGCGTGCACGTGTTGAGTCGAGAGGAGATGGAACCTCAGGACGTGGGGTCGGTGGTGGTCGATGCCGAGACCGGAGGGGGGATTCCCGTGGAGCTTGATCGCACCACGCTGACCGCCTATCGGCGGGCGTTTCGTCGTCACTGTGTCCGGGTGGAGGCCGAGTGTAAAAGGAACGAGGTTCTTTATACACGGGTCGATACGACGACTCCTTTCGAGCGTACGGTGCTGAATCTGTTTGATGCGAATCGGGCACGCCGATGACGTTGCTGCGCCCCGAAGCCCTCCTGTTGATTCCGGCGGTGATGCTTCTTTTGTGGTTGCTCGGCTGGACCAGAAGGCGTCGGCGGACGGTTGTTCCATCCCTTCGCATCTGGCAGGAGGCAATTCAGAGGAACCGTCGGTTGGCGTTTTTTCGAAACCGTCGCCTGCTCCTGAGTGAGCTTCTTGCTTTTTTGGCACTTCTGGCCCTGGCTCTTGCGGCGTCGAGACCGGCCCAGGTTCTGTCCAGCCATCAAGGTGAAGACCTCATTCTGATTTGCGACCTTTCTTCATCCATGTCGACGACGGATGATGGAAGATCCTACTGGGAGCGATCGAGAGCTCAGGTACTTTCCACTCTTGCCGGTAGAAAGGGGGAGGATCGGGTCGCTTTGGTTGCTCCCGATGCGACGGGAGAGGCTCGCTTGTTGCTTCCTTTTCATGGGAATTTGCAGCGAGTCGAGGCGGTCCTTCACGGTTTGAAGCCCTTTGCTTTTCCGGTTTCTCTGGCCAGATCGTTTGAGTTTGGCTGGACGATGAGTGATCAGCACTCGGGAGCTCAGGTGGTTCTCCTCTCCAGTCGGAATCCGGCCCGGATTGCACTGGATCGTCGAATTTCCTCTCTTGCGAGTCAGAGTTTTTCGACGGTGACCGGACGACGGGCGGATCGAGCAATTCGGTCAAACGTGGGGATCGTGCGGTTGGAGGCCTTGGGCGGGGAGAGCGAGAATACGGAACTCCGACTGTCTTACACCCTTTCTAATTTTGGATCGAACGAAGCGGAGGTTTCCGTACGAAGGCGAGCCGGTGAGGAACTCCAGGAATCGGACCCCCTGAAAATTTCCCCGGGGGCGAGTGTTGCAGGGAGTATTTCTGTTCCCGTGAGCCATGAGGGCTGGGTCTCTCTTTCCCTCTTCCCTGAGGATGAATTTCTTCTCGATGACCACGCTTCGGGCTGGGTGACTCGATTCAAGAAGAAGAGAGTCGGCGTCATCGCTTCTCCGGGTAAAGAAGTAGACCCATTTCTTACCGGTGCGATGTTGGCGTGTTCCGATTGGATCGAATCGGCCGACACTCTTACGGGAGGCCCGGAAGATGTGGAGGAGATCATGGCATCCGCCGATCTGCTCGTCTTCGATGGAGTGGATCCTCCTTCCGGGTTTGTCCCGGCAAAGCCCACCTTCTGGCTCGCGGTCGAGCGTCCTGCGGCACCTCTTTCCATCCAGGGGCGGGTGGCTGAACCCCATGCGGCGGGAGTCAAACGGGACCATCCTCTCCTTTCCGGCCTTCGGCTGGATCACTTGCACATTGGCGAGGCGTTTTGGGTCGGCGACCATGAAGTTTCGGGAGTTGCTCTTCAAGGTGTTCCCGGCCCTCTCATCCTTGCCGGGGAATCCGAGGGGCAACCTTACGTCTATCTTGCCTTTGAGCCGGGGCAGTCGACCCTCCCGTTCATGAGTGCGTTTCCATTGCTGATTCGCAACGCTCTTGTTTGGTTTTTCGGGGACCCCCGTTCAAGGTTTCTCCCGTTTCAGCAAACGGGCGAGCTTGCCCACGCCGGCGAGGCTATAGGGGAAGCCGAGGGTTTGAAGATCGTTTCGACGGCCCCCGGTTTGACTCCACCCCGTTTTTGGATGACCTCACCTCAGGCGGCGCGCCTTGGTCTTGAGGGAGCCTCTGCCGACAGGCGCCTCTTCGTCCCTGGTTTGTACGAGTGGGAAAGGGGTAGCCGGTTTGTCGCCAATGCGCTTCACTCGCCTCCATCGGAGCCTCCGGGTTCCGGGGCAGAGATTGATCCGGGGGGGAAAACCGGAAAAGAACTTCTCGAACCCTTGGAACTGGTGGAGCACCGAGAGAGGTGGCACTGGTTCGTGCTGGCCGGGTTCGTTCTTCTGCTGCTGGACTGGATCGTCTTCTATGCCGCAAGGATGATGCGGCGATAGCCCGCAGCCTCACTCGTTTTTGAGCCTTTCCGCGACTCCGTTCTCGCCCCATGTTTCCAGGAGCTGAAGAACGTCTTCCTTCAAGGTTGGTGCAAGGTTGGCGAGCCTCGCTGCCTTGGAGAGTTCCAAGGCGGCAAGCCGGGAATCTCCCAGGGCTCGATGGGCCTTGCCAAGAGTTACATGCGCGGAAAAGAGCATCGAAGACTCGAGGATGAATCTCTCCTCGGTCACCGTGGAAAAGAAGGCTTGAAGGAGGGTTGCGGCTGCGTCCGGCCGCCGGAGTTCCAGGTGGAGAGCCCCCCGGCGCAGAAGAATATGGAGGGCGACGCCGGGTTCTTCGGTCGCACTTTTTTGGGCGTCCGCGTAGAGCTTGTCGGCCTCGAGAAGCTTTCCCGCCGAGTGGAGGCTTCCGCCCAGCCCGAAGAGGGCTTCGCTCCTGGATGGGATCCGGTAGGAAACGGGAATGTGGCCGAGTCCGACCGCGAGGACTGTCACGGAAATGCCCGTGAGAAGGAGGGATAAGATTGCTCTTCTCTTTTCCGTACGGTGGAAGAGGGAAGCGATGTTGGTTCCCAGGATCGAAAGGGTGAGGCCGGCAAAGGGAAGGACGAGGGGCATTAGTGGGACTCGGAAGCGTCCGACCACGAAAAGGCCTGCGGCGGAGCCGAATCCGATGAGCACAAAGCAGAAAAGCAGGCCGCTTCCCGGGGACCGTTTGCGAAGCGCAAAGAAAAGGCCAAGGAGGGCAAGGGGGCCAACCCAGGAAAACGTGACGAACCCGATTTTTCCGAGCGCGGGGACGGCTTCCCGGATTTCGTAGTAGTTGATGTTGTTCGGGATCTCGAGGGGGGAGAGTAGAGCTCCTACCTTTCCGAGTAAGAGCATGACGTAGGAGCCAACGCTCGGGTGAGTCTTCAGGGTTTCCGTGATCGTGGGGAATAGCTTCCCCCTGGTTTCTCGCAGGATCGTGCGGGCATGGCCGTGAAGGAGTTTCTCTTCGGTGTTGGCCGGAAACCAACCGATGCCCGTTGATCCCTCCGCATTGCCGCAAACGAAAACTTCAGGCCCTCGTGTGGTGAGCCCAAGAGTTTTTGCATCCACCTGGGTGTTGCGCAGGATCACAGGGATGAAGGGCACCAGGAGAAAAAGGAGATAGGCAGCCGCCCGTGTAGCTCTCGATGAGGAGGAAGAGCTGGCTCCCGTTTGTGGAAGACGAACGGTGGCAAAAAGAGTCAGTGGAAGAAAGAGCAGGCTTGTTGGTTTCAGCAGAATCGCCAGCCCTTGTAGGAGTCCGAGACCAAGACTCCAGCAGATTCCCGGGCGGTTCAAAGACTTGAGGGAACCGAACACGAGAAGGGCGAAGGAGAACGCCAGGAAGGAGGTTCGCAGGAGGACATTTTCATAGAGGATCAGGGGGCCGTAGAACGCGGTCAGGAGCGCTGCCCCCAGTCCGGCCCTCGTGCCGAACAAGGTGCGGGTGAGGGAGAAAAGGAGGGGGACAAGGAGTGCCCCCAGAATCGCCTGCAGTCGATGAATCGTGCCCGGATCTTTCCCCAGAAGGGCGTAGGTGGCTCCTATCAGATAGGGATAGAGCGGGGCCTGGTGGAATGTTTGTTTGCCGTACCACTCTTCCCATTCCTGTGGGGTCGCAATGGCTAGAGCCCACCGGTGATAGGGATGAATCATGTTGCGGGAAAGCACATCTCCGTCGGCGATTCGTTCCGCCCAGATGTGGAAAGTCCAGGAGTCCAGCTTGGGGTTTTCCCAGGCCTCGAAGGGGAGGTTGCGGTCGTAGGAGGCCTGGAAGATGAGTCGAGGGACGAGTCCCAAAAGGAAGAGGAAAACGAGGGGGAGAAACCTTTGAAGGATGAGGCGGACCCGGCCCTGGGAGTTGGCTTCGGAAAATGCTTTTCGCTCATCTTGACCCATGCTAATATCCAAAAGCATATCTCTCATTCGACCGCCGTCGTAGGTGCCGCGCCACGTACCTTCTCATTTTCGGCGTGAACCCTGACCCCCTTTCGGAGCGCCATGGATCCAGTCGAACTCTATTTCCGCCACAAGATCATTGGTGAGGGCATCACCTTTGACGATGTCCTGCTGACGCCAGCGTACTCGTCTGTGCTCCCCCGCGATACGGTCACGGAGACGATGTTTTCCCGCAACGTCCCGATGAACATCCCGCTCAGTTCTTCGGCGATGGACACGGTGACCGAGTCACGGCTCGCCATTGCCCTCGCCCAGGAGGGGGGGATCGGAATCATCCATCGGAACCTCGACGCCAAGGACCAGGTTCGCGAGGTCGAGAAGGTCAAGCGGTCGGCAAACGGTGTCATTCTGGATCCTGTTTGTCTTTCACCGGATGAGTCAATCGGCGCGGCCAAAGAAGTCATGGAAACCCATAATATCTCTGGTTTGCCCGTCACTCGGGGCGAGCTACTGGTAGGTATCCTGACCAAACGTGACCTCCGTTTCCAGGAATCTCTCGAGACACGCATTTCGGAGGTCATGACAAGCGAGGAGCTGGTCAAGGCCAAAGTGGGTACCACCCTGGATGAGGCCAAGCAGATCCTGCACGAGAGGAAGGTTGAGAAGCTTCTTCTCGTCGATGAATCCGATGTTCTGCGCGGGTTGATTACCATCAAAGACATCAACAAACTCGCCGAGTTCCCCAATGCCAGCCGGGACAAGCGGGGTCGGTTGCGAGTGGGAGCGGCGGTGGGGGCCCATGATTATGACCGGGTCTCCGCGCTGATCGAGGGAGGCGTGGATGTTCTGGTCGTGGACACGGCCCATGGTCACAGCGAGCGGGTCCTGGAGACAGTTCGGTCGATCAAGCGGAAGTTCGAGATCGACATCGTGGCGGGAAATGTGGCCACCGCCGATGGGGCAAAGGCCCTTGTCGATGCGGGCGCCGATGGGGTCAAGGTTGGAATTGGTCCCGGCTCGATCTGCACGACCCGGGTGGTAACCGGAGTTGGTGTTCCCCAGGTGACGGCCATCTTCAACGCGGTCAGCGCAATTCGCGATTCAGGAGTACCGATTATCGCGGACGGGGGAATCCGTCATTCGGGAGACATGGTGAAGGCCATCGCGTGCGGGGCAAGCTCGGTCATGCTGGGAAGCCTCTTCGCAGGAACGGATGAGAGTCCGGGGGAGACGTTCCTTTATCAGGGACGAGCCTTCAAGGCATTGCGAGGGATGGGAAGCGTCGGGGCGATGATTCGCGGCTCGAGTGATCGATACGGTCAGGCCGGGGCGAGCCGAGATAAATTGGTTCCGGAGGGGGTTGAAGGACAGGTACCCTACAAGGGAGCGCTTTCCGATTTTGTCTATCAACTGGTGGGGGGATTGCGGGCGGGTATGGGCTACTGTGGCTGCGCCGACATCCCATCGATGCAGAAGGATGCTCGATTCATGCGGATCACGGGGGCGTCTCTTTCCGAGAGTCATCCTCATGATGTTTTCATCACGAAAGAGACCACGAACTATCGGCGGGGCGAATGACACAGCTTTTGGCGATCATTGATTTTGGGACTCAGTACGCGCAGCTCATCGCCAGGCGTGCTCGAGAGCTCAACGTTTACAGTGAGGTTTTTCCCTACACGGTTTCCGCGGCGGAGCTGGCGAAGAAGAATCCGATCGGGATCATCTTCTCGGGAGGTCCGGCGAGTGTGTACTGGGATAGTGCTCCCGATGTGGATCCGGAAATGTTTGATCTGGGAGTTCCCGTTCTCGGAATTTGCTACGGGATGCAACTTGCGTGTCGCATCCTCGGCGGTAGCGTCGATCAGGTGAATGGACGGGAGTTTGGTCGAGCGAACCTCACGATCACGAAACCGGATGCTCTGTTCGAGGGGCTCCCCAGGTCTCAGGTGGTCTGGATGAGTCATTCCGATGCGGTGGCATCGGTCTCCGGTGACTTTGAAACGTTGGCCGGCACCGAGTCGTGTCCCCATGCGGCAGTTCGTCACACGAGTAAGCCTTTTTATGGGGTCCAGTTTCATCCGGAGGTGACCCACACGGAATGCGGCACCAAGATCTTGAGAAACTTCCTGGTGGAGGTTTGCGAGGCAAAATCGGACTGGAAGATGGCTTCGGTGGTCGAAGAATCGGTTGCTTCGATTCGGAGTCAGGTGGGCGATCGGCGGGTCTTATGTGGTCTTTCCGGTGGAGTGGATAGTGCTGTGGTGGCGGCCCTGGTTCACCGGGCAATTGGCGACCAGCTCACCTGTGTCTTCGTCGATACCGGGCTTCTCCGTCACGGTGAGCGAGAGCTGGTCGATACCGAGTTTCGAGACCATTTCGGATTGGATTTGCGGGTTGCGGATGCGGAGGATCGATTTCTTGCATGTCTTGCCGGGGTGGTGGATCCCGAAAAGAAGCGCAAGTTGATCGGGCACGAGTTCATCGAAGTGTTCAAGGAGGCGGCGGAGAAGATCGAAGACGTCTCGATTCTTGCCCAGGGAACTCTCTACCCCGACGTCATCGAGAGCATCTCTCCGACGGGCGGCCCCTCCCAGACGATCAAGTCCCATCACAACGTTGGCGGCCTTCCGGAAGAGCTCGGGTTTGAACTCCTGGAGCCGCTTCGCATGTTGTTCAAGGACGAGGTGCGTAGAATGGCGGTCGAGCTCGGTTTCCCGGACGAGATGACCTGGCGACACCCGTTCCCGGGCCCTGGCCTTGGTGTCAGGATCTTGGGAGATGTGACCAAGGAAAAATGCGATGTATTGCGGGCGGCCGACCGAATCGTGCTGGAAGAGGTGAAGAAGGCCGGCTGGTACCGCAAGATGTGGCAGGCTTTTGCCGTTTTGTTGCCGGTTCAGACCGTGGGAGTCATGGGGGACTGCCGAACCTACGAGAGTGTGGTGGCGCTCCGATTCGTCTCAAGTCAGGATGGAATGACCGCCGACTGGGTGTATCCCGAGCGGGATCTTCTGGCAACCATTTCCAATCGGGTCATCAACGAGGTCAAGGGAGTCAACCGGGTGGCTCTGGACATTTCCACCAAGCCGCCCAGCACGATCGAGTGGGAGTAGGGCCTTTTTGGCCCTTATTCCCCGATGTCCTCGTTCCACAGATCTGGATGCTGACGGATGAAGTCCGTCATGAGCTGGATACATTCCGGGTCGTTCAAGATTTTCAGGCTGGTGCCCCGGGCTCTCAGGTTTTCTTCGGGGCCCTGGAAGGTTTGATTCTCGCCAACGATGACCCGGGGAATTCCGTAGAGCAGAATGGCTCCGCTACACATGTCACAAGGTGAAAGAGTCGAGTAAATCGTTGCCTGACGGTACTCGCGGCCGGTCAGGCGACCCGCATTCTCGAGGCAATCCATTTCTCCGTGGAGAATTGCGCTCCCCTTTTGCACCCGGCGGTTGTGGCCTCTCCCCACGATTTTCCCGTTCAGAACCAACACCGAGCCAATCGGGATTCCGCCCTCTAAAAGCCCTTTTCGAGCTTCTTCGATCGCTGCCTCAAGAAAGGAATCTCGCATCATCTCTCTCCGGTTCTTTGCAACCCTCATCGACACGGTGACAACCACAGTGTAAACCAACAGGACTATCCTGAGGGATGCCTCGAGAATAACCTGTCATTCTCCTGGAAACCGAGAGGATTATTTCAAGCAAGGGATCCAGACCAGGTGAGGAAAACTGCCCGCGAAGAGTCCCGACGATCGCGAACCGGCTCCGGCTCGGCACTCACGATCCTCGTCTTCGCCGCCATGCTTCTCGGTTCCTGTGTGGGCCCCCTCGCCGCAGGTGAAGACGAAGACCGAACTCTTGATCAGCTCGCCCAGGAGTTCATGACGCCACCGGATTCCGGGCCCCAGAGAAAGGAGATCATCAAGAGTTCCTTTTATCTTCCCATGAAGGACGGAACCCGGCTTGCTGTGGATCTTCTCCTTCCTCCCAAAACGAATCCGGTCTCCCGGCACCCGACCCTTCTCGTCTTTCATCGATTTTTTCGGTCCGAGCGAGGAGCCAGACCGGGAGCCATCGAGAAGTTTTTTGTCTCCAATAACTACGCGGTCGTCAATGTCGATCTGCGCGGATCGGGGGCTTCCTTCGGGATCCGGAAAACCCTCCATCCGGCGGAGGATATTCGAGATGGACGGGAGATCCTTGACTGGATCTCCTCTCGTTCCTGGTCAAGCGGTGCGATTGCTGTCATGGGAGAAGGCTTCTCCGGCACGACCGCCGAACTCCTGGCTCTTTCTCATCCCGAAGCGCTAAGAGCTGTCATTACTCGGTTTGGGGAATACGATCTCTTTCTCGAGTTTACTCACCCCGGTGGACTTCTCAATGTTGGCGGTACGTCTCTTTGGGAAGAGAAGGCCGGGCTTCGGGATTCGAACACGGGAATCCAGGTTTCCCCGGTCGATGGAGACGACGGAGACACGCTTCTTCGGAAGATACTCACGGATCGGCGGAGTCCTTTTGATCTCGAAAATAGCGTTTCCAGCCTTGTTTACCGGGATGATGAGACGCAAGGGTTCAATCCCGGCAGGGAGGGCCCGAGCCACTTCGAGAGGAAGGGTGACGGCCCCCATGTTCCGATTCTTCACTGGGGAAGCTGGATCGATGGAGCGACGACGCAAGGTGTCCTCCGGCGATTCAAAGGCCCGCGCTCCCCTCAGATTGCCATCATCGGCTCCTGGGCGGGGAACGGAAAATATGGGCTCCTATCCGCCGATGGACTGTGGCCAGCCCCGGAAACCGAGTACCTTGTTCAGCTCGAGATTTGCCTGCGGTTTCTGAATCATTACCTCCGCGAGCCGGAAGACGAATGGCCCTACGAGAATCTGTTGTTCTATTCGACCCTCGGTGAAGAGACCTGGAATGCCACTCGTACCTGGCCCCCGGAGCCCGGTGGAGAAAGAACCTACTTCGTCTCGCAAGATTTTCTGCTCACGGAGGAAGAGCCGGGTGAGGCAGATGAACGAGACGGATACCAGGTGGACTTTGGCGTCAGCACGGAAGAGAACAATCGATGGCTTTCCCGGATCGATGACTCTCAGATCGACTACGGCGATCGAGATGCAGCAGACTATGCCCTCATGACCTACACCACTCTACCGCTCGAAGAAGATCTTCTGATTACCGGATCTCCTCGCGTAACGCTTTTTGTCGAGTCAACCGCAAAAGACGGGTCTTTGATTGTTTACCTCGACAAGGTGGACCACAACGGTAAGTCTTCTTACGTTACGGAAGGCGTCTTGCGGCTTTTGCATCGGCAGTCAACGAGCGAGGACCCGGAAGGGCTGGTCCAGCGCCGTTTTCTTGAGGAAGATGGCCGGCCGATTGAGCCGGGGGAGCTCATCGAAGTGCAGATTCAGCTCCTCCCCACGTCTGTCCTCCTTCGAAAAGAGGAGCAGTTGCGCATCGGCATTGCCGGACACGACGAAGGTACCTTCCTCCGTGTTCCTGGAGAGGGTGACCCACTCCTCTCCCTGGCAAGGACCAAGAAGCATGCGTCCCGGCTCGTTCTTCAGGTGGGTTCTCGCCGGGCCAAGTAGGTCATGTGGGCCTGGGTCAAGGGCCTCTTCTCACCGGGCAGCTTCCGGAAAAACCGTCGCCTTTTGTCCCGAGAATCTCCCGCCCGGATCCTGTGTCAAAAGATCTCCTTCATGCAGGAGGCCTGAATCCATGATATAGATACGTCGATCGTCGTTCTCCTTGATGGACCCGATCGATTGTGTCAAGTTTCGTGGATAGACCCGTAGCCGTATCGCTTGGAAGGAGTTAGCTCATGGCCGACGATGCTGGCGTTCCTGAGGAAGGGCAAGAGGAGCTCGCTCCGTTCAAGATCGAGCTCGCCCGTTCAAGCCGTTCAAAATGTAAGAGTTGTCGCCGAGCCATTCAAAAGGACTCGGTCCGCTTTGGAGTGCTGGTGGACGGGCGTTTTGGTCCGGGGTTCATGTGGCACCACATCAATTGTGCCGCGAAACATCGTCTCGAGGAAATTGAGGAGGCGTACAGCCTCAAATGCTTCGAGGGCGAGGTTGATCCACCCCCGATTGACAAGCTCCGGGCCATGGCGGAAACCGCTGAACGGAAGAAGGATGAGAAGAAGCTTGCGCCCTATGCGGAGCTTGCTCCCACCGGGCGTTCCAAGTGCCGCCATTGCGACAAACTGATCGAGAAGGGCGCCTATCGAGTGGCCGTTCTTCGAGCCGTCGAATTCTTCGGGCAGGTTCGATCCGGCCCCATCAACTTGCACGCCAAGTGCGTAGCCGGTGAGCTAGAAAAAGACGATTGCACGACCGAGGTTGATGGCTTCTTCGACAACCTCAAAGAGAACAGTACCGGTCTTGACGAAGCCGCTCTCCAGAAGGTCTGTGACGAAATCGGATCGCTTGACGGTGCTTCCTGACGGAAGCCGCCAATTGATGTTCCTACTCTGACGAGGATTGAAGGAACCGCTCGACCGCTTCTTTTTGGTCCGGTGTTTGTCCAAGCGATCGGAGGTTTTCCGTGACCTCTTTTAGCCAGACCTCCCGCACCAGGCTCGCCACCTGGACAGCTACCGCCGGATCAACCCCGGTCAAAGCATCTCTGAGCTTGGCCTGGTCCGACCCGGCCTCCGTGAGAATTTGTCGTGCGATATCCCGGGCAGTTTCGAACTTGCCATCGCCGTCCAGGTCCAGAAAAACAGGATTCGTGATGGCGCCGGTGGCGGGAGTCCCGGTGACCCAGTAAGGTCCGTCTGGTTTGGATCCGCGAACGACGCAGACAAGCCATCCGTCTTGACGCGAGACTTTCAACTTCACCCGGAGTCGTTCGTTGGTCGGAAATCCAGGACGGGTCTGAATCGCACTTTCATGAACCGGTGTCCCGTTGATGTAGATCGTCATTGATTCCGGGACGATCCAGCTGGGGGCGGCCACTCGAATCAGGACTTCCACCGTTTCCGCCCTTGGCCGCACGAGGCTCCCCATCGGTTTCCCGTTCACCGAGACGTCGGCAAAGATTCCCTGACTGGCGCTGATCTCGCCTCGTAGGAAGGCCTCGCAGAGGTCGGGAATCTTCAGTTTTTGCGGGTCGTCGCTCGAACTCCTCACATAAGTCCGACCCAGACCTACCGGATCACCGACGGTGTGAGAATCTGAACTCCCGACCGCGCTCACCAGGTCACCATGATTCAGGAGAGAGAACCAATCGATCAAGATATCCTCCGTATCCTCTTCCGGAGTGGTCGAGTTGTAGAGCTCGAGACAATCGAAATCAAAGGTCTCCCCGCCCGGTCGATCACCCGAGATTCGGTTGAGGGAAAAAACGCCGAAGGGTCCTTTTTCCATGGTGGGCCAGCGTGGGTGATTGAGGATCACCACCTTTGCCCCTTTCCTGCGAATTCCCGCGGTGAGCTTGGCCCAGTCTTTTTCCTGGTGAGGAGGCGGGGTCTGTTCCGGGTCGAGGGGGAAGGCATTGAAATGACCATTGTCGGTGGTCACTTCGTTTCCTACGACAGGTGTATAGTAGGAGGTCAACTCGAGTTGCTTTTGAAGGGGGCGGTAGTCAGTGTTATGATTGTGGTCCGTTGCCACCGCGAATTCGATCCCTTCACCGGCGATGGTAATGACTCGCTCTTCCATCGATGCATCCCCATGTCCACTGTGGGTGAGGGTGTGGATGTGAGTGTCGGCTGCGACGAAACCGGTTGTGTCGACCTCTCTTGTCATACGGATCGTGACTCGACGGAGGACGCCTTTTTTCACCTCGACCGGGACTTTCCCAAGGCTCCATTCCATCCCTCGCGTGGCGTAGAGAATGTAGTCACCTTCCGGAAGGTCAAGGGATGCATCACCGGTCCCCGTATAGACGACACCCGTCCTCACGGCTGTCGTTTCCGCCTCGGCGAAATAGGGCTTCTCGAGTTTTCCCTCGGAAGAGACGAGGGTGATTCGGGCCGGGATGGGGCGTCCGGTGGCTTGTTCGACCACCTTGATCTTCACCGAGCCGAGTTTCAAGGCCTCCTGAAATGACTCCTTCAAGATGCTGATCTTACCCACCACGATGTCGTCTGTACTCTTCGCGGAAGAAAGATGAAGGGTGTTTGAGCCCGTCTTCAAGACTCCCTCAGGGATCGGGTAGTAAAAAACGGTGGGCTCGCTACCCCGTGTCAGTTCTGTTATCGGGGTGGCGTTTATGGTCAGGATCCAGGTGTCGTTGACGTCGCGCTGAGTCAGGCGAAGAGTCCAGGGCTTGCGATTGGGCTGGCCCTCAAATTCTAGAGTCAGATCGGGTCCGCCAGGTTCGGAGGGGGCTTCCGTCCATTCCGGCGTAGCATCGTTCCCGAGGTGATGATGGCGATCGGAGACGATGATCTCTTTCGAGTTTGCGTGAAGAAAAGACACAAACAGGATCAAGAGGGGGAGAGGGAGCGAGAAGGTCGCAAAAGTAAAGAGGTTCTTGGTTCTCATTTGATGGACATGGTAGACAATTCTTATGCGATTCCCGACCCTTTCTTTCATCCTGCTCTTACTTCTTTCCAAGACTCTTCCCGATGGGGTGGTGGATCCGGACGAATGGCAAACCGTTCCAGACCCTCTCAGCCTCGAGTTTCCCCGGGATCACGGGTCTCACCCGGCATTTCAGACCGAGTGGTGGTATGTGACCGGAAATCTCGAGGCAGACGGGAGGCTTGTCGGATTCCAGCTCACGTTTTTTCGTCGCGGATTG
Organism: Planctomycetota bacterium; assembly: GCA_029260825.1. Classification (GTDB taxonomy): domain Bacteria; phylum Planctomycetota; class JACOTG01; order JACOTG01; family JAJDCM01; genus JAJDCM01. The sequence goes on along the minus strand of JAJDCM010000194.1, from coordinate 3,525 downwards.
GATTCTTCCCCGAAACTTTCTCATGAGTCGGCGTTTCGCCCCCGTCAAATGCTCATCGGGCACCTGGCTCTTCTGGACGTGGAGAATGCTTCTTACCTGCATGCGGAAAGAATGCGCCGTACCGGACTTGGGCTCGCCTCGGCGGCAGAAGACGATCTTCACGTGATTCTCGAGGATTGGGAAATGAAGAGGTTGCCGGACGGCAGCCTGCACCTGGTTGCCTTTGATCGCGATTCTTCGATTGGACTCGATCTGATCGCGGTTCCAGGGAAACCCTTGGTCCTTCATGGCGAAAAAGGCCGGTCTGCCAAGGGGCCGGGATCAGGAAACGCATCCGCCTATGTGAGCATGACTCGTCTCCAGGCGAAGGGTAAAATCGTTCTCTCGGGTGAGGAGCTCCTGGCGCGAGGGGAATGCTGGTTTGATCATGAGTTCGGGACGAGTCAGCTTGGGCCCGAGGTCGTCGGCTGGGACTGGTTTGCGCTGCGCTTCTCCGACGATGAGGAACTCATGGTTTACCGGTTACGCCGGGCCGACGGCACCTCGGCGCCATTTTCCGGGGGCACTTTTGTCGACGCCTCCGGAGAAAAGAAAGACCTGAAGATGAGTCAAGTGAGCCTGACTGCAACGGGTAGTCATGTGAGCCTGAATAGTGGGGCTCGTTATCCTCAGGGATGGAGAATCCAGGTCAAAGATCTGGATCTCGATCTGATCCTGACTTCTCCCATGAAGAACGCCGAGATGGATGCTCGTCGTTCGGTCGGCATGGTTTATTGGGAAGGACTGGTTCGAGTCACCGGATCCCGCACGGGGATCGGGTTCGTGGAGCTAACCGGCTATCATGAATCCATCTCCGGCCGATTCTGACTCATTCGACTGGCAGAGCTTTTGACTCTCCCCACTGGCTTGACTGCCCCAGGATGATAGCTGCCACTCTCTTTTCTTGGACAAATGGAACCCCTCCGGATAGAATCTCCTCCGGGGAACGGGTGATCTGATCCGGTCTCGCCTGTCATCGGCATCTCGTCACTCTCCCCGACGGTCTTCATTCATGGCGCAATGCTCCGATCGCATGCGCTGCCCCCGATAGATTGAACCGTGAGGGAGGTCACCCACGATGACGATGGGTCTGATTCTCGTCCTGTGCCTGGTTGGAGCGGAAGCTCCGAAGCAACCGTCCCCCGTTCTTGAACTCAGCCCACCTGGCAAGGACGTTCTTCTTGGCCAAATACTCGAGAAGGCCGCGAGCGGCGATCTTCATGCCGCCGTTGAAGAAGTAAAGTTACTGGATTCTGCCGACGAAACTCCCACCACACGGGGAGATATCGATGCACTCGTCGATCTTGCTCAGCTCTCCGACGACCTTCTTACGCTGTACAAAGGTAATGGCAAATACATTGCCGTTCTGGGGGAGAAGAAGAGCGTCGGCAAGGTCGTGGAGTTCGATCCAAAAAAGCTACTTCTCCGGACTTCATCGGGACGAAAGATCGAGCTATCACGTTCTGCGTTTGATCTTGCTCAGGTGGTGAAGCTGATCCGGAAGCGGAAAATCAAGCTCGGGAACCCGGTTCTCCTGGGAACAGCAATGCTTCTTGCCGGTGAAAACCTGAAAGCTTCGATGAAGGTTGCCGGAGCCAAGTCGAGGGTGATCAAAGACAGGGCCAAGCGCTGGGAGAAACTTCGAGATGAAGCTTCCCTTCGGGCGCAGCTTGTGCAACTGGCGAGTTGTTCAAAGAATGTTCCTTCCGATCCAACCGATGCGCTGGCAGATCTCGATTCGGTTTTTTCCGGATCCAAGGGGCATCCTGATGTTGAGGCGAATCGAAATGCTCTGATCGCTCTTGGAGGCAGGCTTCTTTCCGTCCAGTTCGACCGCACGGGTCAGTTCTCCCGCTCGTACAAGGGAAAGGGGAAGGCTCTTCCTGATGGCCGAGTCGAGTTCTCTTATGATTTTTCGAGTCCTGACCAGCTCGACGACTTTGTTGATGAGTCCTTTCCCATTTCGGCTCTTGCCCAGCACCAGGGAGAATTCAAGAAAGTAAGAGCGGCTCAGGATGGGAAGAAAAAGAGCGGCAGTCGAAGCTCCATCAACGACGGAGTCCTGCTTCTTGGAGAGGGCGCATCTCTATTTCATCGGGCGACTCTCATGGGCGACGTTGACCTCGAAATCGTGGCGAGCCTGGATCTGAAGAAAAATGCGGGAAAAGCCAGGGAGTTCGTCATGATTCTCTGTGATGACGGGGCCGGGTCGATGGGTTCCTGTGATCTTCGGGGCGGGATCTGGGTCGAGAACGTCGCTGCGGAAAAGAGGCAGATCGAAAGCTCGCTTCGACCCCTCAAGCTCAAGAAGGAATACGGACTTCGATTCGAGCGCAGGAATAATACCTTTGCCGTCCTGATCGACGAGGTTGAGGTGGTTCGAAAACCGGACGAGGGAGTGAGCAAGGGGCGGACGGGATTCGTTGTTCTGGGAGGGCTCACCGTCTCCGTGTCAAAGCTCGTCCTTCGAGGTCGCTTTGATACGGAAGCTGTCCTTGAAGTCCGAAACGCCTGGGTCGAGCAAAATAGCAGTCGATGGCGGTAGTCTTGTCTTCTCGGACGAGTTCGGGATCTTCTCACGCAAGAATCCGATTAAGCGATGGGATGAATTGATTTAGGGGCGTTGCGGGAGCGATCGGAACTGGCCGACACCGGCAGGTTTTCCGTGCGCCTGAAAAATATGTCGGAAAAGTGGCGACTATCTCAACCTCCAGGGAGAACTATATAGGAAGGGCACGTAGCATCCGTTGGCCCAGCGCGTGTTCTCGTTCGACCTGAATGCCGCCGATAGCGTGGCACCAGCATGTGACCCAGCATGGAGGTAGAGAATGGTTCGTCTCAGCATCACCGGTGTCCTCACATTGACCCTTCTTTCCGGTTTACTCCTACCTCGGAGCATTTCTGCCCAGGAAGGGCGAGCCATTTTCGATGCACCCCTCGTTGTCGTGGACGGGGATGTGATGAGGCGAATGAATGAGATCCTCGACATTGACGGGGATGGAGATCAAGACGCGATCGGTTACTGGTTCAATACGGTGGAGGAGTTCAACATTACCGTCTGGAATCACGATCCTCAGACGGGTTTTTCCGAAGTGTGGCAGCAGGTCTTTCCTTCAAGTGCCGTCGATGATCTTCCGATGGCCGCCGGTGATCTGAATGGTAGCCCTGGTTTTGCGATCGCAACTCCGCAGAACGGGCTCCGTTTCTATCAGTTCAACGGGAATACTCCTGTTCTTTGGCAACAATTCGGTGGAGCGGGAGTTCTTGACCTCGAAATCGCCGATTTCAATGATGACGGGCAGGGTGATGTTCTCGCTCTCAAGAACGGAGAGATGACTTTTTACCTGTCACAGGGAGCTTTGCCTCCCCAGGTCCAGAGCTTTTCCGTGAGTGCCGAGATGGCTCATCTGGTTCTGGGCCACCTGGATGGTGACGGGGTACCCGATCTTATCTTCGGGAACGAAACGACGATTGAGTTCTGTCCAC
>JAJDCM010000193.1 GCA_029260825.1 Planctomycetota bacterium | reverse complement strand
CGTCGATCCCTGTCGCAAGTTGAACGCGGCCACATCCAAAACGTTCTGACTCAGACAGACTGGCGGATTGCGGGGGAACACGGAGCGGCGGTAATTCTCGACCTGCATCCGAACACCCTCCGGTCACGCATGAAAAAGATTGGAATCAAGAAAGAGGCCGATGATTCCTGAGGCGAAGAACTGCATCGACTAGAGAAGCTTGACGAAACGCTCCACAAACCGAGTTGTACGGAAAAAACGCGCCAGGAGAATCATCTGATGAACACACGCTTTGAGCTTGAACACGTCCTTCATCTTTTACTTGCAGCCACTCTGGCTCTCTGGATCGCCGGGTGCCGTAGTAGCCAAAGCTGGCAAAATCCACAGGTCCTGACCATCGAAGAAATCGGCAAGCCAGTACAAGGGCCGGTTCAACTTCACATGCCCCAGGCGGCCTGGGAGTACGCAAGCGTACCCGTCGAATCCTGCCGCCGGACGGCCCGATCTTCGAATGTGTTGGCGACTGCGGGAAATGCAAGCTGAAGGTCAACCTGATCAGCAAAACGATCCAAGGCGAGACCATTGTTCTCGGCTACAAGATCGTGTGCAAGTGCATCGAAGTTTCAGGCGGTGGTGGCCCCATGGGAGACAATAGCTGATCGCGCGGTCGCTGAAGGGTGCAGCGTCCTTTTCTTCGATCCAGTCCAATGCGTGAGCGGTGAACTTGGCCTGAGCAGGTATCCGATCCCATCTTCGATCACGTCCTGGTTACCCCCGCGCTCAAATTTGAAGGACCACGAGCGGAGGAAATGGGACAATAGCGAGACGTGTGGCTTCTGGGTCATGAATCAAACATCACGCAACTCGACAGGAATCGGAGATGGAAATGCAATCGCACCGCTTCACCCAGTTTCTCCCTTCAAGCTTACCGTTTCTCGTGCTTCTGCTGCTGATCGTTTTCATCCCCACCTCGTCCGAGGCAACATCCCGAGAAGCGGGCACGGTCGAGATCGAGACCCACTCGGCCAAGACCTCAGCCGGCGAGGTCGTTGAGTATGAATTGGGAACCCTCTTCGTACCCGAGAACCGTAGCGACCCGGACAGCCGCATCATCGGTGTAGGTTTTGCTCGATTCAAGTCGGTGGTCCAGCCTGCACCCGCCCCTCCCATCTTCCAGCTTCCGGGCGGACCCGGCTCCTCCTATTTGATGAGGCTCGAGGACGCCAGCTCAGGGGAACTGGGGCAATTCATGGGCCATGTCAATCGTTTGCGCCAGATAGGCGACGTGGTGTTCGTGGATCAACGAGGGTTCAGCCGACGCGGGGACGTCCTTTCGGCCACAGCCGACTTTTCATCCCGGCCCCCCGGTGAACCCTCCTCCTTGAAGGACGACGTGGAGCAATTCGTTACCTTCGCTCGTGAAGTTGCGGCGGAATACAAGGACGGCAAGGTGGATCTATCGGGCTACACGGTGAAGGAATGCGCTCAAGACGTGAACGACCTGCGGACCGCACTCGGATACAAAACGATCACTCTCCACGCAACGAGCTTTGGCTCCCAATGGAGTTTTGCGATCATGCGACTGCATCCCGAGATCGTGGCTCGGGCGCTCCTCTCCGGTGTGGAACCCCTTGACCACGCCTACGATATGCCATCCTATGTTTTTGCTGCCATCCAGAGACAATGGCGATTCGTTGAGGCCCATCGACGATTCAAACGTTACCTTCCTGAAGGAGGAATGGTCGAGGCAGCCCGGGTTGTCATCGAGCGCCTTGAACGGGAGCCCCTCGCAATCGAGGGCCAGAACAGAAAGGGAGAGCCGGTGAAGGTTGTCCTGGGTCGGGAAGACTTTCCTTCCCGCGACCCGGCTCAAATCCTGGAGCTCTATCACGGCCACTACGAAAGGTGGGCGCGCCCCTCATCCGGCTCAAGCCAGGGCGGGAGGAAGATGACGCTGATCGGTCCACTCATCGACTCAAGCCTCGGCGTCACCCCGGAGCGGCGCCATCAGCTCTGGACCGACCCCGCGATCCGTTATCTTGGGCGGGACAACTTCTCTGCCTACCTCGCTACCGCCGATATCTGGCCCAGCCCGGATATGGGAGATGACTTCCGCCGCCCGGTTCTCTGCAACATTCCGGTGGTGTTCGCCCAGGGGAACTGGGATACCTCAACCCCCATCGAGAACACGTTCGAGATCGCGCCGTTCTTTCCGAATAGCCGGGTTCTGATCGCAGAGCAAGGCGGGCACGGAGTGATCGAGCCCATCGCAAGACAACACCCCGAGGCGTGGAAGGCACTGGAGCTCTTCTTGCTTACCGGAGATTCAAGCAAAGTCCCCGCACGGGTTAGACTGCAACCCTCACGCGGATTCACCCCACCCCGCTTTCCGCTTGAGGAGTAAAATCGCAGCAAACCTACTTAACGCAGCTGTTCCAGGACCAGCTCCAGCCCAGGGTCAATGCCGCGTATATACTGCTCCGCCGTCAGCTCGACCGGGAAGTCTGGCGCAATCCACGGGCGCTTGTCCCAGGGATCGGAGTCCTGCCAGTAGAGGTTAGAGATGCTCCCCCGCACCCGGCTGTAGGGTAACTCGATCTCATTTTCCTCGCCCACGAAATTTGGACAGGAGGAACTTGCCTCCCCGACAAACCTGGCGTCGGTCCACCTCTCTACCCGGTTGATGAAGTTCTGCGCGGCTGAGAACGTATTCCTCCCCATGAGAACAAAGATGCGGGTGCTGTCGGAACGCATCTCGAATTCGATCATGGTGCGAATCAGGGGACGGACGAGGGTATTGTTGCCACCATTGTTGTGGCGAACATCGACGATCAAGGTCGTCATATCCTTTTCTTGAAGAGCCTTGCGCAGTCGGTTGCTGAAGGCGTGCAAATTCTCGCGCCGGGAGTTGCGAACCTGGTTGAACTGGACATAGACCGCTCCTTGGTCCGAGAGCGGCTGCATCCAGTAGTTGGTGTCTACTTTGGTGAGATACAAAGGTGGGTTCCCGGAAGGAAACGGGCGCAGCTTGCGAACCAGATCATGATCGCCGCCCGGAACGCTCACGGTCCGCTCCTCCCCATCGGGCGCAAGAAGCGTCATTTCGACAGCACCGCCCTCGGCGATGGCGCCCACTTCGCGAAGTAAGCCAAGTTGACGCACATAGAACTGTGGCCCCATCCATCTCCAGGTCATTTCGTTGTCAACGCCACGATATCCGGACATTCGCTTCAAGACCTCATCGGACGAAAGTTCCCCGAACCGCAAGACACGATGACCCGCAAAACGAGCCCAATCGCCCGCACCATCGACAACGTGGAGGCCGCTTGGAAACCAGTAAAACTTGAACGGGAGTACGCGCCTTTCGAACTCGAGAGGACTGTCAGGTCCTGGTCCGTAGAGCGCCGTATGTCCGTCATTCAGGATCGCGCACAATCGCAGCATCCGAGCCAGGACTTGATCATCCGAGAGCTCGGGGATATCTCCCCGGAGCTCATCGACAGCTTCCTGGAACTCGGTAGAGAACGCCGGCCGAAGCGGATTGGCGTGGACTTCCTGCGCCTGGGTGACCAGGTGATCGAGATCGGAACGCCATCCCTCGACGCGATCGGTGAGCGGGGCCATCGAAAGCAAGGCCGCGACGGCAGAGAGCAGCAAATCAGGCATGACAGGGTCCTCCGAGAAGCAATGAGTCGCCTTGTTCTTGGCGTGACTTCTCGACCTGCACCGTCACGCCAGGGATTTCGCCGACAAACCGGCTCGTTTGTTTGGCTCTATACGATCGCGGCACCGGAGTGTGCCCATCAATCTTTCATCGGATCCCCGTCATCCAAGGATGTTCGGGCTCACGGTGCGCTCACGGACACTTCGACTCCATTCGTCATCGAAAACCCAAGGGCGTTGGGCGCCCCGTTGTCCTGGATGACTGCCTGCAACGTGAAGGTGATCGGAGTCCTGAATCCACCAGGCCTGGGGATGGAGAAGGGGACAGCCGGAGATGCGTTGAAAACCGTTACTCCCGCACAAAAGACTTCAGGCATCCCCCGGATTACGCAGCGATAAGGCTGGGGCGAGTCGAACACCTGAAAGGGAGTGGGATTGACAGCACAACCAAGGAACACCGACCCAACCTGGAGAGAAGAGTCGTGGGTAGGGGGACCTATCCACGCCCACAAGACATAGCTCGGATCCTGCGGCCCCAGAGGGGATGGAAGAAGCCCGACGGTGATTGGCTCTTCGGTAAAAATGGATACTTGACCGGCCTGTCCGTTTACAGTAAGGAGGTCACTCCGACACGGAATCGGGGAAACATCCGACCCAACCGAGCCGGCAACGCAGGTTTTTTCAAGAAAGAGAATCCAGACAGCTCCCTCGTTCGAGGCTCCATCGTCATCCCAGCTAGCTCCGACCGCAAGGTCCACTCCACCATCGCGATTCAGGTCCCCTACTGTCGTCAGGCGCTGCCCAAATCGATCGTGGTCATCAAGCTCTCCCGGAAAATTTCCTGCCGTATCACTGATCTTATCGACAGACAGAACACAGCCGCTTGGATCCAGATGGAGAATCCAAACACATCCCCGGTCGATCCCCCCATCATCGTCCCGATTGGCCCCCACCGCTAGCTCACAGACACCATCGCCGTCACGGTCACCAAGAGAGGCCTGAGATTGACCGAAGTAATCTTCGTCATCAAGCCCACCTGGGAACTCATCGGGACCCGGAGCATCGCTGATCTTCTTGTGCCCTTTCACGGTCCCGTCTGGATTTAGAAAAAGAATCCATACCGCTCCTCGATCCGGTCCACCATCATCATCAAGAGGGGCACCGGCAGAGAGGTCACAGATGCCGTCTCCATCCAGATCCCCGAGCGCAGCGAAGGAGTTACCGAACTGATCGCCGGCGGTGAGGCCCCCGGTAAACCCACCCTCCAAAGCGCTGATCTTCTGGTGACGTCGGACCTTCCCGCTGGGTTCGAGGAAGAGGATCCAGATCGCCCCGGCCTCGGAGCCGCCATCATCGTCGTGGAGGTGAACTCCGAGTTCGTCGATGCCGTCTCCGTCCAGATCATAAATCCGAACCAGGAAACGACCAAAGTTGTCGAAATCTTCAAGCACTCCGTCAAAGCACCCCGCGGTATCACTGATCTTGGTCTCGGACTGACTCTTGACGGTGCCATCGGTTTCCAGAGAGAAAATCCAGACAGCTCCCCGACGAGTGCCTCCGTCAGCATCTCCGCCGGCACCAACCGCAAGCTCCGGGCACTGATCCCCATTGATATCTCCCAGGAGCGCAATTCCTGCGCCAAAGGAAGCTTCATCGGAAAGAGCGCCACCAAAGCCGCCCATGGTGCTACTGATCTTTTGATGAGCCTTCACCGTACCGTCGTCGCGCAGGAAGAGAATCCACACTGCGCCACGATCGCTGCCTCCATCGTCATCAAGAGGAGCCCCGACCGCAAGATCATTGACTCCATCACCATCCAGATCACCGATGTTGACGACCGGAGAACCGAAGTTGTCCTCCGCATCAAGTGGTCCAGCAAATCCTCCAGAAAGTGCACTGATTTTTTGGTGCGAGACAACCTGGGCAGAAAGCTGTTGTGGGAGGAGCGTATTCACAAGCATGGACACACCGGCAACCACCGGAACCATGCTCGTTGCCACCGTGAATCTCTGCCGCAGAGATTCAGATTTTTTGAGGATCCCCTCTCCCGAAATATTCTTCCACTCGGGAAACCTGGATCGGATCACATCGAACTGGCGATGGAGTGGATACTCCCGGAGTCGGGTCCAAAACTTCATGTCTGTAGCCTCCATTCTCTCGTGGATCATGAACAAATCATCAACCTGGTGTTCGAGAGCGGAGAAATTCGACGCCATCGGCGCACTTTCTGAAAATATTTTCTGGTGATCGAGGGATTCAGCAATGGCGAGCGACGTGCAGCTAGCAGAGTAAGTCTGAAGCAGAGCAAAGAACGAACGGTCGTCCCAAGGATTCTCCTCGAAGGCCTCGAGAAGTGTCCGGAACTGAGCCTCCCCATCGAGCCCTTGCCACCAGGCTCTTGCATGCCGAACCAGGAGGGCTCGGTAATCCTCACGGCGGGTCTCGTAGCGGACAAGGACAACCAGATCCTGAGCGATTCCGCGGTGGTCACCGCTTTTCGCCGTTGATGCAGCGTAACTTCTTCGAGCTTCAAGGATCGCCCCCTCACGCCGGGACAACTCCCGACGAGGCGTCGAGATTGTCTCTTCCACTTTCTTCATAACCTTGAGCATCAGCGAAACGTGGATATCGCCAAGCTCTCTGCGGGAGTCCTCGGCCCGATCCAGTAGATCGAGCGCCGTCGCGGGAAAGCCCATACGAGTGAAGGACTGAATCCGAGCAATTTGAAGAAAAGCGCCACAGGATTCGAAGGGTCCGAGCATTCTCCAGGCCCGGTCACTTTCAAAAAAATCTCCACAGAGAAAAGCAAGAAGACCCAAACAATGAAGATCGAGGGGGCTTGCTTCATCGAGTTCGATCCTCCTCAACAGAGGCGGTGGTCCAGAGGCAACTGCTCGCCAGGACCGAGCATATCTCCAGGTAAGAGGCGCCAAGTCACCCAGCGTGTCGCCAGGTGGAAGAGATTCACGAGACTCCGCTAGTGCAACGCACAGTGCAACGGTCTCTCTTTCGAGCTCTGTTGCAAGTCCCACGAAGGGATGTCGGAGCCGTAGATTCTCATACTCCTTCACTGCGTTCTGGGCAACTTGAAGAGAGAGGGCCGGCCTCTCAGGTCGCTCCGGTTCGTCACCTTCAACGATGCGCGTCTCGATGTCGTCCGAGGTGAGAAACACCCGACGGGCACGTCGGAGTTGATCGGCCGTAGCACGAGGCACGAAATCTACAAGCCAGAGAATGGCCACTAGCAGCAGGAAAAGGTTCCCCCCCAGCAGTGTGAGCAGAACACTTCTGCGATTCCTCTGTGCGAACCTCACGGAACGCTTTATCAGGGATGCACGTCGAGCCCGGATCGGATGAAGCGCCAGGAGCCGCTCGAGGTCATCCGCCAGGTCTTCGGCAGTTTGATAACGTCGCTGGATCATGGGATCCATGGCCGTCTCGATAATTGTCTGGAGATCGGACGGAAGCCGTGGGTTGGCTTTTCGAAGAGGAGGACAGTCTCCCGACTCCAGAGCCCGGAGAAGCTCATTCACCGTGCGTTGCTGGAAAGGAATACTGCCAGTCAACGCATGATAAAGAGAGACTCCAAGGGAATAGACATCGCTCCGACCATCCACCAGTTGGTGATCTCCTCGAAGCTGCTCGGGAGAAGCGTAGGACAAAGTACCCAGAAACGAACCCTCCTGGGTATGAGCCGTTCGCTCTGCATCCCGGGCCAGACCGAAATCGACGAGAACCGCCGTCCCGTCCGGTCGAATGAGAATATTCGAAGGCTTCACATCCCGGTGGAGGAGCCCTTCCATGTGTACATGCGCAAGCGCCCGAGCGACCTGAATCCCGACCCGGCAAATGAACCGAACCCCAGACTCAGAAACTCTTGGCTCACCCAAGAACCCTTCCAAGCGAGATGAAACTGGCTCGACCGAGTTTGTCCAAAACTCTTCGACAAACTCCCCAAAAGATCCCGCCTCGATCCATTCCATTGCATAGGCAAGGATCGATTCGGAGGAGATAACATCATAAATTTCAACAACATTTGAGTGCTTCATCTTGGCAAGAGCACGAACCTCGGAGAGAAAGCGACGTTTCGATTCTGGTTGATGACGAAGAAATGCGGGAAAAACCTTCAGAGCAACCAGCCGACCTCCAATCCTGTCCTGTCGGGCCAGATAAACAGAACCCATCCCCCCACGTCCAAGAGAGCTCTCGATCGTATAACCCGACACAACCGGCGTATCGGTCGAAAGGACGATCGATGTTTCCCTCGCCAAGTGAATCGTCTCCCGAGCCCGAGAGACAAGGTGGGGCGGAATGTCGAGCGCAGAAACGCCCTGGGGTTCCTGACCGTTCTCTAGCTGCTGAATAGCACTCTCAAGCAATCGGTCGAGGAACGTCTCATCGTCATGATTCTGAATCATGGTCTTCTATCTCGGAGAGAGGAGCCTCCGGCCCCGTTGCATTGAGGGATCGAAATCCATCGCTGGTAGAAACGAGACGCTCACGACGAAGACTCCTTCGGTAGAGCGAAAGCCCTTTTCGAAAACGGTGGGAAACCGCGGCAGAAGAAACGCCAGTCTTCGTCGCGATCTCTTCGAAATCAAGCTGCTCAAAAAGTCGCAGATGAACAATTTCACGGCTTTCGGAAGGAACGGTGTCAAGTGCTCTCCCCATCGCCTCGGCAATCTCCCGGTAGATCGCAAGACGGCCCGGCGTCGTGGACGAAATCGGCCAAGGGAAAGCCGGTCCGGTCGAGTCGTCGGCGTGGAAAGAAAGAGGTGATCCTGTCAACGCTGCTGCCGCTCCACCGCGTTTCTCCGCCGTCTCATGATCGATCGCATCGCGGAGCCGACTGTTCACCGCCGTCAACACCCACGAGCGAAAGGCACGGATACCCCGCCACCGGATATCTTTTCGTCTGGACCAAGCTTCCAACAAGACCTGCTGGTAGATGTCCTCGGCCGTCAAACGGCTCCTCAATAGATGCCCCATTCGAGAGTCAATGATATAGAGCAAGGAAGCCGGATTAATGGCTTCAATGAGTCGTTCCCACGAATCGGCACTCTCCGAGAGCAACGGATTGTCGGAGATGGAACCTTCCTTCTGATGGTCCGCCATGGTCACCCCGTAAAAACATGTAACGGCTCGAAAAGTCCAACCAGTGTACACGATTCCGGAGCGATCGGCGCGGGGATCTGAGCCTCAAATATCGTCCAGCACCGCGCTGACTGGCGACGGACTTTCCACTCCCCAGAAGACCAAGAAGTCGCCGTCAGGAAAAACACCATCCGCTGTTCGCCGCAACCTGGGTGCAAAATACCGGTTCTGGGTGTATACCTTTTCGCGAAAGAAGGTTATCGTCTGCTCGGCTTCGACAAGTCAATGGCCCATAGTGTTTTCAGTTCAGGAGCAGGTTATGTCCGGGCGGGGAAGAGCCTGGCCATGAACCTGGAATCTACATTCAGCTCACTCGGGGACCCTCTTCCGAGAAGTCATCAACAAAACCAGTCCGAACCACGAACAATTTGAAACGAAAGGGATTCTGCGATGTTTACACCTCCACGGAAGAGCAAGGCGTCTGGCCTGCTCATCTTGGCACTGCTGGCATTCTTCGCGCTATCAGCAGACGCCCAGCCCAAAAAGCCCAACATTCTGATCATCTGGGGCGACGACATCGGCTGGTTCAACGTCAGTGCCTACAACCGAGGCATGATGGGATACAAGACGCCGAACATCGACCGCATTGCCAACGAAGGCATCCTCTTCACCGACGCCTACGGACAGAACAGCTGCACAGCTGGACGAGCGGCGTTTATCACGGGACAAAGCCCGTATCGTACCGGTCTCCTCAAGGTTGGTTTGCCCGGGGCCAAGGAAGGGCTCTACAAGGAAGACCCGACCATTGCCGAGCTGCTGAAACCCATGGGTTACTCGACCGGACAGTTCGGCAAGAACCATCTGGGCGACCTCGATGAGCACCTTCCGAGCAATCACGGCTTTGACGAGTTCTTTGGAAATCTCTATCACCTGAATGCCGAAGAAGAGCCCGAGAATGTGGACTACCCGAAGAATCCCGAATTCAAAGAAAAGTTCGGCCCCCGAGGAGTGATCCACAGCTACGCAGACGGCAAGATGGAAGACACCGGTCCCCTCACCAAAAAACGAATGGAGACAATCGACTCCGAATTCCTGACTGCCAGCCTTGATTTCATCGACCGTGCCCACGAAGCCGAAAAGCCGTTCTTCGTCTGGTTCAACTCCACCCGGATGCACGTCTGGACGCGCCTCAAGGAATCCTCCGTGGGCGCAACCGGTCAAGGCATCTATGCCGACGGCATGAAAGAGCATGACGGTCACGTGGGACAACTTCTGGACAAGCTGGACGAGCTAGGGATTGCCGACAACACGATCGTGATGTACTCGACGGACAACGGCGCCGAGCTGATGACGTGGCCTGACGGCGGCATGATCCCGTTCCGGGGCGAAAAGAACACGACCTGGGAAGGCGGATTCCGTGTGCCGATGATGATGCGGTGGCCTGGCAAGATCAAGCCCGGACAGATCTCCAACGAGATCATCTCCCAAGAAGACTGGATGCCGACCTTGCTTGCCGTCGCCGGTGATCACAACATCAAGGAAAAACTGTTGAAAGGCCACAAAGCCGGTGACATGACCTATCGGGTCCATCTCGACGGTTACAATCTGCTGCCTTACTTCAAGGGCGAAACGAAGGAATGGCCGCGCAATGAAATGTTCTATTTCACCGATGACGGCGAACTATCAGCCTTGCGCTACGGACCCTGGAAAATGATGTTTTCCGAGCAGCGTGCACACGGATTTGATGTCTGGCAAGAACCGTACGTCACTCTCCGTTTTCCCAAGCTGATGAATCTTCGCCAGGACCCATTCGAGCGCGCCGATCACGAGTCCATCGGCTATGGACAATGGCGCGCGGAAAGAATGTATTTACTGGCTCCGGGAGCAGCCTACGTCGGCGGCTTCCTGAAAACCTTCCAGGAATATCCACCTCGACAAAAGCCGGGTAGCTTCAACCTGGACCGAGTTCTCGAATCCCTTCAGAAGGGGTCCGGACAGACGAACTAGTCCGGTGAAGACTCCTCCTCTTATTGCTTTGATCGGCCTCGGCTTTGCTTTGGCACTTCTCACCGGGTGTGAGAAAGCCGAGGTCAATCAAGACAATCCTTCATCGCCTCCGGGCATGGTGTGGATTCCTGGGGGCAGTTTCCTCATGGGATCCCTGGACTCGGATCCGATGGCCCGCAGTGTGGAAATGCCCGCCCATCCGGTCAAGGTCGATGGCTTCTGGATGGACATCGTCGAGGTTACAAACACCGAGTTTGCGAAGTTCGTCGAAGCTACCGGCTACGTGACCGAAGCCGAACGAAAACCCCGATGGGAAGACCTCAAGAAACAAGTCCCACCCGGCACACCCAGGCCGCCCGACGACAAATTGATTGCCGGTTCAATGGTGTTTGACCCACCCGGGATCCCGGTCCCCCTGAACAACCATGCGGCCTGGTGGACGTGGACTCCCGGAGCAAACTGGCGTCACCCCGAAGGACCGGAAAGCAACCTGGAGGGTCTAGACGATCACCCGGTCGTTCAAGTCAGCTGGGACGACGCCGTCAAGTACTGTGAATGGGCGGGAAAACGTCTCCCGTCCGAAGCCGAATGGGAGTTTGCCGCTCGCGGAGGACTTGAATCCAATTCCTACACATGGGGAAACGAATCGTTCTCAGAAAAGGAAGCTCCACCGGCAAACATCTGGCAGGGAAGTTTCCCGAACGAGAACAGCAAGAATGACGGCTACGGACGGACTGCGCCAACAAAGAGCTACCCGCCCAATGGATACGGTCTTCATGACATGTCAGGAAACGTCTGGGAATGGTGCCAGGATTGGTGGCGCGTCGATCTCTATCGTCACCGCGCCGGAAAAGGTGAACTCGTGGTCAATCCAAAAGGTCCGCCAAAATACTTCGATCCCCGCCATCCGTACGAATCCCAACGGGTCACTCGTGGCGGCTCGTTTCTTTGCCACGACCGCTACTGCTCTGCCTATCGTCCCGCCGGTCGTCGAGGTACCGCTCAAGACACAGGCATGTCCCATATCGGGTTTCGCTGCGTCATGACCAAGGAAGTCAGTGAATCACGATGAGCACTCAGGAAACGGGGCAGACTGCCTCTCCCATGACCCAGGAGACGCAAAGGCCGAACCCGCCACCGGGAGCTACGGCGATTTTCCGGGAACGGGTTCGTTTCTTGCCGAGGTCGGAGCCGACTAGCGCGAACTTTTCACGCTTGAGGGTACCTTGTCCATGAGGTGATCCAGGGCCTGAAAAGCGAGATCAGACAGCCCGATGCCTTCCGTGTTGGTCATGATCGCAACGGCGTGGCCCGACTCGATGGCGCACACCAGAAAACTTGAAGCACCGACCTGACCACCGGCGTGGTACAGAACAGGATTCCCATCATACTTCGCGACGTTAATGCCAAGGCCATAGCCCTTGACACCGTCACCGTAGTCGGTGTGCATGGACCGCATCGAGGATCGCAGCGCCCCATCGAGGAGCTCTGTCCCCATCAGTCCAATGGCGAACCGCCCCATGTCCTCGACGGTCGACAGCCAACCGCCAGCCGGAAGCTTCCAGGAGATGTCATCCCACTGAGTCGGTAGCGGGCCGATGTCCGTATGCTGATAGGGTACGTTACGGTTTGAAACCTCCTCCCAGATGTAGTCAGGACGCATGCTCTCCATCCCCAGGGGCTGACAGATCCGTTTCATGACCTGTTCCGCGTAGGGGCTGCGGCCGGCGCGCTCGATCACCGCGCCAAGCAATACGTATCCCGGAGTCGAATAGCTGTGGGCGCTGCCGGGTTTGAAGATCAGATCGGACTCGACAAACATGTCGAGGGAGGCAATACGATCCACAAAGGGGTGAGGATCGTCGTACTCCTTGACCGTGCGAACGGTCGTCTGGGTCGAGTGAGGAATCCCGGACTTGTGAGCAAGAAGATCTCTTACACTGATCACGACGCCCTTGTCGAATTCGGGCACGTACTTGCGGACGTCGGCATTCAAGTCGAGATCACCGGAGGCAACGAGCTGGAGCGCCGCGATTGCCGTCATCGGCTTGGTGACAGAAGCCCACCGGTACATGGTCCGGGCCGTCGCGTGGATATCCTTTTCAAAATCCTGCCAACCGGAGCTGAGAACGTCGATCACCTTATTATCGGCGATGAGGGCCATGGAAAGGCCGACGACGTCGCGCTCCTTCATGGTCTTCTCGATGATCTTCTTACAGGCCTTTTCTAGCGCCGGAGGAAGGTCGCCGCGAAGGAATTCACTCGGCCTCGGCCCAACAAATTCCATCTTGACCGGAGTCTTTGCGCTCCCCGTTGCTCGACGCCCCTCAAAGGTCAGTTGCCCGATTGGCAGGTCGCCCTCCCCGTTGAGCTGGCCGTCCTTCAATTTGAGGTTGATGGTCGCGGACTCCGACCCCTTGTAAGCGATGAGGGAAAGCTCCCCCGTCTCCGGGTCGAACGTACCTTCGAAGGGTACGATAACGCCGGGAATGGACACCTCCGCCGTGACAGAATGCCCCTCTCCCCTGGTTACCTTTAGCTCCACCGTCTCCACGTCGACAACACCGGGCTTCCGATGACTGAGAGTCCAGCGCCCCTCGATACCCTCCTGGCTGATATCCCCACAGCTGGCCCCCGCAACAACGAAGATGAAGGGAAGAACGAGAAGCAGCCGGACGAGGAGAAATCGGGTCTTGATAAAATGGCAGGAGGAAATGCATGCGCTATCCCTGACGGATGAAATGGGTTTCAAAATAGAATCTCCTTCTTTTTCGGTTCCTAATCGGATCGCACGCGCTGTCAAATCACGCACCTGATCCTTATCAGAAGCACTATTCGCCAGAATTACCATTTGACAAAGAAAAAGAATCATATTCTAATTTTAATCATGGCAAGGATCAATTCAATGCGACCTCCGAAGCAGAAACGCAGCCAGGAGACTCTCGAGAGGATCCTGGACGCCACCGATCGCCTCCTTGCCGACCGGGAGTTCAATCGAATCTCCATCGCCGAAATCGTGAGCGCGTCTCGCACATCCGTCGGCTCGTTCTACAACCGATTCCAGGACAAGAAGGCCTTGCTGTCAGGGCTCTACGAGAGGTACGACGCAGGCCTGGCGGATTGGATCGAGGAGTGGACCCTCAGGCAGGGTGACCCACCGGCTGACCTGGTGCGAGCCTCCGGCTGGATCACCCGGTACCTGATCGACACTTTTCAGGGACGTCGACACCTCTTGCGAGCCCTGGCGCTCCACGTTCGAAACGACCCGGACGACATCGATCCATCCATGAAAGATCGACGCGCAAGCCAGCATCGCTTCATGACCGATACGCTGCTCCGACACCGGGATCAGATCCGGCACCCGGAACCGGAGCGCGCCGTGCACGCTGCCGCATTCGGTGCGGCCACAATCTGCCGGGAGCGCATTCTGTTCCCAGAAGGAGCGCACGCTGCCGCAACAAAGCAGAGCAATGCACAGCTCCTCCAGGACGTCACCAGGATGATCGTTGGTCTGCTGCGACCGATGGACGACTTCGATCTATCTTCTGTTTGACGGCAATGATCCACTCCTGCCACCTGGTTGCATCAAACCCCCAAAAGCGGTACAAAGGGCCCAGGGAAGATGAACGCCGTACCGTATCCACCCCGATTCATTCAGGAGACGATTGTGAACACCAATTCCCCCCGATCGCGACTCATCCTGACGAAGATTTTTTCAATCTTCCTCCTCCCCTTTCTTTGCCTCGCGCCGACCCTGGCCGATGGTGTGCTCGCTGATGAGATCGACGAAGAGGTCATGGGGTTGAACGAAGTTCGATCACTGGTGTCTCAAAGCAAGTGGGAAGCGGCGCTCACCCTTGCGATCAAGGAGCTCGAATACACTCCGTCAAACCCGGAACTCCTTGCCCTCGCCAGCCAATGTTGTGAGTCCTTGGGAAAAAAAGACAACTCCCTCTGGTATGCCACTCTATCGATCGATGCATATCGGAACGCCCCATCAGAATCAGACAAGCCAGCAAAGACGAAGGCCGACCTTCCCGAGACAAAAGCGCTTCAAGAGAAAATCGCAAAGATCGACCCGCTGCACGAGGAGGCGAACGGCCTTCTCGACGCCTACGCGGCAACTCTCCTCGACCTCAGCAAGACCTGCAAATCGAAGGGGTACTACGTCAATGCGGTGGACCTTCTTTCACTTTGCAAAGGAACCGGTCTCACCCTTGAAGCCCAGAAGGAACTGGAGAAGATCTTCCGAAAGAAGGGTGCCGAACAGTCCCTGATTGCTTCCGGGATGGACATCTCGATTCCCAAGAAAAAGAACTCTTCAAAAAGACTCGCCGCTCACGATCGAAAACACAGGAACTGGGACAACGCAGAGAAGGTCAAGAAGCCCAACTACACCGTCGTGACGAACATGGGCAGCGAGCTTGCTCACTCCGTTGCCAATGCCATGGAACAGATGAACCTGTTTTACCGAAAGGTCTTTGATCACAAGACAAGGGGCGGCGGCACCGCTCGTCTGACCCTGCACATCTACAACGATCGAAAAGAGTTTGATCAGCACGAAGGAGACAATCCTCCCAGCGTTCGCGGTTTCTTTAGCCCCAGAGAAAACAAGGTCGCGACCTACAATCCAGCCTCGGACGGTCGTTCAGGATCCGCTCTGTGGAGCACACTGTTTCACGAGGCCTCTCATCAGTTCACGGAGATGATCTCTCCTGGCAACATCATCCCGGGGTGGCTCAACGAGGGAACAGCCTCTTACTTCGAAGGAGCCCGTCTCTTGCCCTCTGGCTTCGTCCAAACGAACCTCATCCCCGAAGGTCGTCTCCGCAACTTGCGAGCGATTTTGGACCGTGGTGAACCATCCATCAAAACGGTTCTTTCCTTCCTGGAGCGTGGCTCTTATCCGGGAAGCTACTACCCGGTAGGCTGGGGTCTCGTATATTTCATTCACAACTACGAAAATGACGCCAGCGAACGCGTGTTCCTCCGGCCCTATCAAAAATTCATCAAGTCGTACAAATCCGGCGGCAAGCACGACACCTTCAAACGCTTCGAAGAGATCTTCATCAAGAAGGCTCGGATTTCTGAAATCAAGTCCTTCGAGCAATTCGAGGAGACGTTCAAGAAATGGATCTACGAGCTTCATGACCTCTATTTCGGGCCGGCCGAGAAAGCCACCCTCCTCGTAAAGAAGGCACGAAAACAGCGCGATCACAAGAAATACGAGGCCGCCCTCGAAACCTATCAGTGGGCCTTGCAAAAGCGACCTGACGACCTGGTCGCGGCCTTCGAGCGTGCTGAAGTGTTGAACCTACTCAAGAAGCGAAAGGATGAATCTCTCTTTTCCTACCGCCGCGCGATTGGAAGCGCAAGAGCCATCACCACTCCGGATCGTCCCCTCGACCTGCGACCCGACCTGACGGCGAACACGCTTGCCGATCGATGCATCGAACGCATCCAAAAACTCGATTCATCCGTTGCACTGGACACCGCCGCTGCAGATGCTGGGTTTGTCGCGAAAGTGTCCGAGATGGCCAAAAAGTATCAGGACCTCAAGCTTCCTCGCCGGGCCGCCCACTTCGTGAACGTCGGCAATCGCATGATCGGCGGACACCGTGACCTCATCGCTCTCAAAGAATCGGTGATGAAGGAAAACCAGATCGAAACCCGGCGCTGGAAACGCCTTCCCTTCTCGGCGGATTCAGAGAAGTGGTCCGGGGGCGACGGCTGGACCCAGATCGACCGGGATAGCATCACCGGAAAATCGGACTTCCCGAAAATCACCTTCTTTACCGAGCCGTTCGAGGGCGACTTCCGCTATGAACTGAACGCTCGCCCGCTGGGGAAATTCGAAGGAAGCAGCATGCTCGGGTGCGTCTTTGGTGCCAATGCAACCTCGCCAGAGAAGATACTCGTCTTTGTTAGTAACGGTGCATTCCTCGCCAAGCTAAAGACAGACGAGGACGGAAATCCTGGTGGACTGGAAATCCTCGGAAGCTGGCGGGGGCAAGTCGTAAAAGAGGACAGCAACGACGTGAAAATAGCGGTCGATGTGAAAGGGAATAAAACAAGATTTTTCCTCAACGACGAATTCCTCTTTGACCACGATTTGCCGCTGGACGAAAGTGAGGGTCTGGTAGGCCTCATCGTTCAAAATAGCGAGGTGACTTTCTCTGATCCTCGCGTCTTGAATTGAACCCGGACGGTACAACGGAGCTGGCAACGTAGAACCCATCCCTCGATGGATTCACGGTCAGCATCGCATGGGTCAAAGGGAAATATTCATCAATCTTGTTTCGGTGAATCCGCGTCATGGTTTCCTGCGAATAACCTCCTGATCAAGGACAAAATCATGACAAATACCAGATCTTCCCAACAAATCTTCGTGAGCGGCGCCACCGGCTACATCGGGGGACGCCTGATTCCCCGACTCCTTGAAGCCGGATACAGGGTCCGCAGCTTCGCCCGATCAGAACACAAGCTCCAGTCCCGTCCCTGGGCCAAACATCCCCGGAACACGATTGTATCCGGCTCGATCGAGGAAGAGAAAAAGCTCACCGAATCCATGCAAGGATGCGAGGCCGCCTATTACCTGGTGCACAGCATGATGGCTGCCGGTTCTGAATATCGAAACAGAGACCGAGATCTTGCCGCAACCTTCTCGAGAGCTGCGTCCAGCGCGGGGGTCAAACGAATCATTTATCTTGGCGGCCTCGGAGAAACCGGGGAGTGCCTCAGCGAACACCTCACCTCACGGCGCGAGACCGAACGGGAGCTCGCACGAAGTGGAGTCCCGGTCACCGTGTTTCGCGCCGCCATGATCATCGGATCGGGTTCGGCATCGTTCGAGATCCTCCGTTATCTGGTTGAACGCTTGCCGGTCATGGTGACCCCTCGCTGGGTCAATACCGAATGCCAGCCCATCGCCATCGAAAACGTTTTGCACTATCTGGTTCGCTGCCTGGAAACAAAGGAGACGATCGGGCAAACCCTGGACATCGGGGGGGCCGAGGTCATGAATTATCGAGCCATGATGCGAACGATGGCTGAATCGCGAGGACTGAGAACACGACTGGTCCTACCCGTTCCGATCCTCACCCCGAAGCTCAGCTCTCTCTGGATTCATCTGGTGACTCCGATCAGCCACCGAATTGCTCGCCCCCTTGCAGAAGGTCTTCGCAACCGAGTGGTGTGTCGAGATCAAAGAGCGGCAACCCTGATGCCTCAGAACCTTCTGACGGTCAAAGAAGCGATTGATGTCGCTCTCGGGAATCGAATCGCCGAAACCAGCTGGTCGGATGCGGGCCCGATTCCCGGTGATCCGGACTGGGCAGGAGGAAAGGTCTATCTCGACCGAAGGGAAGTTCTCGTTGGTTCCCCACCCGATGAGGTTTATCGTGCTGTATGCTGCATCGGTGGAAGTCACGGCTGGTATGCAGCCGATGGGCTGTGGAAACTGCGCGGCCTCCTGGACCGACTCATTGGTGGGCCGGGACTTCGGCGAGGTCGAAGGGATCCCGAAACGGTCGCGTACGGGGAGGCCCTGGATTTCTGGAGAGTCACTGGCGTTGAACCGGGTCGCAAACTGGAGCTACGCGCGGAGATGAAGCTTCCGGGCATCGCCGAGCTTTCCTTTGAAATCAAGCCCGTCGAATCCAATCCGGAGGCCTGCCGGCTCATTCAGTCCGCCCGCTTCAAGCCAAAAGGACTGAGCGGAATTCTCTACTGGTGCCTGGTGAGCCCCCTTCACAGAATTGTCTTCAACGGAATGCTGCGCGGAATCAAACGCTCCGCGGAAGAAAAGAAACGGGCAAACGCTCAACTTCCGGGTCCCCTCGGATCAAACCCCACCGGGAGCTAGCCGGATGATTCCATCCTCCATAGAAGAATCAGATTTGAGGTGTCGAAAAAGGAACCAATCGAACGTTCGACCCGACGGAGACTTCGTCCTCTACTGGATGACGGCGAATCGACGAACGACCTGGAATTACTCCCTGGACCGAGCACTCGAATGGTCGCAAGAACTCTCAAAGCCTCTCCTGATCCTCGAGGCAGTCCGCTCCGACTACCGGTGGGCTAGCGATCGACTCCATGCCTTCATGCTTCAAGGTATGAAGGACAACTCCCACCATCTGGCGAAAACGGATATCGCCTACTATCCCTATGTCGAACCCGCGAAGAACCGGGGAAAGGGACTGCTTTCTGCCCTGGCCGCCCGATCATGCGTGGTTGTGACGGACGACTTCCCATGCTTCTTCCTGCCAAGGATGGTTGAATCCGCGGCAGCAAAGCTGGGTGTCCTTCTCGAGAGCGTTGACTCCAACGGACTCTTGCCTCTTTCGGCGACAGAAAAAGTCTTTCCAACAGCCTTCGCCTTCCGTCGCTATCTTCAGGAAGAGCTTCCCCTGCACCTCCCCTTTCATCCCTCAAAAGATCTTCCAAAACGCGGCAGCCTACCCCGCCTGACTGTCATTCCGAAGAAGATCTCAGACCAATGGCCTCTTGCAACCGGCGAACTCCTGAACGCCACTCCCTCCGCCCTGGCCTCCCTTGAGATCGACCACTCCGTCCATCCGGTGAATCTACCGGGCGGAAGTCGGGCGGCGTCCTCCCGACTTCAGACGTTTCTCGGGGAAAAACTCACCCACTATGCCTCGGACCGCAACAGGCCCGATCGGGACGGAAGTAGCGGACTTTCTCCCTATCTTCACTTCGGGCACATCTCCAGCCACGAGGTCTTCCACCGACTCGCGGAGCACGAAAACTGGAATCAGGAGCGGCTCTCTCGCAAACGATCGGGAAAAAGGCAGGGCTGGTGGGGAATGAGCGAGGCCGCAGAGGCTTTCCTTGATCAACTTGTTACCTGGCGAGAGGTCGGCTACAACCACAGCTCCAAGAGAGATGACTACGATCTCTACGAGTCCCTGCCCACCTGGGCCAGAATCACGCTTGAAGACCACGAAGCCGACCCCAGAGAATACGTCTATGACCTGCAACAGTTCTCAGCGGCAAAAACTCACGACAGCCTCTGGAACGCCGCTCAGACTCAGCTTGTGCAAGAGGGAGAGATCCACAATTATCTGCGAATGCTCTGGGGGAAGAAAATCCTGGAATGGACCCGTTCTCCCCGAGAGGCTCTCTCCGTGATGATCGAACTCAACAATACCTACGCTCTTGATGGCCGCAATCCCAATTCATACAGCGGTATCTTCTGGGTCCTGGGGCGATACGATCGAGCCTGGGGACCGGTACGAAACGTCTTCGGAAAGATCCGCTTCATGAGTTCGGACAATACTGCCAGGAAGCTTCGCGTGGGAGCTTACATGGACCGTTACAACCTGGGAGAGACGGAGGTTGCTCGAGCGCACTCCGTCGGAGAAGAAACAGCATGACAGTCAAAAAGAAACAAACGAACTTGAACACGAAGCGAGGTTCAAAAATCCGGGTTGGCATCTCAAGCTGTTTGTTGGGCGAGGAAGTTCGATTCGACGGAGGGCACAAACGGGATCGTTTCGTGCTACCCCACTTCGCCCCCTATGTCGAGTTCGTTTCGGTCTGTCCAGAGGTCGAGGTTGGAATGGGAATCCCTCGGGAAAGCCTGAGGCTCGTTGGCAGCTCGGAGCGTCCTCGACTGATCACGACCAGAACTCAAGTTGATCACACGGACGCCATGGAAAAGTGGAGTCGCACTCGCCTCGCCGAACTCGAGACCCTCGATCTCACGGCCTACATTCTGAAGAGTCGATCCCCCAGCTGCGGAATGGAACGGGTCAAGGTATACGGCAAGTCAGGAATGCCTACAAAAACTGGTCAGGGCATCTTTGCCCGCTTTCTCCTGGAGAAATGGCCCATGATGCCGGTGGAGGAAGAAGGCCGCCTCAACGATCCCGTTCTTCGTGAGAACTTCATCACCCGGGTTTTTGCCTATCACGCCTGGAAGGTTTTTCGCACCGAGCGCCTTACCATGGGAGGCTTGATGGCCTTTCACCAGCGCTACAAGTTGCTCCTTCTCGCCCACAATCAAAAGCTCTACCGGGAAGCGGGACACCTTCTAGGAAATGCTCCCAAGGACTCCGTCAGTCGAATCGCCGGTCAGTACGGCATGCTTTTCATGAGGATCCTTCAGTTCAAGACCACTGGCCCGAAGAATTGCAACGTGATGCAGCACATGATGGGATACTTCAAGAAAGAACTGTCCTCGGAGGAAAAATCCGAACTCTCCGGCCTGATCGAAGACTATCGAATCGGCCTCCTTCCCCTGATCGTTCCCCTGACCATCCTTCGACACTACGTCCAAAAATATAAAACCGAGTACCTCGAAGGCCAGGTCTATCTCAATCCTCATCCCAAAGAGCTCATGCTGCGAAATCACGTGTGAGCCGTAGCCCGGTGTCTGCAATCACCGGGCTCGATCGATCATTCCCGCCTCTCTGTCATGGACAGAAAAGGTCCTTTCGAATAACCTCAGGCTCCGCAAAGATCGAAAGAACCAGGAGTGGCGGATGCCAGGACAAAAACCGACCCTCAACCACAAATCGCATGGCTTGAGCCTAGCTGGTCTGGTGTTGTGCTTGGGGTGCACAGTAGGCCCCGACTATCAGGCCCCCCAGATCGAAGTTCCCAATGCGTGGCACACTGCGGTCGCCGAAGATCTCAACCAAGACGATTCAGCTCTTCACTCCTGGTGGTCCACCCTCAACGATCCCCTTCTGAATGACCTTCTCGAGCGCTCCTCCCGAGAAAATCTGGATCTCGAGCTAGCATTTCACCGGATTCGCGAAGCACAAGCATTGCGTGGAGTCGCTGGCGGCGAGCGTTTCCCCGACCTGGACGGAACCGGTTTCGCCCGGCGGTCCAGGACGAGCGAGGGCACTTCGAGCATCGTTCCTCCCCCTCAGTCCCGGACCGATAATTTTTTTGGTCTGGGACTCAATGCAGCCTGGGAACTCGACCTATTCGGTCGCATCACCCGTTCCATCGAATCGAGCGATGCCAGACTGAGCGCCACGATCGAGAACTATCGAGATACACTCGTCGTCCTGTTCGCCGAAGTGGCGTTGAACTATGTCGAGCTCCGTTCACTTCAGGCGCGACTTTCGTACGCCAGAGTCAACGTGACCAATCAGGAAGAGAGTCTCGAGATCGCTCGCGCTCGATTCGAGACAGGTCTTTCCCCCGAACTCGACCTTCGTCAAGCCCAGCTCAACCTCGCCACCACTCGCTCGACGATTCCCCAGCTTGAGACGCTCGAGACCATGTCCATCCACCGAATCTGCGTACTCCTTGGCGCTTTTCCTCGAGATCTTGCAGACAGACTCTCACCACCGGCTCCCATTCCGATCCCGGATGGAGTGCTCGCCGTTGGAATCCCCGCCGATATTCTACGTCGGCGTCCAGATATCCGGGCGGCGGAACGAAACCTCGCCGCACAGACCGCCCGGATCGGTGTCGCCACCGCAGATCTGTATCCTCGCTTCTCCCTTGCCGGATCCTTCGGGCTGGAATCGATCGCCGACCTCATCGACTGGAAGAATCGCAGTTATGGTATCGGGCTTGATTTCCTTTGGAACCTCTTCGATGGTGGCCGGGTTCGGAACCGTGTGCTCGCCGAAGAAGCCCGGACCCAGCAGGCCCTTGCCATCTACGAACAGACCCTCCTGCGCTCCCTCGAAGATGTCGAGAACTCTCTGGTTGCCTACAACAAGGAAAAGGAGCGCAGACAGGAACTCGAAAATGTCGTTGTCGCCGCCGAAAAGACCGTGGAGCTCGTTCGCGTCCTTTATCGTTCAGGTGTCACCGACTTTCAAAACGTCCTGGACTCCGAACGAACCCTGACCTCCAGCCAGGACTCGCTGGCCGATAGCGAAGGCCAGGTGGTCAAAAACCTCATCAATCTCTACCGAGCCGTAGGCGGCGGGTGGAATCCCCAATCTTCTCCCGTCCTATCCGGACGGCAAGGCCCTGGTGGAGAGCCCAGGTTTTGACAACGCCCACCCGAAGGACCACGACGATGAAAATCTCCATGACCCTGGGGATCGTGCTCTTGACGAGCCTTCTCCAGGCCGGATGCAAGAAGGATGAGCCAGATCGACCGAAAACAAAGCCACCGCGCCCCGTTTCAGCGGTCGAACTCTCGGTTCAGCAACCCCTCTCCAATCTCAAAGTAACCGGTTCCATCCGCTCCTGGAAGGAACAGGACATCGCCTTCGAGGTTGCGGGAACCGTGTCTCTGATCGTTGAGGGCGGTACAAACCTGAACGGCCGGTGGGTCGAGGACGGAGAGATCCGGATCACCGGAGACCTCCTCGCCAGGATCGATCCCATGTCCTACAAGATTCGCCGTGAGACCGCGAACGCAAATCTCGCCGTGGCCAGAAAGAAGCTCAAGGCTGCAAGAATCCAGTATGAGAAAGTACTTCCCGCCAACATTCGCTCGGCGGAAGCAGACAGGAACCGTGCACTTGCCGAACATTCCAGGAACCAGGAAGCTTTCGAGCGCAACGCGGTTTCCGAGCTCGAGGTCATCAGAACGGCGGCGGCTCGGGATGCAACCGCGGCAACCGTCGAGGAGACCATCGCGGCTCGGGAAGCGCAAGCGGCAGAGATCGAGGCTCTCGACGCAAACGTGAAGCAGTCCGAGGAACAGCTCCGGGCCGCACAGTATGACCTGGATCGATGTCAAGTATTCGCACCGTTCGCCGGAGAAGTCTCCAGGGTGTTTGTGGAAGCCGGGGGGTTCGTGCAGACAGGACAGGCCGTCGCCCATCTGGTCATGATGGATCCGATCGAGATCGATATCGCCCTTTCTCAAGAAATGGCCGACTCGATCTCGATGAATCAGAGTCTACTCATTCGCGTCCCTGGAGAAGAGGACCTCTTCCCCGGTGCCGTATACGAAAAAGCAACCGTGATCGATTCGGCGACCAGAACTCTCCGCATTTCTCTGATCACGCGAAATCGTCGAGTCATCGGGTCGCTTGATCCCGATCAACAACTCGACCGACACCCTCGCATACGTCAGCACATGTTCCTGATGAAGGTTCGACACGAGGACCCAGACTCTCCTTACTTCGTCGAAGCAAGACGAGCGCTACGACAGGAGGCGGACGGAAGCTACTACGTCTGGGCCGACCCCAGGTACACCATGGGCGATCCTCTTCCAGACCCTCTCGTCCTCACCGTGAAGAAATATCCCGTCGTTCCAGGGAACGAGCTGGTGAACTTCCAGGGACTTTACCTGTTCCGCGTGCTGGATTCGACGGAAGATCTCCCTCCCAACTCTCTTCTTCCCCTGGACATTCCAGAGGGAACCGTCGACGGTGCTCAGGTCATCGTCGCCAGGGAATCGTGGCGACTCCGCCCGGGGCAGGTGGTCGAAGTCCTTTTGACCGACGACCCTCCCCCAAAAGGCTTCTATCTACCCATGAACGCGATTCTTCCCGCAAGTGGGGATGAAGGCGAGATCTTCATCGCCAGGGAGAATCGAGCCAAGAAGATCCGGGTGGCTCTCTTGAACAATGTGAACGAACTGTTTCGAGTCGAACCGATTCATGCGGAAGATCGAGATCTTCTCAGGGTCGGCGCCCAGGTTCTCCTCGAACCGATTCACTTTCTTCAGAACGACGATTTGATCCGGATCGTCGACATCGTGGAGCAGGACCTTTGAGCCTTTCCGGGTTCGCCGATCGATATCGAGCGATCGTCGTGACGGCGGTCATCATCCTCATGCTCTGGGGTGGTCTTACCTACACCACGATCCCCCGCCGGGAGGACCCCGAATTCACGGTACGAGCCTGCCAGATTTTGACATCCTGGCCAGGGACATCGACCGAGCAGGTCGAGCAATTAGTAACAGCACCAATAGAGGCGGAGGTCAACACCCTCGATGGAATCCGATGGGTCAAGTCGGAGACAAGCGTGGGGCGTTCCTCGATCATCGTTGAGCTCGACCGGGACACGCCCAGCGAAGACGTCGAGCAGATGTGGGACAAGGTCCGGTCTCGTGTCGATCGCGTCGCCCTTCCGAGCGCTTCGATTCGTCCCCTGGTCATTGACGACTTCGGCGACACCAACGTCATGGTGCTCGCACTCTACCAGGTACCCCTCTTCGAGAGCACGGTGGTTGAGGAGCAGAATCGCTACACTCCAAGGCAGCTCGATATTTATTCCCAGCGACTGCTCGACGAGCTGAAACTCGTTCCTGGAGTGGCCAAAGTCGAGAGAGTCGGGATCCAAAATGAAGCGATCTACATCGAAACCGATATCGGAAACTGGACCCAGCTTTCGCTAACAAGCAGCCAGCTTGAAGACCTCGTTTCCATCCGCAACGTGATCGCTCCCGGAGGAGAGGTCGATACAAAAGTGGGTCGGTTCTCGATCACACCGTCTGGAAACATCGATGCGGTTCAGGAGCTCGACTCCATAATTGCCGGTAAAACGGGAAGCGAGTCGAGCCAGGTCCCCGTCTACTTGAGTGACCTGGGATTGCAGGTCCGAAGGGATTATCAGGATCCCCCGCAAACGATCACCCGCTACGGGAACCCTGACAACAGCTCACCCTGCGTGCTGGTACAGTTCTCGATGAAAGCCGGAGCAAACATTGTTACGGTTTGTGACGATGCGCGGGCCATGATTCGCCGCCTGACCGAGGAGGACAAGATCCTCCCGTCCGACCTGACAATCGACGCGATCTCGGATCAGTCTCTGACCGTCACCCGCAAAATCGATGAGTTCGTGTGGAACGTCGTGGGTGCGATCGCGATCATTATTGTCGTGGTCTTTCTCATGGTCGGTTTGCGCTCGGCCTCGGTCATGGCAGCCAACATCCCCCTCGTCATCATCGGCTCCATCGCCCTGATGCCGCTTTGCGACGTTCAGATGGAGCAGATCTCGCTCGCTGCCATGATCATCGCTTTGGGAATGCTGGTCGATAACGCGGTGCAGATTTGTGATCAGAGCCGACGCCTTCAATCCGAGGGGCTCTCCCCCTCTCGTGCTGCGGTCCAAGGAGCAACCCAGCTTGCATTCCCCATTCTGATCGCAACAGGAACGACGATCGCGGCCTTCTATCCCATGCTGTTTGGCCTCAAGGGAGGCTCCAAGGAATATGTCCGAAGCCTACCCATCACGATCACCATCACCCTCTCGTTGAGTTATGTTCTCGCCATGACATTTTGCGTCTTGCTGGCGGGTTGGTTCATCCGGCTTCCGGCGGATCCAGATGCTCCTTCCTCACCCATTTTCCTGCTCTGGTACAAGCTTCGTAAGAAGTCAAAAAGAAAGCGGTCAGGGAAAGGTGGATTTATCTCCTCCCTCTATCCAAGGATCTCGCGCGCCTGTCTCAAGGCACGTTTTCTCGTCCTCCTGGTTTCATTCGGCTCTCTCTTTCTCGTTCTCCAGCTTCCCATTGGATCCCAGTTCTTCCCCCAAGACATTCGGGATCAGTTCGCCGTCGAAGTCTGGTTGCCAGAAGGCGTGGGGATCGCACAGACAGACCGGGCCACCCAGGAAGTCGAAGACATCATCCGACGACTGAGTCCATACACGGATGACGAGGGACGATCGGGCCAACGCCTGAAGAATATGAGGTCGGTCGTAGGGCAAGGAGGCGGACGATGGTACCTGGGCCGCAACCCTGAACCACCAAAACCAAACTACGCCGAGATTCTCGTGCAAAGCACGGACGGACTTCTCACCGATCAGTATGTTCGAGACATCCGACGGGTTGCCTCTGGCGGCGATGAGGATCTTGGCTTGAGTCCAGTTGTGCAAGCTCGCGTCATTCCCCGCCAGCTTGTCATGGGTCCGGCAGTTGAGGCTCCCATCGGAATCAGGGTGTTCGGACCGAGTCTCGGCTCGAGCTTCGCGGATCCGACCATCATGCGTGGTTTGGCCGCGAAGCTCAGGGATATGCTCCAGGACCTTCACGGCACCTGGGACGTGTACGATACCTGGGGTTCGTCGGCCTACCGGGTCGACGTTCAGGTGGACGAAGACAAGGCCAACCTTGCCGGGACGAGTAACTTTTCCATTGCCCAGACTTTGAATGCATTCTTCAACGGTCACCGGATTACAACGTTCCGGGAGGGCAACAATCAAATACCGGTATATCTCCGATTACCCTCCGACCAGCGTGGTTCCCTCGAACTGCTCGAATCGGCCTACGTAGAAGGTCTAAGTGGCAAGGTGCCTCTTTCCAGCGTCGCCAAGGTCCTCCCGGAATGGGACGCAGCAAAGATGGAGCGGCGATTCCTGCAGAGAGTGATCGAGGTAAGAGCGCGGGTCGAGCAAGGCTTTCTCGCCAACGACATTGTGACGAAACTTCTCGCCAGCCCCGAATATATGAACTGGGAGAAGAACCTTCCTCCAGGCTATCGCACCGAAGTCGGGGGGGAGCTCTTCGAGTCCGAACTGAGCAAGAAAGACATCAGCTTTTCGTTTCTGATCTCAATTCTGGCCATCGTTCTGCTCCTGATCATTCAGTACAACGGAGTCGCGAAACCGATCATTATTTTGACAACCCTACCGCTGGCGTTGATCGGGGCGTTCCTTGGCCTTTATGTGACAGGGAACCCCCTTGGTTTCATGCCCCAGCTCGGCCTGCTGTCTCTCTTTGGCATCGTCGTGAACACGGCAATCATCTTCATCGAGTTTGCCGACCTTCTCATCCTGGAAAAGGTCAAAAAAAGCAACGGAAGCGGACCCATCCTCGGGCTCACCGTTACCGAGTTTCGAGAATGTCTGGTCAGCGCGGGGGAGGCCCGACTCTTGCCGATCGCCATGACCACATTGACGACCATCGGAGGACTGTTGCCACTCGCTCTTGCCGGGGGACCGCTGTGGGAAGGAATGGCCTGGTTGATGATTTTTGGTTTGACCGTGGCAACCCTTCTCACCTTGATCGTCGTTCCCGCTCTCTATGCAATTTTTGTCGAGAACCTGAAGGTGAAACCGGTAAGAATCCCGGTTTCACGGGAAGAGTCCCCGGTCAAAGGTCAGTAATCCGTCCCCCTTCCCCCGAACCCCTGCGATCAAGCGCTTCACATGTGCCTTGACACCCGTCAATGCATGCCGTAGACCTTCTGATGTCTACTTGATGCAACCTCGGAATAAGGTTCGACAACGTTATCCTGCTCGGGAGCAATGATGATTTCTCGGTTGATGCTCGGTCTTTTTGCCCTGATGACCCTCGGGACTGGCTGCGCCACGCCCCATCGAGAACCAGTTCTCAGGTATGTCGGATCATCAACGATCGGGCAGTTCTTCAAAGACCTCGGTCCACATTACTCCGAGGTGAAGTTCATCCTGGACACCGAACCCGAGAGCTTTGGTGGAGTGGAAGCCCTGCTCGAGGGAAGAGCAGACGTTGCCGGATTCGCCGGGGTTCCCGACTCCGACCTTCTTGCAACCGGCCTCGAGATGAAGAAGATCGGCCTTGACGCGATTGCCGTTGTTGCCCATCCACAGCTTCCGTTACAAAACCTGTCCCGGTCGGACCTCGCTCGTATCTTCACGGGAAAAACCAAGAACTGGCAGGAACTCGGCGGACCGGATCTCCTCATCCACCCTCTCATCGTCGGGCCAGAGTCGGCGACGCGCAACGTGTTCCGCTCCGCGGTGCTCGGCGATCTCGACTACTCGGAATGCCAGGTGATTCGGCCGGACTCCCTCCTTCCTGAAAAGGTTGCCTCCCAGCCCGGCGCCATCGGCCATGTCAGCTTCTCCTTTCTCGACATGTGCGACAGCGTCAAGCTCCTTTCCGTTGACGGACAGTTTCCCGATCCGGGAAATCGCGCCTACGCGATTACCCGTCCGCTCTATCTTCTCTGGTGGTCGCATCGGGCTCGGGTCATGGACCTGGTACAGTGGATCGAAACGGACGAAGGACAGAGAATCCTCAGCAAGCGCTTCGCCGGCGCTCGATTCTAGAGAAGGGGGCGCCAATTGAGCACGAAATGGTTCCGGACACATCTCATCACGATCGTGCTGCTCACAACGATCATCCCGGGCTGCCTGAGCCCTCTTGGACAGAAATCCAGCCCCGTGACGACCCAGTACGTTGGATCGTCCACCGTGGCCGTATTCCTTCGGGAGGCGGAGTTGATCCATCCACATCTTCGATTCGAAATCGATTCGGAGCACGAAAGCGAAGGCGGCGAACAGGCAATTCTTGACCGGCGCACGATGCTCGCGGGTACCGCCCGGCGCCCGACCTCCAACGTCTTGCGTGAAGGGATTGTCGCCACGGAAATCGGCCGAGACGCCATCGCCGTGATCGTCCACAGGGATAATCCTGTTCCCGATCTTTCGATGGATCAGCTGGCCGGAATCTTTTCCGGCGAGACTTCGAACTGGAAGGACGTTGGCGGTCCGGACCTTGCGATTCAGCCCCATGTTGTTGGTCGTGAATCTGCGACCCGCGAGGTATTCCGCGAGAAGGTCTTGGAGGGAAAAGATGATTCCAGGTGCAAGGTCGTTCGACCCGACCAGGAGATCATTCATGAGGTCGCCCAGAGTCCGGGGGCAATCGGCCACATCAGTTTTTCTTTCTTGCAGGACGTGAATCTTGTGAGGCCCCTTTCCGTCAACGGGCAAGCCCCGGCGGTGACAAACTTTGACTACCCCATCTGCCGCCCGCTGTACTTACTCTGGCGGGAGGAAGCTCCTCGGATGGAGGAATTCGTCTCCTGGTGCTTGAGCGATGAGGGGCAGCAGGTCGTGATGCGCCATTTCGTTGGAAGTCGGGTGGTCGCTTCGGTGCGCTCCGTGTCGAAGTCACGCAACACCACCGGCGCTCTCATCGTCTACACCGAGACGTTCCCGTTCAACGATGGGGGCATCTACTACTATCCCCATCTACCCTACGAGATCTTCGATCGGAGGGGTCAGGCTCTGGTGCGTCGGGTTCGTAATCACCGTGGGCGAAACGATGAGAAGCCCATGAGAATCCTTCTTGCTCCGGACTTGTACCTGGTTCGAACCCGGATGTCATCCGGAGAATCTCCTCAGTTTTTCGTGACGATCGAACCGGGAAAGACTACGGAACTGAGAGTGCTGGATCAATTGCAGGGAGTCGAATGAAGACTTCTCGATTCTTACCATTCTGCGTCGTGGCCTTTCTCGTCGCGAGCATGGCCATTTCGGAAGAGCCAAAAGAAACCGGAGATCCCGGGTCAACCGTCGACACCGATGAGATCGCCCGGATTGTCGAGGAGATCCTCGATGCCCGGCAACAAGCCGAGGAGCCAGCAAGTACGCCGGAACTCCTTTCGGGCCTCACTCTCTTTGGAGACTTTCGCTTCCGCCATGAATCGAGTTTCCATCTCGATGATCAGCGGGATCGACACCGGGAGCGCATCCGGCTCCGAATCGGAGGAAACTACTCCGTGTCAGACGACACGCTGGTCGGCCTCCGGGTCGTCACCGGCAACCCGGACGACCCGGCCTCTTCCCACGTCACCCTCGGTGACGGCTTTGACGACTTCGACATCAGTCTCGATCGTGTATTTCTCAATCACCGGTTTTCCTGGGTCGGCGATGATTTCATCTCCCTTGGAAAGTTTGATCACCCATTCTTCGAGAACCCGGTCTACGGGGAACTCGTGTGGGACGCCGATGTGCAACCAGAGGGGGGAGCCGTCGGTGTCGGTGATCTCACCCTGGGTCCCATCAAGTCCTTGGCCACGGTATTTGGTGCCTACACCTTTGTGGAACTTGCCGAAGCAGACGATATCTTCATCCTCTCAGGACAGGTCTCGGGAGGGATCGATCTTGGAAAGAACATCGGGAGCCGCTTTGGCGTGGGTTATTATCACTATTCAAACTTGACTCCGGGCAAGGCGAGCGACGTCCTCGACACGAATAGCGGAAATGCCACGGTGGACACGGACGG
>JAJDCM010000192.1 GCA_029260825.1 Planctomycetota bacterium | reverse complement strand
AGCTGGTTTCTGTCATCGAGCTCCGTCACGGAGGATTGGTCCGCCTGGAGATTCAACCGGGTGACCTCGCCAGCCGATACCGAGATCCGGCCCTAAGAGCAACCGATGCGACGACTTTCTATCGGACTCTGGCCAGGATGTTGAACGAGATTCAAGATCCCCACGTCAGCCTTCGGGTGAGTTCAACCGTTGATCGGAAAGATTGGGCTCAGCCCGACCGCTGTCTTTTCCTCCGGGTGGAGGGAAGACTCTTTGCCGGTATCTCGACCTTGGCTCGCACCGGAGAAGCGGTTCGCTCTCTTGTGGAACATCGGGACCTCTCCTTTGCCGGGAGACTCCAGGCAAGTGCTGATTCTTCACCGACGGTCTGGTATCCGGTGCAACGGATCGATGGGATGCCGGTCTCCAGTGCTCATCAGGCTCAGCTGCTCATTCGGGGAAAGATCCTGACGCCGGCGCGGATCCAAATTGTCGGTGAAGATGGGGAAAACGAGGAAGTTCAAGTCATTCGAAATGCCATCACCTTCCGGTTGAAGAATACCCAGATCGTGATGGGCCCCCGGGAGGCGGGGAAGCTGCTGAGCCAGGGACAAGAGGGGGACAAACCATCAAAGAAGCCGACAGGTCCAATCGGTCGGTCAATCGATGACCAGCAAAGCAGGGATGACCGGTTCTCTTCTCCTGTTTTGTTTTCTCGTGGATCCTGTCTTTCGCCTTCACCGACGGGAAAAGAACTTTGGGAGCCTGAGATCGAGGCCTGGCTTTTCGATGATGTTGGCTATCTTCGCCTCGGATCCTTTCAACTTCCTTACGGGAACCAGGAAATGGACGATGCATTTCGCCTCTATCAGAAGGAGCTCCACCTGGTCATGGAGGGACTTTCCAAGGCCCGTCATCTCGTGCTGGACCTCCAGGGTAACCGGGGCGGGGAGTGGAATCCGGCCGGGCTCGTTCTCAGCTATTTTCTTCCCGAGCGGGATCCGATTCCCTTTACCGTGCTGAAAAAAGAGAAATGGCTGCTCGGTCTTCTGACCGTCGAAAACTCGGTTGCACTCTCCCGGACTCCCGTGCAGAGAAGGTTCTTTGATGATCTGGTAGTTCTCATCGATCAGTGGACGGCAAGCGGCGCCGAGGTCGTCGCCTCGGCCCTGCGGGGGCGGTGTGCCGCTTCTCTCGTTGGAGAGAGGACGGCTGGTGCCGAGTACGCGGTCCTGTCTCTTGACCTTCCGGATGGAACAACGGTCATCCTGGGGCAGGACGGGGGGATGACCCAGGGTTGCGAATCCTTTCAGGGAAGTGGCCTTCTCCCGGATAAGAGGGTGATTCGAAAAGCGACACCTCTCTCGAGGAGAGGGTATCGGGATGCCCTTGAAGACCATCGACGGGAGACGATCCGGCAGGGCCTTCGGATGTCAGGACTCGACCCTTCGAATTGGATGCGATTCTAGCTAAAATAGACAATATGGAACAATCAAGATGATCAGCATCGGAGACGTCCTCAAGACCGAGATTCCCCGTATCCGCTCCCTGCGGCGGGAGCTTCACCGTCATCCCGAGCTCTCGGGAGAGGAGCGAGAGACCGCAAGGCGAATCAGAGATTTCCTCGAAGGAACCGAACCGGACCAGGTCCTCACGGAGCTTGGAGGAAACGGAGTCGCCTTTCTCTTTGAAGGAATCGAAAGCGGACCCACCGTGATGCTCCGGTGTGAACTCGACGCACTTCCCATCCAGGAGATCAACGTTTTCCCCTATCGCTCCACCCGATCCCTTGTGTCCCACAAATGTGGTCACGACGGCCATATGGCGATGCTCTGCGGAGTGGCGGTAGTTCTCAACAAGAGGAAGCTCGCTCGAGGGCGAGTGATCCTTCTCTTTCAGCCGGCGGAGGAGACAGGAGTCGGGGCGCTTCGGATTCTGGAAGACCCACGATTTGCTTCGATCGGCCCGGTTGATTGGGTCTTTGCTCTCCACAATTTGCCTCGATATCCGCTCGGAACCGTCATCGCAAAGTCCGGGGTCTTCAGTTGCGCCTCCAAGGGCCTTCGTGTCGACCTGGAAGGAAAGACCTCACACGCCGCCTGGCCAGAGGATGGGGAGAGCCCCGCCGGTTGTCTGGCGGAGATCATGGGTGGGTTGCACGGAATGAGCAATTCGGTCAAGGAGGGAGAGAGTCGGGAGGGCCCGGAGTTTTCAACGATCACCGTGGTCCATGCGACCCTGGGGGAAGAGGCCTTCGGGACGGCGCCGGGAGATGCCCGCATCCTGGCAACTCTTCGTACGGAAACCGACTCTGCCATGGAGAAACTTACTCGAGAAACACTCGATCTGGTCGAACGGGCGGCAGAGAACTGGGGACTCGATCATCACATCGGATGGTCCGATGAGTTTGTCGCCAGCACGAACCATGGAGCCGCCTACGACGTGATCAAGAATGCTGCCAGATGCGGTGGACTTCCCTTTCTAAACATGAAAGAGGCCATGCGCGCTTCGGAAGATTTTGGCCAGTTCACCGCGCAATATCAGGGCGCAATGTTCGGGCTTGGATCGGGAGAGAACTCACCCCAGCTCCATAACCCGGACTACGATTTTCCGGATGAGCTTCTCGGGATCGGGATACTCGCATTCTGGGAAATCCTCGATCAGGTGCTTGGCCCGCTGTAGTTTTTTCTACGATGTCCCCTTAGGCGTTGTAGTCCAGAGTCCGGACTTCCTTTCCACTCAGCTGAAGAAGCTGAATGCGATGGTTGTTTGTATCCGGAATCAGCAACATGTCATTCCACAGCCCAAGACCTCCTGGTTCGTAGAGCTGATCGGAAGAGCCGTCGCCATAGAACGTCTCCCCCGTTTGTGTTCCCAGGTCAATCTTCTTGATCTTGTTGTTGAACGTATCGGCAACGTATACAGAATTCTCGTGAAAGACCGCCCCAAGAGGATGTTGCAGGAGAACATCTCCGGCAGGACCATCCACATCTCCAAAGTCAAAGAGGCCCCGTCCCACGATGGTTCTGACCTTTCGATCCTGAAAATTCGCAATGCGGATGGAGCTGATTTCCGAGTCGGCAAAGATCACGTTGACCCCCACAAGATCGATGGATGACGGCTGAGCCAGGGCGCATTCTTCAAATGACCCGTCGACATGGTCCTCTCGTCCGCCGCCAATCACCGGAAAGGCGGAAGGCTTGCGGGGATCGAACATCCAGAGCTGGTGGTAACCTGCCATGGCAACAATCAACACTTCGCCCTGGACAGCGGCGCAATCCCAGGGGGACCTGAGCCCGGTCTCAAGGGGATTCTCCTTGAAGAGTCCCATGGTGGGGGAACCAGTACCGGCAACCGTTGTTACTGTCTTGGTCTTCAGATTTGCGGCCCGAATCAGGTGATTCTCCGTATCGCAAATATACAGCACGTCACCGAGAAGAGAGACCCCTTGAGGCCTTCTGAAGCTCGACGAAGCAAAGGTTCCATCTTGTCGTCCAACACCGCCATTGCCAATGATGGTGCTGGATTCCACTCGGGGCCAGTTTGAAGAGTCGGCAGTCACCTCGAGAACATGGATCCGGTGGTTGCCCGTGTCGCTGATGATCAGGCGATCTGGACCTTCTTTTGTCGCCGGAGGAAAATGCTTCACCTTTCCGGGAAAGGAGAGGTGGGCCCCTTTCTCGGCTTTCCCCGGATTCAGTTCAATTTTTTTCTCCGCAAGGGCGCCTTTATTCCGGTCGCTCGATAGGGTCTTCCGGATCTTTCCCAGGAGGTCGCTGTAGTCGGGCTCTCCCGAGAGTTCCTCGACGATGAGTCCCTCGCTATTGATCAAGACCAGGCTCGGCCAGGCCCGGATCGTGTATTCTTTCCAGATGTCGTGGTCGCTGTCAGCAAGAATGGGATGGGTCACACCATGGCGAGAGACGGCCATGGAGATGTTTTTCACGTCTTTTTCCTGATCGAACTTGGCTGCATGAACACCGATGACCACGAACGGTTCATCGGCAAGCTCCTCTTCGAGCCTTTCCAGGGTTGGAAGGACGTGAAGACAATTGATGCAGCAGTAGGTCCAGAAGTCCAGAAGGACGACATGCCCCCGCAACTCTTCGAGGGAGAGCGGAGTCTCGGTATTGAGCCAGGTGGCCTTGAGAGGGAATTCAGGCGCTCTCATCAGAGGGTAATCACTTGATCAGGAGGGTTTCCCGAAAGTGCTCCATAGAGATCCGGGAAACATCCGACCTGCACTCCATCCACCGTTCCCTTGGGAGAGCAGTCTCCTGGAGCTCCTTCGGCCAGGCCTCGGGCGAGGGCACATTGATCACACATCATGAGGAGCATTCCTTTTTCTTTGGCGACTTTTGCCAGCCGTTCACCATAGGGGTCGCCGCTACGAAGAAGATAGTTGTTGTCGTCAAAAAAGAACATTCCGACAACCTCGACTCCGTGTCGATTCTCCTCGAGCTGAGGAAGGATCATCTGGCCAAGCTTGTAATGTGCGGTTTGGCCGGAGGTGGCGAAGACATAGGCAATTTTCATGGATCAGTCCTTTTG
This sequence comes from Planctomycetota bacterium, assembly GCA_029260825.1. Lineage (GTDB taxonomy): Bacteria > Planctomycetota > JACOTG01 > JACOTG01 > JAJDCM01 > JAJDCM01. Next base: position 14,371 of record JAJDCM010000192.1, on the reverse strand, counting down.
GTGTGTTGAACAAGGGTCGGGCTGCAAGGGGCATAAGGATAGGGAGGCATCCCCATGGTTGCAAGTGCTACGGGGCTGGCCTATGGCTCGAATTTGGAGACTTCCACCAGAACACTAACATCAAGCAAATATCGAACATCCAGGATGCGCCGAGAGGGAGTTCTTGATCGAATATCACCTCTTCTGTAGATTTGCGGCCCTGGCACCCAGGCTTCCCTAATTTCAAGAGACGATCAGCTTGCCCATATTGAACGATTTTCGGCCCGTTGCTTTTCAGGTTCTGTGGTTTCTTACGGGCCTGGCTCTTGGCTGCTTCCTGATCTCCGTCGCAAAGACGAGCCCCTTTCCTGATGATCCTGAGGTTCAGGCAAAAGCCTCCCGGTTCCTCTCCACGAAGGATCAAGTCGACGCGATGTTTTTTGGATCAAGCCGGATCTTTCGCGGTATTTCACCAGAGGTCTTTGATGACCAGATGAAATCTCATGGTCGCTCGATGACCTCGTTCAACTTCGGCTTTCGGGGAATGTTGGCTCACGAGACCAACGCGATGATCGAGACGATTGTCGAGCAGAAGCCAGAGCGCCTCAAGTGGGCATTCATCGAGCTTCGTCATTGGGGACCCGATCTTGCGGATGAGAACAGGTACACGGCACGCTCCATCTTCTGGCACAACCCTCAAGAGACATTTTCCGTGTTGAAGTCGGTTCGTTTGAAACCGTTTCCATTTGCTCGGGGTGTGAACGCCAAGGGGATCACCAAGGTGTTGAAGACTTTTCTCTGGGAAATGAAAAAGCGGGCCTTTGTGGCGAAGCTCTCCGGAACTCACCTGTTTCATCTCGGAGCGAAGTACGCAAATGTGGGTCTCATCCACTCCCTCTTTGCCGCTTCCGAGCTCTCCTTCTCCGAAGGACAGGCACTGATTGATCATCAGGGGTTTGTCTCCCTGGATACCGCGATCTTGCTTGATCCGAGCTACGGGGATCGGAGAGAACAATTCCAGGAGAACCTGGAGGGATATCGGCGGTCTGTGGATTCTTTGCGAAAAACCAACAAGGGTGACCGAACCTACGGTATTCCAAAAAACTACAACCTGGATGCACTCAGGCGGCAAATTCAACGGCTTCGTTTCGCCGGAGTCACTCCTGTCTTTGTGATTCCACCCCTCCAGAAGCCGGCGTTTTTCCTCCTGGACCTTGCCAAGGAGGAAGACGGAACCATTCTCTTCAACTTCAACGATCCGGACGCGTATCCGGATCTTTATGAGATTGAAAACCGCTTTGATGCAGACCATCTGAACCAGGAGGGCGCCGAGAAGTTCAGCGGGGCACTGGCGGATCGATTCGCCGAATATCTGTCTTCATTATCTGACCCCGACTGACCCTGGCAGAGAACGAATGCTCTTCACTGATCCGGTTTTTCTGGTCTTCTTTTTCCTGATCTTCTTCGGGTACTGGGGCCTGCGTTCGAATCATCCTCGTAAAGTGCTCCTCCTGATCGGAAGCTATGTCTTCTACGGTGCGTGGGATTACCGCTTTCTGGGCTTGATCGTTGCTTCGACCCTGATCGATTTTGTCGTGGGGAGGATTCTGCGCTTCGATGGGGCGGCCCGTCGAAGACGAGTCTGGCTGATCCTCAGTCTTGTCTCGAATCTGGGGATTTTGGGCTTCTTCAAGTATTTCAACTTCTTTATTGATTCAGGAGTCGGCTTGCTCGGTTTTTTTGGCTTCGAGCAAAATCCGCGGTCTCTTAGCATCATCCTTCCCGTCGGCATCAGCTTCTTCACATTTCAGTCCATGAGCTACACGATCGATGTCTACCGACGACGCATCAAGCCCATCAGCTCGCCTGTCGATTTCGCTCTGTTCGTCTCCTTCTTTCCCCAGTTAGTTGCCGGTCCGATCGTGAGGGCATCCGAGTTTCTGCCCCAGCTGACGGAGACAAAAGTCTTCAAAACCGTAGCGGTGCGACGATTGCTCCTTCTTTTCCTGATCGGCTTCATCAAGAAAGCATGCATTGCCGACAATCTGGCTCCTGCAGTGGATCGAGTTTTTTCTTCTCCTCTGGATTTTGACACCGGTAGCATCTGGGTAGCCGTCCTGTTCTACGCAACCCAGATTTACTGCGATTTTTCCGGCTACACCGACATGGCGATCGCGACTGCCGGTTTTCTTGGCTATGAGTTACCCGTCAATTTCCGAGCTCCCTATTTTGCAAGGAACATCACGGAGTTCTGGCAGCGGTGGCACATCAGCCTCTCCGGTTGGCTTCGTGATTATCTCTACATCTCTCTTGGAGGAAATCGTGGGTCCCGCTTTTTCGTGGCGAGAAACCTCATGATCACCATGCTTCTTGGAGGACTCTGGCACGGCGCTTCCTGGAATTTTGTCATCTGGGGAGGACTGCACGGATTCGCCTTGATTGCGCACAAGAAGTGGCTCCAGGCCCGAGGCCATTCTTTCGCACGATTCTCCGCAGGAGGGGTGAGGACGGTCCTTTCCACGGGCCTGACATTCTATTGGGTGTGTATCTGCTGGGTTCTCTTTCGCTCGGAATCCATCGACGTGGCCGGTGATCTTTTCCGGGGGTTCGTTCTCTTCAGCGCGAACGGTTCGGAGACGATTGGATTCGGAAACATCCTCTGGATGATCCCCATCGGCGTGACCCACTGGCTGTTGACCCGGTGGTCGCCGGCGGATGCGGCGGAACGTCTTCCGGGATGGCTTTTTTCATTCCTCTATGGGCTCGGGGTCGCAGCTGTCCTCGCCTGCATTCCCACCGGCACAAAACCATTCATCTACTTTCAGTTCTGAAAGAGCCTGGGTTTCTTCCATTCCTGTCCAAGGATTGATGGATGATTCCCTCCGATCCAGTCATCGATGAGCGAGGCATAGACCTGGCGGAAGTCGATGGTGTGAACAAGATCGCCATTATCCAGTTTCGTCATGCTCGGATGCTTGCTGTGGAAGCCACCGGACACTGGCCTTCCCATGACAAAGAGAGGGCCGGCAACCCCGTGATCCGTCCCGAAGCTGCCGTTTTCGGCAAGGCGTCGTCCAAACTCGGAGTAAGCAACAACAACGACCCTGTCCGATACTTTGTAATGGTCAAGATCTTTGAAGAATGCAGAGACTGAAGCGGATAGATCCGCGATAAGCCTGTCATGGGTTGCTTTCTGGTTGACGTGAGTATCAAACCCGGCGGTCTGGACGCTATAGATTCGTGTGCTTAGCCCACCGGTAATCAAAGCGGAGACGGTCGCCAGTGACCCGGAAAGAGGCGTTGCCGGATAGGGCGCCCGGGGGACGTAGCGGCTCGCCGCGTCTCGAACTTCTCTGGACGATCTTTGAGCCTCAAGAAGGGTTTTTCTGAGCCGGGAAAGCGCCCGATCTCTCCCTTCGTTGGGCCCTCCCGCGGTTGGCGACTCGGGAACAATCGGGGCTTCCTTCTCACACAAGGCGGCAGCCTCGAGTGCTTCGACTTCTCGCTTGGCCCCGACCCATCGGTAGGACTCCGGTGTGTTGAACGCGATCGGGCGATGAACAGCAGCCGTCAAGGAGAAGGGGACTTTCGTGCCGATATGCACCACGAGGTTGGGATCCTGGGATCCCTGAAAGGCTACATCCGCCAGGCGTCCGATCCACCCGTATCCTGCGTCTCGTCCCCGCATATCCGCCGCATGCCAGATGTCCATGCTCTTGAAATGGGAGCGATCAGGGTTGGGGTAGCCGACGCCCTGAACGATCGCCAGATTGCTCTGGTCGTAGAGTTCTTTCAATCCGGTCATCGCCGGATGAAATCCCAGTGCGTGATTCAGTTTCAGGAGGTCTTTCGCTTCGATGCGAGTCCGGCTTCGATTCTGGCCATAGGCGTCGTGCCCGTAGGGGACGATCGTTGAAAGACCGTCGTTTCCTCCCATGAGCTCAAGAAGAACCAGGACTCGATCGTCCTCTTTTGCCGCGCCGCCAATTTCCTCCCTCATGGCACCGGCCACCGGCGACGCCGCAAAGCAGTAGGCACTCATCCCGGCAGCGGTTTTTCCCAGGAATTCCCGGCGTGTCAGTTGCATTTGTGTTTGAACTCCATTATCCGAGCTGGGCTTCGGGAAGACTGAGAATGAGCCGCACCAACCGTTTTAACCAGGGTTCGGGGGGAAGGCGAAATTTTCCCGCGACGTTTTCACGCTCATTGAAAAGCCCGAGAAGACTTCTTCTTGCTTCATCGGTTACCTGGACACCCAGGAAGCGGTCACACAAGACATCCACCAGCATTTCGGCTGAATCCACCTTGGCGGGGAGAAGCCATCGAATTCGTTCGGTCGGGTGCCACTTTGTGCCGGGTGCAATCTGCATCCCTTGAGACGACCCAGGAGCGGGGGATGCACGATTCTCTCCAAGAAGGTCGGTGCGGATCTTTTGGGCGTCGAAGCCTTCAATGATCCAGGATGCGATGTTTCCTCTCTGAAGGAATGTCGCCGTGGTAATCCAGGCGTCGCCTCCTTCCCATCCTTTGACATTGGGTGGGTTCAGCAAGGATTGGCCGAGAAACTCGGCAGCCGGTGCAAGGAAGATACCGGGGGGAGTCTCTTCGAGGCGTCGGCAGATTCCGACCACGTATTCCACCGGTCCCAGAATGCGGCTCCCCATGATCTCCGGTCCGTAGAACTCGGGATCGGTAAAGAGCTTTCGGATGACCGGTTTCAGCTCCCAGTTATGCTGGCGTAGAAGCCGTGCATATCTGTCGACCATGGATTCGGAGACGTACGGGCCGGCGAAGTATCCCAGGATCTTTCTTGATAGAAACCGGGGAGCTGCTTCCTGGCGCAGGAGAATCTGGATGACCTGCTCCCCACCGAGGCGACCGGTTTCTCCCAGGACTGTCTTTTCTCCCGAATCGTGCATTCGGTGCTGAAATCGAAAGTCGTGTTTCTGAAAGGTCCATCCGGTGAAGGCCCTCGCCGCCTCTTTGATGTCATTCTCGGTATAGTTTCCTACTCCGAGAGTAAACAGCTCCATGAGTTCTCTTGCGAAGTTCTCGTTCGGGTTTCCCTTTCGATTCTGGTCATTGTCAAGGTAACTCAGCATGGCCGGATCCCTGGCAACCCTCGTGAGAAGAGTGCGAAAATTACCGAGGGCGAACTCCCGAAAGAGTTCGTTCTGCTGCACCATGAGATAGGAATTGCGAACTTCCTTCTGAGCACTTGTGAAGTAGCCGTGCCAGAAAAGAGCCATCTTCTCTTTGAGAGGGTGTTCGGTCTCGATCATCTCCTCGATCCACCAAGCTCTGAACTGAGCGTACTGGGCCCGGTCTTCCTTGAAGTAGCGCCCGATGAGTTCCCGACGTTTTGACTCGGAGAGACGGCCAAGAGCCTTTTTCCCGGGACGACCTTTGACGTGAGGAGCAAAATCTTCTCCGGGAACGGAGGGGGCACTGCCGCCGGAGAGTAGGAGCTTTACCGCCTTTCTCGCGCCCAGGGCCTGAAATGCCCGGATCTCCCCAGGGGGCGCTCCGAAGGCGGCTCGATTGAGGAGATGTCTAGCCTCGGCGAGGCCAAAGCCAGGAGCCTGGGCATCGGCGGCACCGTCAGGCTGGGCAAGCGAAGCCGCCGGGGCCAGTAGAATGACGATCGATAGGAGAAATGCCCTGGGCTTCCTCATGGGGTTTTTCATTGCTTACGACTCCCGATCCGATCATTTTGCCCATCCGGTCACGTCAACCGCCCAGGGTGGGTCGGTGTTCCTCCGAGGGAACCCAGCCTTTTCTTCCGAGGGGAATTTCGAGCTACGTCTGGATCGTCAAAAAATGCGCTAAATCTTGATGAATTCTAACAGGTAGGGGGCTGTGCTGCATGGGGGTTGGTAAGCTGGGAATCACCACACTCGATCCAGGAGTCAAATTTCAAATCCGCACCCTTCGGGCGGGTTCCAGGAAGAGAATAGAAAAGCGAGGAAATGACCGTGACGACGCCGTTTTTGCCGGATGTTCTTTCCAAGTTGTTGGTCGTGAGCCTGTTGATGAGTCTAGGTCTCTTCGGAGCGATTTCCTGTGATCGCTCGGCGAGCTCCGAAAACGTCGATCCTGCGCCTACAAATCCGGCCAAGCTCGAGGAAAGCCCGTCGGCGACCGATCCTCCTGCAATCGAGACGACCGAAGAGACTCCCGAATCACCGAAAGCCGCCGGCCCCGAGCCTTCGGACACCGAAGAGGACGACGAACATCACGCTCCCAAGGTTCGCATTCCTCCACCTTCCCAAGAAGTGATTGACCGACTTCCGGCGGACGGCGGGCAAGAGTTCAATCGATTGGTTTTCGAAAAATCTCCGTACCTTCTCCAGCACGCCCGCAATCCAGTTGACTGGTATCCCTGGGGCCCGGAAGCCTTCGAGAAAGCAGAAAAGGAAGGAAAGCCGATCTTTCTCTCCATCGGATATTCGACCTGTCACTGGTGCCATGTCATGGAGCACGAATCCTTCGAGGATGATGAAGTTGCAAAAATCCTGAATGAGAACTTTGTCCCCATCAAGCTGGACCGAGAAGAGCGAGAAGATGTGGACAGCATCTACATGGCGGTATGTCTCGCCATGAATGGCAGTGGTGGATGGCCCCTCAGCATCTTCATGACCGCGGACCGAAAACCTTTTTATGCCGGGACCTACATACCCAAGGACGATCGGGCAAATCGACCCGGGTTCATCAGCCTCATGAAGGCGATCGACAAGGCCTGGACCTCGGATCGGCAAGATGTCCTGGACAATGCAGAAAAACTTACCAAGTTCATGGTCGACACCCAGAAGTCTCAGCCATCAGTGGTTCTTGGCGAAGAGACCTTTGCTGCCGCGTACGAGGCCTTTGAAAGTCGATTCGATTCGACCTACGGTGGTTTTGGGAAGTCGCCCAAGTTCCCGTCTCCTCACGACTACACATTTCTCTTGCGGTACTGGTATCGCACCGGCGAGGAGCGGGCGCGGGAAATCGTGGCGAAGAGTCTTCAGGCGATGCGAAACGGAGGAATCTTCGACCACGTCGGGTTCGGGTTCCATCGTTACTCGACCGATCAGAAATGGCTTGTCCCGCATTTCGAAAAGATGTTGTATGACCAGGCGACCCTGACTCTTGCCTATACCGATGCCTACCTGGCAACCGGTGATGAATCGTTCTCTCAAGTTGTTCGAGAAATTGGCGAGTATGTCTTGCGGGACATGACTTCGCCCAAAGGAGGATTCTATTCTGCCGAAGACGCGGACAGCGAGGGCGAAGAGGGTAAGTTCTATCTCTGGTCGACGGAGGAGCTCATTGAAGTCCTTGGAAAGCAAGAAGGAGAGCTTTTTGGACAGATCTTTGGTTGCTTTGCGGATGGTAACTTCAAGGACGAGTCGACGGGAAAGATCACCGGAACCAACATCCTTCATCTGAAGAAGAGTCTTGTTGACGAGGCCAAAGATCGTGGCCTGGATCCGGACGAGTTGACGGCCCGCTGGAGCAAGGCCCGAGCAAAGCTGTTTGAGGTGCGGAAGAAGAGGATTCATCCTTTGAAGGATGACAAGATCCTCACCGCATGGAATGGCCTCATGATTGCCGGTTTCGCCCGGGCAGGGAAGGCGCTGGATGAACCCCGATTTGTCGATGCGGCAGCCAGGGCAGCATCGTTCATCAACAATCATTTGATTGATCGAAGTGGTCGACTTCTCCGGCGGTTCCGGGATGACGAGGGCGCTCATATCGGCTACCTCGACGACTACGCATTTCTCGTCTGGGGGCTCATCGAGCTCTATGAGGCAACCTTTGACCTGAAGCATCTGGAAATGGCGGAGAACCTCAACAAAGAGATGCTAGCCCTCTTTCTCGACGAAAAAGGAGGAGGACTGTTCTTTACCGGGCACGATGGAGAGAAATTGCTTCTTCGCCGGAAGGAAATCTACGATGGCGCAGTCCCGTCCGGGAATTCTGTTGCCGCCCATAATTTCCTTCGCCTCGCCAGGCTCCTTGGTAGCACCGATCTTGAGAAACAGGCAGACAACCTCATCGCCTCCGTCTCCGGAGAGGTCCAGCGAGTTCCATCGGGCTACGGACAGTTTCTTTCCTCTCTCGACTTCTCACTCGGTCCAAGTCGAGAGATTGTGATCGTGGGCCCCCGGGGTCGCTCGGATACCGATGCCATGCTTCAAGCCGTCTCCAATCAGTTTCTTCCGAGGCAGGTGGTTCTGTTTCACCCTCATGGGGAGGACAAAGCGGTCAAGCGACTCCCGGAGTACGCGAGAAGCCAGAAAATGGTTGGGGACAAGGCAACCGCATACGTCTGCCAGAATTTCGCCTGCGATCTGCCGGTGAATGATGTTCTCGCACTCGTTACTAAGCTGCAAAACACTCCAAAGCCCATCAGGAAGAAGACGACCGAGAGCGAGGCGAAAACGACAGGCGACGCTTCGTCCGGTAGCGAGTAAGAGAAACAACGACATTGGATGGGAACCATGCCCCGATTCGATCCTGGTTTTTCCGTCACTGGAATCGGGAGCCTTCCTCACACGGACCCGGAGGATGCGGTTTCGTTTGTTGCCGAATGCTGTCCTGAGGTCCCGTTCTGGCCCCAGCTCCCCGGGAGAGGGAACGAAGAGGGGTTCCTTTCCCAGTTCCTTCCGGATGCATTGTCTTTCCTCACTCCATCAACCGATAATACAAGCTATCAAATTGTCGGGTCGGACGTTCCCGCCATGCTGAGCCGGCTCAGGAATGCCCCGATTCCGGGCGAATCATCCATGTCCGGATTCTATTCGTTCTTGCGGGGGGTCCTCCGGGGAGACTTCCCGGAGGCACGAGCGGTAAAGGGACAGATTTCAGGTCCGGTCACCCTCCTGCGAATGCTCCAGGTCGAGGGAGAGAATGGGACTTCTGCGGAGGATCTTTTTGAAGGGATCTTTGAGCATATCGAAAAGATTTCCCGGTGGCAGATCGAGCAATTGAGCCAGTTTGGCCTTCCGGTCCTGTTCTCTCTGGACGAACCCGCCCTTGCTTTTGACGACAACCCCCGACCCAAGCTGGAGCGACTGAACCAGTTCATGGAGCGTCTGAGAAGCCTGGACGCTCGGATTGGCATGCATAGCTGTGCCCAGATCCCCTGGGATTGGCTGCTTGAACTGAGGCCCGATTTCTTTTCCTTCAATGCGCATCAGGGCCTCGATTCTTTTTCAAGAAGTCGGGAGGCGAATCGTTTTCTCTCGGGGGGAGGATCTGCATGTCTGGGTCTTGTGCCGACCCAGGAGAGACTGGACGAGGTCGGGTTGGAAGAACAGGTGAAAAAGCTCGAAGCCTGGATCAGGTCCCATGAACATCGGGAGCATCTGGGTCGCTCTTCTTTGATCACGGCAACCTGCGGCCTTGCTTCCTCCACCCCCTCGGCAGCACGACATTCCTTTCAGGCGGCAACTCGCATCAGTGAAGAGCTGCGGAATCGATTTCCAGTCCTCTAGATACCGCTCCCGAGGTTTTCCGCCACCAACGCCTCGAGCTTCGATCCATCATCTTGTAGTATGAGTCAGTCGGCAATTCTTCCCGGATGAGATGCACTTATTTTTTGACCCACAGAGGAGTGAGTTCTTTGGCCGAGTACAGCCCGCACCAGAAGAGGATCATCAAGCGTTACTATGACAATGCCGAGGGAATCGGATATCAACGCTTGACGGAACTTGTGAGCGACATCTACCTTGCCACGGGAAAGAAGGCTGACAAACTCTGGACCCAGGTGGCCACAGCGCTGAAGAAACTTGGCCTTTCCGAGAAGCGAATCGATCACATCCTTGAATCCAAAGACCTGGCAATCCTTGCCAGTGTGGTCAAAGAGATGGACGACAAGCACGGATAAAGCGGCCGCGTCGTTTGGTCTTCCTCAAGGCGAAAGAGGCAGAATTCTCTGGCACAAGCCGGAGGGCTGGGAGAAGAGAAGAGGCTCCTCGCTGAGAAAGGATTCACCCAGTTCAACTCCCACCGTGTAGCCGGTAAATCGTCGCCACTCGAGAAGAACATCCAGAATTGGTTTTCCCGACCGGATGATTTGAGTTTGGGTCGTAAAGCAGTTGATCAGACCCCGAATGCGCTCCTCCTGCTCCGAGACATCAATGATCAGGCTCGGGGTGGCGGCACGGGGAACCATGAAATAAAGTAGGCGAGACGGAACCCAGGGCTCGATTTCGGCCAGATAGCCCTTCACCCGACTGATCTTCAGGGCTGCTGCGGCAATCCTCCCGAGGGCCAGGTGATCCTCATGGTTGATGCCATCTCGGTGCCCCTGAAAATTGGTGTGATAGGGGGCCAGCACGAGTTCAGGACGAGCACGGCGCAGAATACACACCGCTTCATCCCGGGTCTCCCGGTCAAAAAAGAGACCGCAGTCGGGACGATTCAGGAAGAGATAGTCGTATCCACCAAATTCTGACGCTCGGCCTGCCTCGGCGACTCGCTCGGCGACGGTGCCGTATCTTCCCGCATCACCCCGGGTGAAAATCACGCTCAGGACCCTTTTTCCTCCCTCGACGAGCTTGAGGAGGGTCCCGCCGACCGCCATTTCCACGTCATCAGGGTGGGCATTGAGGACAACAACGTCATAAATGGGCTGGATCGCCTCGGAAGATTCTACTCGCATGGTGGAGACCCTACTTCTCCAGGGTCTCTCGTGCAACCGAGCACTGGACCTTGCTCCGATCTCGCGAAACCAGCGGGGCCGTTGTAGACTAGCCCGCTTTTAACCCGGATGATGAATCGTTCGGGTCATCGTTCGACCGATATTGCCCGATTCTGGGCCAAAATCAGCAGGAGGATCCGGGTCATGGCCTATGATCCCGCGACCATTGAGCCCAAATGGCAGCATTTTTGGGACGAAAACCGAACCTTCAAAGCCGAGGAGGGAACGGAAAAGCCCAAATACTACGTGCTGGACATGTTTCCGTATCCGTCCGGGTCGGGGCTCCATGTCGGTCATCCCGAAGGCTACACCGCCACAGATATTATTTCTCGCTACAAGCGGATGCGTGGTTTCAACGTTCTCCATCCGATGGGGTGGGACGCCTTTGGTCTTCCTGCCGAGCGGGCGGCGGTCCGGGAAGGGAAGCACCCGGCAGAGATCACCAAGCGGAATACAGACAACTTCAGGCGCCAGATCAAGCGTCTCGGTTTTTCCTACGATTGGGACCGGGAGATCAACACCAGTCACGCCGACTACTACAAATGGACCCAGTGGATTTTCCTGCGCCTCTTCGAGCGAGGCCTCGCCTATCAAGCCGAAGTCGCGGTGAACTGGTGCCCGGCGCTTGGAACCGTGCTGGCCAACGAGGAAGTCTCTCCGGAGGGAACCTACAAAGAGACGGGCGACCCGGTCGAGCGCCGGCTGATGAAGCAATGGATGCTCAAGATTACCGCGTACGCGGAGCGTCTGCTCGCAGATCTGGACGATCTTGATTGGCCCGAGCCCGTGAAGAAAATGCAGCGGGATTGGATCGGACGATCCGAGGGAGCTGAGGTCGAATTCTCGATCGACGGTTCCGACAAGAATTTCACCATTTTCACCACCCGTCCCGACACCTTGTACGGGGCGACGTACTGCGTTCTGGCTCCCGAGCATCCACTGGTCATGGAGATCGTGTCCGATGACTGCAGGGACGCGGTTGTTTCGTACGTTGACCGGTCCCAGAAAAGAAGTGAGCGGGACCGCCGAGCCGACGTCAAAGAAAAGACCGGGGTTTTTCTTGGGGCCCACGCCACGAACCCACTCAACGGTGAGCCCGTTCCGATCTGGATTGCGGACTATGTTCTGGCATCCTACGGAACCGGGGCGATCATGGCGGTTCCTGCCCACGATGAACGGGACTTTGCCTTTGCGACCGCCTTTGATCTGCCCATTCGCCCGGTGGTCAAGCCGAAAGAAGGCCAGGTACCGGATCCCATCACGGAAGCCTTTTCTATCGAAGGAGTGGCGATCAACTCGGGTCCTTACGATGGCCTGACAACTGCCGCCTTCAAGAAAAAGGTGATCGAAGATCTCGAGACAAAGAAACTCGGCCGGGGAAAGATCCAGTTCGCACTACGAGATTGGTTGTTCTCGAGGCAAAGATACTGGGGTGAGCCGTTTCCACTGGTGACAACGGCGGACGGAACCGTAGTGCCCGTACCGGATGACGCGCTGCCGGTCGAACTGCCTCATCTGGATGAATTCAAGCCGACTGAGGATGGCCGACCGCCTCTGGCTCGTGCACAGGATTGGACTTCAACCCGAGCTCCCGGAACGGGTGAGGCTGCACTGCGAGAAACAAACACCATGCCTCAGTGGGCGGGGTCCTGCTGGTACTACTTGCGGTTTCTGGATCCAAAAAACGAAACCGCTCCCTTCGATCCGGAGAAAGAAAACTACTGGATGCCCGTTGACCTCTACATCGGAGGGATGGAGCACGCCGTTTTGCATCTTCTGTATGCCCGGTTCTGGCACAAAGTCCTTTTTGACGCGGGCCTTGTTTCCACGAAGGAGCCCTTCAAGAAGCTCTTCAATCAGGGAATGATCCTGGCGTATTCCTTCAAGGACGAGAAGAATAAATATTATTCAGAAGCCGACGTGATCAACAAAGACGGCAATCTTTTCGCCAGGGAGGGGGGAGCCCCGGTTACCACCCAGATCGAGAAGATGTCGAAATCCCGTTTCAATGTGGTGAACCCGGATGATGTCATCGACCGATACGGTGCCGACGCCGTGCGGCTCTATGAAATGTTCCTGGGTCCTCTTGAGGTCACAAAGCCCTGGCAAACCAAAGGCATCGAGGGGGGCTATCGATTCTTGAGGCGAACCTGGCGCCTTTTCTTTGAGGGGGATGAGGATGGAATCGCGGAAGCGGTCCAGGACACCAGGCCGGAGGCGGATGTTACAAAGCTTCTTCACAGAACCATTGCGGCCGTCACCGAAGACCTCGAACATCTTCATTTCAACACGGCGATCTCCCGCATGATGGAGTTCGTGAACTTCATGACGGCAAAGAAGGTGCGCCCCCGGTCCGTCCTCTTCGACTTCATCAAACTTCTGGCGCCGTTTGCTCCACATATCGCCGAAGAGATCTGGAGTCGGTTTGATTCGGACGAGACGATTTCTTTTGAATCATGGCCGACATTCGATCCCGCGATGCTCGTGGATGAAACGATTCAGATTCCGGTCTCCGTCAACGGCAAGGTAAGAGGAAAGATCGAAATCCAGAAGGATGAAGCCGAGGACGCAGTACGGAGTCTTGCCCTTTCAAGTCCCAAGGTGAAAAAGCAGCTAGAGGGTCGAGATCCACGGAAAGTGATCTACGTTCCCGGTCGCATGGTGAACATTGTGGTCTAATCGCCATGAACTGGAGTTGTTCGATGTGGATTTTCATGATCGCCGTCCTGTTCTTGTCCCTGGGTTGTCATGCAACAGGGAAGGTCGCTTCTCCCTGCGAGGAGCTGACCTTCTCGGCTGCCAAGTCAAGCGACGAAGAAACCGCCGCAGCGTCATCCCCCGCCTCCAAGAAAGAGTCGGTCGAGAAGAACCGATCCTCGGAGCTTGTGGTTTTGATTCATGGCATGGGGCGAAGTCCTCGCTCTCTTTCGTCCATGTCCCGGTATCTCTCGAAGAAGGGATACCGAACCGTACTGTTCGGCTACTCGAGCTTTTTTTCCGACGCAAGGGTCCGAGAAATCGGAAAGCAACTGGCAAAGACCGTTGCGCACGAATCAAAGGGGAGCGATGTAGCCCGGGTTCACTTCGTGGGACACAGTCTGGGAAACATCGTGATTCGTTGGCTCCTCGCCAACAACTATCCCAGGAAACTTGGACGGGTGGTCATGCTGGCTCCCCCGAACCGCGGTTCAAAAATGGCCGATGGTTTTGCCCCTCTGTTTGGCTGGCTTCTTCCTGCGCTTCGGGATCTTCGTACGGATCCCCGGAGCACGGCCCAGGCTTTGACCACTCCAGAGGGAGTGGAAATCGGGGTCATCGCGGGAAAACGAGACCGCAAAGTTTCGGTAAGAGAAAGCCATCTTGAGGGCGAAAAGGACCACGCAATCGTGGATTCAAGTCACACGTTCCTGATGAGCAGAAAAGACGTTCAGGAACTGACCCATTGTTTTTTGAACACGGGATGGTTCCATGAGCCTGAAGAGCCCTAATTCATTGGGTCAACTCGGATGGACTCGATATACTGGACCGGTTCCGGAAACGGATGAACGAGCAAAAGGAAACAGGAAGCACAATGTCGGTGATGACAGAACAACAGAAAAAGCGACTCGAAGGCCAGGACGCTTTCGTTTCCAGGCACATCGGCCTCAACGAAGAAGAGATTCAAGCCATGTTGTCTGCGCTTGGCATCTCCTCTCTGCCTGA
>JAJDCM010000191.1 GCA_029260825.1 Planctomycetota bacterium | reverse complement strand
GGTTTTATGAATGCTACAAAGTTCGTGCTGGCGCGGTAAAGAAGCCGACCAAGAAAATGGTAACCAAGAAAAAGGCTTTGAAAAAGAAAACGACGAAGAGGGCCTCATCTCAAAAGTGAAACGCCAGGGTCCCTATCTGCCACGATAAGAAGAAATGCTCGTCTCCCACCTCACTCGGCAGGAAGTTAAACAGCACGCTTGTGCCAAAGGAAACCCGGTCGTTGAGGTAAAGGTCGACGCCCACCCCGAGATTGAGGAGCAACCCGGCGTCATCGTCGTCAGCTAGCCCTGGGTTGTCTTCGTCAATGAAAAGAACTCCCGCGCCAAACTGGTAGAAGGGCTTCAGCCGGTTGAGCTGATTGTCGTCATCCTCCTCACCATGTTCACGAATTTCGATGTCATAGACTTTCCGGAAGTTGACGCTAGCCGCTAGCAAGAAGTCATCATCGGAAAGCCCTAACTGGAAAAGCGGACCCAGCGACCACGAAGGCGTGACGAAATAGCCAGCATCCAGAGTCATCAAATACGTCGATGGATCCAGAGTAAGCCCGAGACTTGTTCGAAGCGATATCACCCCACGGCGAGAGAGGTCTTGAAATACAAGTCCGGCCTCCCATTGTTCTTTCTTCAGGTCAGAGTCTGTCAACAAAACGGTCGTACCATCATCATCGGAAGAACGCCCGACGATTCGCCGATCGGAGCCGCCATCGCGTTCAACCGTCTCTTCTTCCGGCGTTCCCGCTTCCCCCGACGAATAATTCCCCACCCCGATCTCGATCAGAAACTCAGAGGCTGGGCTCGGCCCGAAACGTAACTCGGTCGCCGAGGCCTTCGATGAACCAGGTAGTCCGAGAAAAGCCAAGGAGGCCAGAAGAGCCAGGGTTCGGCCGTTCTTTGTGATCGTTCGAGCGTTGTGATGAGAAAGCATCTGGAAATCCCCTTGAAAAAGAACCAACCCGGTGGCGGCTCGATAAGAAAAGCGCCTGCCGGGTCGGGGAACTCAAAGCAGGTGAGCGACAGTTGAACCGGTGAGGTTAGCTCTCGCAGCCGCCCATGTTCTTCATGAACTCGTCCGCCGCAACGCCGATCTCCTGCGGAGTCATGTCCTTGGTGTGGGTTGCCACACTCCACTCATGACCAAAGGGATCCTTGACCTTGCCGTAGCGATCGCCCCAGAACATATCCATCGGCGGCATCAACAGCTCAGCGCCCGCTTCGGTTGCCTGCTTGACCATGCCATCGACGTCGTCGCAGTAGAAATGGATGCAAACCGGCGTACCGCCGATCGTCTTGGGTCCCTGGGTTCCCATGTCCGGATACTGATCAGCAATCATGATCCGCGAGTCGTTAATATCCAGCTCAGCGTGCATGACCGACTTGCCATCAGGGCCTGGCATCCGCATGACTTCCTTGGCGCCAAACGCCTTGGTGTAAAAGTCAATCGCCTCGCCGGCGCCGTCCACGATCAGATGAGGGGTGATGGCTCGAAAGCCTTCGGGAATCGGATTTGCCATAGTTCGTTTCTCCAACCATTCTTCATTTCTAGCGGGACCCGGGTCACACGACCAACCTTCCCGACCACAAAAAGCCCGGTCGACCCAAATGGATTCCCAGAAGCATTCGTCAGGAAGGAAGCCTCATTATACTCATCCATCCCGACCCACAATACAATAGGAATGGAAACGAGTCCTTAGACGGAGTAACCCGCTATTATTCATAGATTTATACCTGATCAATCCTGAACCCCACAGGGCGAGATTCCATCAGCTAACACCCCCTCTTTGCTTGTGCTTGACATGGATCGGGCCGTTCGCTTCCATGCCCCCGGAATCCGGAATCATATTTCAAAGCGCAATCCCATTCGGAGCGGTAACGTGAAAGACATGAGATGTTTCATTGCCGAGGTCATCGGAACCTTCTTCCTCTGTTTCGCAGGCATTTCAGCCATTCTATGCAACGCACCAGGAATGGATAGCGGAGCCGGCCTCCTCGGCATCGCTCTCGCCCATGGACTCGCAATCTCCGTTGCAATCAACTGCTTCGGCGGTGTTTCCGGAGCCCACTTCAACCCAGCCGTGACCATTGGTTTTTTCGTGACGAAGAGAATCTCTCTTCCCCAAGCTGGCGGATACATCGTCTCTCAGTTGATCGGTGGAACCATCGCGGCTGCAGCCTGTAACTTCATTTTCCCCGAAGTGATCGTCGATGCTGCCAGGCTTGGAATCCCTCTACCTGGTCCTGAGTGGGTAACCACCGAAACCATCGTGATCGTAGAGTTCATTCTGACCTTTCTGCTCATGACCGCCATCTTCGGAACCGCGGTGGATGAACGAGGGAAGGGCGTGAAGATCGGGGCGTTTGGAATCGGCCTCACGGTAATTGTTGATATCCTGGCTGGAGGCCCCATCACCGGCGCTTCGATGAACCCGGCCCGCTCTTTTGGACCTGCGCTTGTTCACGGACATTTCGATCTACACTGGCTCTATTGGGTCGCCCCCATCGCAGGTGCCTGTGCCGCAGCTCTCCTCTACCACCACGTAATTCTTGGTAACGACGAAGAGTAGTTTTAGAGAAAAACCAGAACATAGATGAGTGCAAGGAAGATCTGGAGCGCTGCGTAGGGAAACGCCGTCTTCACAAAACTCCCAAAAGACATCGGGAGCTTGTATTTGTGAATGATGGTCACCGCAACCAACGTAGAGGCGGACCCGATCGGCGTCAAACTCCCACCTAGGTTTGCCCCGAAGATCACCGACCACCACAGCGGATCACTTGGACCCCGCATGGAACCGTCGGCGAGTGGAATGGCCGCGATGATCTTGGAGAGCATGGCGGCCAGCGGAATATTGTCTGTCACAGAACTGAATCCTGCCGCCGAAACAAGAATTGCCCCGCCCCCAAGCTTCGGCCCCAGACCAATGATTGCTTCAAGCCCCTGACCGATCAAGCCCAGAACTTGAGCATGCTCCATCACGTTGATCACGACAAAGAGTCCGGCGAAAAAGCCAAGAAGATCCCAATCGACAGCCTGGTAGAACTGATCAACATCATGCTTGTAGCGGATCAAGATCGCGGCCGCAAAAGCAAGAGCTACAAACCCCATTCCCAGATTGCTCACGAAGGGCAGAACCGATGTGGTGGCGATGGTCACGACGAACAAGGAGAGAAGACATGTTGCGAACCAGAAGAACTTTCGGCTTTCGATGCCGTCATTCTCATCAAATCCGGCCACCAGATCCTTGGCTTCTTTTCGCTCCTCCTCACTCCCGAGCTTCTTGATCGAGAAGAGCTTTGCCCCCAGAAGAATCGTGGCAATGGTCGCCACCACGACATAGGGACTCGCTTTGACAAAGAAGGTCACAAAACTGATCCCTGCGGTTGTCCCAACAATAATATTCGGTACCGAACTGATGAGAGTGAGCAATCCTCCGATGTTCGTCAAGAGCCCCTCAATCACGAGGAAACCGAGGAGAAGCTCACTCTTCCCCAGCTTCTTTACCGACACACCGGTGAGCGATCCCACAATGATCATGGCCGTGACATTATTGAGAACCGCCGAGAAAACAACCGTCATCAACCCGTAGTACCAGAGGAGCAGCAAAGGATCGCCCTTGGACATCTTCGTGAGCTTGATTGCAATCCAGGTGAAGAGACCCGACTTGGAAGTGACATCCACAAAGATGCTTGCCCCGAGAAGAATGGTGATCACTCCCCAGTCCACTGATGGAACGTAGACGGGTATGTTTATCTCGTGACCACCGATGCTGTAAGGGCCATAAGGAAGATCCAGCATCACCGCCCCAAGAAAGAGAGAAAGCACCGCGAAGCAGGCCACAATGAGAGATTTCTTGGCGTGGATCTTCTCTTCAAGGGCAAGACAGACGATGAGCCCTACGAGAATCAGGGTAAAAAAGAGGGTTGTTCCGAGCGAAACCTCGTGAGCTCCCCCTCCACCGGAGGCCAAAGTTAGGAAGGCCAATTGGCTTTGATGATCTGGCAAGTTTTTCTCCCCGACTCGCTTCGCCCGTCTGACTTTATCAACGCCCCGCTATAACATGAGAAGTGGAATCTGACGCAGCTCCACCGCGAGAGGATACACGAGGCCGTTCATGGCCAGTTGATCCTCATGTTTGGTATTCATCACAAGAAGATCCAGTTCATGCTTCTGAATCATCTTGTCGTATTCTTTCAGATGATGACCGAAGCGAACCAGAGGCTCGATGGACAGAGATGGCCTGTCCTTCTGAAGCCCCTTACGACAGGATTGAATATAGTCGTAGGGCTCTTTCAGCAGGCGCTTTCGCAGTTCGGCCTCCGCCTTCTCGGTGTCAATGCTAGGAATCTTGGAGATCACATCCACATATCGCAAGACGGTCGCCTCGTCTTCCACATGACTCAGAATGAGCGTCCCCTTGGGCTCGGTGAAGTAGGCGCCAAAACTGACAAGCCGATCGTCCCCGGTGAGGTGATCCGTCATCACCATCACGGAATTCGTGTCAATCAAAGCGTGTTCCGCCTGCCGCTCCGCGCCGGGATGCGGCAACACCAAAACAGGCGAAGACGTCGCCTGAGTGAGAACATCCAGATGCTCTCCAAGGCTCAACGCCCACCGCCAACCCTGACTGTGAAGATGGCGATAAGTCACGATGAGATCGGCTCGATGACTCTCCACCACTTCGAGAAGATCCTTGATCGTGGTGAAGTCCTTCCCGTGAACAACAACCCACTCCGCGTCTGAAGGGAGAACGGAGAGAAACGACCGGACCAGACTCTCGAAACTCTTGGCTCCGTAGTCGTCGAGGTCGGTCACCAGAAGAATCTTCTTCAACTGGAGCGGCTGCAGGTGAAACACCGCCTTGGATGCGGATCGAAAAACGCTCTCAAACTGATCTACTTTGGTCATGATGAACTGAGCTTCCCTGGGAACAGATGCGAACTGACCACCAAACAACCCGCACAGCTTCTCAAAAGGAAAACACCAGTCCAACCCAAAAAGACCGGAGAATCTTCAGCCGTTGAGTGCACCGCATCCACCGGCTTCTGGCACATCAACGCAGATTGGTTCAACATATTCAACAAGAGAAACAATAACCTGAAAAGCCTTGCGAGCTCCCTCATGCCCTTCGCCATCAGGGTCGATCGCACCCCCAGGCGAAGCGAATGGGATCGACGTTGATGGCGAAGGGTGTGAGGGGGCGCCCCCAAATCATGCTCAGAGCTGGAGGGAGAGGGAGCAGACCGTCATAGGGCCTGCCTCCCCTTGGGCTTTCTCATGGGCGTTTCTACCCACACGAAATCGTGAAGCGCCGAAAAAAGAGAGAGAGCTTTTGGGCCCTCTCTCTTTGGTCAGAAACTCGGATCATCTCGAAAAATCGAGGTCAGGAATGACTCTAGCCCTGATCCCCACCAAGCTCCAGCGCCACCATCTTCTTGACGTTGCGCACGTACAACTTGCTCCCGATCAAAGTTGGTACGGACCAGGACCTGTTCTCGAACAACTGAAACTGAGAGTGGACCGTGAAGTCGTCCCGAGTAGCCGTACCAATGGCCAGCTTCCCATCTTCATCAAGAACGATGAGCTTTCCGTCCGCCAGAATCGATGTTGCCTTGTTGAACTTCCTATCTCTCCAGAGGTACTCTCCGGTCGTCAGGTCGAGCGCAGAAAAAGGAGCCGGCTTCACGCCAAATGCGCCAACCACGAAGTTATCGATGTTTACCGCATTGCAGAATACGATCTGGGGCTTGCGCTTGAACCAGACTTCCTTCACCGTCGTTTTGGATTTCGCACGATCAAGAGCAAGGACCCGGCTCCCCACTTCTTCAGTCGTGACGAAGAGCTTGTTGTCCCAATAGATCGGCGTGGTGCAATTGGTTCCCCATTGATTCTCGGTGGGAAAACTCCACTTGAGAGTTCCGTCATTGGGGTTCAACCCGGCAATTTCCTTGGCCATGAAAACAACGAGCTGGTCTTCACCCTGAACGTTGATCACCATGGGCGCCGCGTAGCCGGCGACGAAATCCTGGGCCTGCCAGAGAACCTTCCCGGTTTCCGGATGAAGCGCCATGATCGCGTGCCCTTTCCCTCCGGGCATGACGATGAGCTGATCGTTGTAAACAAGAGGAGGCGTGGAATAGCCAAACGTGGTCACACTACCGCCGATGTCATCAACAAGCTCTTTGGACCAGGCAATCTTTCCACTCTTCTTATCGAGACAAAGGAACTTGCCGGCGATCCCCGAGGAGTACACGTAGTCGCCGTGAATGACCGGCATCGCTCGCGGCCCGACGCCAAAGTTCTTATACATCTTCTCGTGAAGAGGAGCCTTGTACTGCTGCCTCCAGATTTCTTTTCCCGAGTCGGAAGTGAGGCAAACAACCACTTCGTCGTCGCCCTCACGGAACAGGGTATAGAGATGGCCGTCGTCGTAAGCGATCGCGGAATAGCCGTCACCGAGCTCGACGGACCAGAGCTGTTTGGGCCCATCTTCTGGCCACTCGGAAAGAAGCGGCGGCGAATCCACCTTGAAGTTGGAATTCGGACCAGCCCATTGACGCCAATGCAACCCAGCATCCTTGGGGGACGCAAGCACGCCCGTCACCGAGAACAGAACAAAAACAAGGGGAACAGAACAATGAAGAAAAAGAGACTTGACCATGGGTCGACCTCCAGTGAGTCATCCGGGGACGTAGTGGTGTGCCACTCAGCAGGCAAAAAGCGAACCTGCTAAGCCCCCCATGGTCGCCCGAAGCCCGCCCTTTGTCCAGCATTTCTGGCCCACAGATGACGGCCAGAAGCACCACTACCCCCTTCTCAACAAGACACTCAGGGTGCCATGGTCTGTCTCCACCACGATCAGGTCGGGGGTGCCATTTCCGTCAAAATCACCGGTAGACAGATGATTGGCCCCCTTGCCCACGGCATACCCTGTGGCCTCCCGCAGAGAACCGGTCCCTCCGTTCAGGAAGATCTGCAGCCGATTCTGAAGCCTACTGGTGAGTGCGAGGTCAACGGTCCCATCCAGGTCGACATCAACGGGAAGAAGGCTTCCCGGCTGACCACCCGTCGAACGAATGCGATGACGGGTGGGATTCTGCTCCACGCTGACGAGGGTCCTGGTGCCGTCGCCAAGAACAAGATGAATCCGACTTTCCGCGTCATCTCCGGGTCGACTCCCGGTCTCCACCGCGGCAAGATCAACTCGACCGTCTCCGTTCGCATCGAGAAGAGCCACCGAAGAGGCCACCTCGAACCGGCTGAGGGCAAGGAAGCTACCATTCCCAAAACCTCCCCTCCCATTTCCAAAGACAACACCGATTCGTCCACTTTGTGGGATGTCATTCTGCGTGAGAGTCCCGACGACCCCCAGGTCCAGATTTCCATCGGAGTCGAAATCGTTCACGGCAAAGTCAAGGGCTCGAAAACCAAGTTGCACCTCTTGGCCGGGAGAGAAGTTACCGGCTCCATCATTGAGACCGATTCTGATCCCGGAGAAAAGGCTCACGATCACGTCCAGATCTCCATCCCCATCCACGTCGCCAACGTCAAAAGCAAAGTCTGCCCGGCCGACACGAGAAGGGGGGCCAAAACTCCCCGCACCATCCCCCGCCAGAATGAAGACAGCGTCCTCGGCTCGATCCAGAACAAGAAGATCGAGGTGGCCATCTCCCGTCAAGTCCTCGCTCCGTACCGCCACCGGTCGCCCTGAGAGAAGCACCGGTGATCGGGGTTCAAATGCTGCTCTCCCATCCCCAAGCAGGAGCTGAACGGAGGACGGACGAGAGGACACAACGACAACGTCCTGGCGGCCGTCTTCGTTGAAATCTCCAACTGCCGACTCCTCGGCCCCTCCTTGCAGATCCACAATTCTTGGTTTGAGAAACCCACCATTTCTTTTCCGTTTGACGAGGCTAATGGTTTCACTCTCCCGATGCACCGACAAGATCTCCGGCAACACGCCCGGATCAGAAGTAATGATCTCTACGTCTTCGACTTCTTCACCGGTACGAATTGTCTCGATCTCAGAAAGCCCTGCTCCGGGCTGGAACTCCAGAATGGAAACCCCAAAACCGGCTCGTAAACCGACCAAGAGAGAGCGTGAAGAGTCGTTCTTCAGAGGGCCTGCTGCGATCTCGATCGGCTCGGCACCGTTGATGCCAGAAGGTGTGATCGGGGGTAGAGGCACCACCGACAAAGCATCGTTGAAGGTTCCATCCCCGCGTCCATAAAGCAAGGACACGTTTCCACTACCCAGGTCACTCGTCACGAGATCCACCCGCCCCTCAGTCCCTAGCATCGTTGCGGCAATGCCCGTTGCGATACTCTGTTCGGGAAGGGGAAGATTGCTTGAAGTGAATCCAGCCAGACCATCGTTCAAAAGCAGGGTGACCGAATCAAGTTCATTGGACGTAGCAACATCAAGGTCTCCATCCTCATCCACATCGGCGAGAACCAGGCCCGTTGGACGATCAGGAATCAATCGATCCACCCGTTCGAGAAAGGTACCGTTCCCCGTCGAAAGAAGGATGGTCAGTCCCGGATGGCTGCGGCTGGCCACCACAAGATCCTTCCGACCATCCGAATTGAGGTCACCCGCTTCGACTTGCTCAGGACGAGAAAGAACCTCAATACTGGAAGCTCGCCTGAATCCGGCGCCTGTATTCAGACGCACTTCCACCGAGCTGGAAAGCCTACAGGTATTCACGAGATCCAGAAGTCCGTCCTCGTTCAGGTCAGCGAGACAAACATCTCTTGGGTTTTCCCCGGTTCGAATCCGCCCTCTTTGCCCGAAATCAAGAGATGGAGTGCGCTCCAGGATCAGGAGCGAATTCGAGGCGGAGTTGACCACCACCACGTCGTTGACTCCATCCCCGTTAACATCACCGGATCTGGCCTGAACCGGCCCCTCCTCGACCGGTACGGAAAGCACACCCGCAAACATCGGAAACGGTAAGACGAAGTCAATCCCACGAACAAGAGTCGCCTGGCCGTTTGAATTCTGGAGCTGGATGTCCGCCTTCCCTGGCGCACCCCGCCCCAACCGCAACCGGAACGTCTCTCCGTCGATGCGGGTCAGCTCCTCCACCGAAGATCCCCCAACCGACACCACGGTGTCCGCCAGATGAGTCAATCCACTCCCTCTCAGGGTGATGTCAATTCCACCTTGTGTACCAGATGTCTCGGGATTCGTGCTTGATAGCACGGGAGGTGCATTGACACCGAAAACTTCTCCCCCAAGAAAAAGACCGGGAGGTAGAGATGTCCCATCCAAAGCGGTAAGGCCATCGACAGCCAACCGGAACGGGGACCCGCTCGGAAAGTTCATCGAGAGTGCGCCCGGGAGGGAAAAGGTCAGGCTCAACTTCCGGGTCGATGGGTCGAAAGAAAATGCAGCAGTGGAAAGAGGTACCGGCAGACCGGGAGGCATCTCAAGAGAGTAACGGGATGAATCCAGCACCGAGTCCGCATCCACGTCTTTTGTGAATTCGACCGTGATCTGGTCATCGAAATATCCTGGAAAAGCCCGAGCGGATGCGGTTGCCAGCAATGCTTGCTGACCGGACACCTCTCCCGCCATCGACTCCCCGTCCCCGAGAAAAGCTCCGTCCTCCGAGAGAATCCCCCGGGGAGTCACTCGATAAAATTCTCCAGGCAAAATCCGGTCCGGAGCCGATGGTGTGCCATCAAGAGTCAATCGAACGGAAAGAGAATCGGGTTCATAAACCGCCGAAGAGCCCTCAAGAGAAAACACAGTCCCCCGAGGGTGTTCGAGCAAGTATCTTGAACTATCCAGAGCTGTCAGAGGATCGATCGGCTTTGAGAACCTCACCCGGACCACATCGTCCGCAAGGTCAGGCCGAGCCTCAACCCCGACGAATTGAAGCAGCAACGCCTGGGATCCGGAGACAATCCCTTCGATCCTCTCCGGCATCGCAAGAACACTCCCATCTTCCCCTTGAAGATCAGAAACGGTGAGCGCGAACGATTCGCCTTCTACCAGGTCGACCCTGTCACTCCCCTGTCCCGAAAGCGTCAGGACTACCAGACGCTCCTCGGGAAGAACCTCGATCTGTGCACCGGCGAGGGAAACCTCCACTCCTACCGGATGTTCGAATCGATACCGGCCATCCTCGTCACCGAGAGGTTTGGAAGAGGTGACGACAAGAACATCATCCCTCAGGCCAGTCCGCGCCTCTGCTCCTGCTGATTCGATCTCAAGGGGCACCGAACCTCCTCCACCCCCACGACTGCACCCCGAGAACATGATCGTGAGAAGGATCAGGAGGGAAAGGAAGAGAAAGATGACAACGCATTCCCGAAAGAGTCGGTGGACACTCTGAGACTGTCGGGTCGACATGACTGAATTCTCCCTTCGGATCCACCCGCGATGGGGCAGAGCCCGGTTCCTGGACGGCAACGACTGCAAGGCCACCCGTCTGGCGACACGCCACTTCCTTCATTCCATGAAAGGAGTGGTGAGATCCCGAAGAGATAGACAACTCTTTTTTGAAGTACCCCATTTTTTTTCGCGGTCTATAATCCCCC
>JAJDCM010000020.1 GCA_029260825.1 Planctomycetota bacterium | reverse complement strand
CAGAGTGTCGGATCTCGGTTGGAGTTGTCCGCCTCATCACGTGCCAGGGCCGCAGGTCCGCCGTTCGAGCCACTCCCATCGCTCCCAGGATCTCGGAAACACTGCGTAGGGTGTTTCGATGATAGTTCGCAACCCGGGACTTTTTAGCCGAAACAACAAGTCCCGCAACCAGGTTTGGATCCTGGGTGGCTACCCCGACCGGACACTCATTCGAGTTG
Source organism: Planctomycetota bacterium (assembly GCA_029260825.1). Classification (GTDB taxonomy): domain Bacteria; phylum Planctomycetota; class JACOTG01; order JACOTG01; family JAJDCM01; genus JAJDCM01. Next base: position 25,468 of record JAJDCM010000020.1, on the reverse strand, counting down.
CACTTCAAGGCCTGAATACATCCAATGGACATCATCATGGCCCGCGCAGCATTGCAGAGGTCGGCTCCGACGCAAAGACGCTTGATCAGGCCAAAGCCCGCCGTCACTTTCCCCGACGAGATCACTCGAATCTTGTCTCGCACACCAAAACCGATCAAGGCGTTGTGAACGAAAATAAGCCCCTCAACAAGCGGCGTGCCGATGTTGTTGCTGAATTCCAGCGGAGCCGCACCTGTCCCTCCCTCACCTCCATCCACGGTGATAAAATCAGGAGTGATCCCGGTCTTCATCATTGCCTTGCAAATCGCGAGAAATTCCCGCCTCTTCCCCACGCACAGCTTGAAGCCGATCGGTTTTCCCCCGGAGAGGCTTCGAAGCTTCGACACAAACTCCATCAGCTCCACCGGAGTTGAGAAAGCCTTGTGGCCGGGTGGAGACAGAACATCTTCACCCAGCGGAACATCACGGATCAACGCGATCTCCTCGGTAACCTTCGCCGCCGGTAGGATGCCCCCATGCCCGGGCTTGGCTCCCTGGGAGAGCTTGATTTCAATCATCTTCACGTTGGGAAGATTGGAGCGCTCCTTGAACTTCTCCGGGTTGAACATCCCATCATTGTCGCGACACCCAAAATATCCGGTGCCAATCTGCCAGAAGAGGTCGGCCCCGCCTTCCAGGTGGTAGGGGCTGATTCCCCCCTCCCCCGTGTTGTGCGCGAAGCCCCCGATCTTTGCCCCACTGCTCAAAGCCAAAATCGCGTTCTTACTGAGCGAACCAAAACTCATGGCCGAGATGTTGAGGAGGCTGGCGGAGTAGGGCTGATCACAGTCGGGCCCGCCCACCTTGACTCGGAGATCGGAGGGCACGACCTCAAGAGGCCGAAGCGAGTGATTGACCCATTCATACCCCACCCGATACACATCAAGCAAAGTCCCAAAAGGCACCGTATCTCGTACATTCTTCGCCCGCTGGTACACGACCGAGCGCTGATCCCGACTGAAAGGAACCCCTTCCGTATCAGACTCCACGAAGTACTGGTGAATCTCGGGCCGGATCGCTTCCATCAAGAACCGCATGTGGCCAAGGACGGGAAAATTCCTCAGAACGGCGCGCCGAGGCTGGGAGTAATCGTAAATCCCGAGCCCGATCACCGGAACGACCACGAGGAGAGACCAAAGAGCAGCGGGGAGGTAAAGGAAAGCCAGAATTACCTCGATAACCACAACCGCAAAAACGCATTGAATGAAGAGCTTACGCATGACATGAAACCTCGACCGGGTGGAGTGGCTCCCTTTGACCTTGGGCACCAATCTCGGCTCTTGGCTGCCCGCTGTCAACCGCGGACCTCCTCAGGCCTCCCAGAGGAAACTCCTCAATTTGCAAATATCTACTCTCAAGTAGTTTACGGACGACGAAACTCTGTCCATCCTCACGCGTACGGTTACAATGAATCCGATTCGTAACTCGCACCCTGAAAAGAGAAGCATCATGCAACCCAGGCCCCATCAAACACCGACATCGCAGGCCGGCAATGCCATTCTTCCGTTGCTCATAGGATTGGTCGCTGTCTGCGTGTGTGGCATTTTCCTCTTTCTCTACTTTCAGTCCCCGGACATGAATTTCGATTCAGAGCCAGGAACGAGCCCGATCGAGACCTCTTCCACGAACCCCGGCCGAGCGGATGAGAAGCCGATCGTAAGCTCAACCAGCGACGAACCTTCTCTTGCCAAACTCGACCAGGATGCAACCGAGGAAACGATTCCCACGGAGACTGAAACTCCGGCGGAAGATCTGACGTGCACCGTGACCGGTTCTGTGTTTGAGAAGGACACGAACTCTCCGGCGGTCGGCGCAAGGGTCGAGGCCGTTGAAACAAAGGAAGCACTCCCTCACTTCGCTCTTGGACAAGCACCCGCCACGGCATCAAGCCTGGTTTCTGATCATGGCAATTACTCCCTTTCCCTTGGAAAAGGCTCGTATCAGATTCGGGTCGTCTCGGGAGGCACCCGCTATCTTCCTCTTCGCCTGAAAGATTGGACCGCGGTCAAGCTCGATGAGGATGAGGTTCGATCCGGTGTTAACTTCACCGTGACTCGAGGTGGGCGACTCTACGGAACCGTGCTTTCGGCCATGGGAACCCCCCAAGCCAAGGCAACGGTGAGGGCGGTGCCGGCGGACGTCAAAAACGGCAGCTTCCAACCCGACCTCTATCTCTTCATGAGCCAAAGCACTCAAGTGACTGATGATGAGGGTTGGTTCGAAATATTCCCCGTGCTCTTTTCCCAGAAGACCACTCTTGCGGTCGATTCAGAGGAACATGCCAACTGGGTGCAGGAAGGCCTGATTGTTACGGAAGAAGAACCGGACCTGGAAGTCCGGGCATCACTCCAAAGAGGTTCGACCATCCAGGGAGTGGCGCGCTACGAAGACGGAGACATCGCTCCTTCCGTAAAAGTCCGCTGCTCCTACAAAAAGGAAAACCTCTTTTCCTTCAATCCATATCAAGGACGAGACAAGAACGTAACGACCGATGAATCGGGCTCCTTCATCATCGAACATCTCGCCGCCGGAACCTACATCCTGTCGACCGGGGGAACCGATCCTCTTGCCTTCTTCCGGGGAGGCGACAAGGGAACCGAAATTGAAATTGACGGGAAGCTTGATGTTGCAGGAGTCGTCCTCACGGCCCCGAGACGGGAAGAAGTTCTCAAAGACGGCGTCATTCAGGGTTTAGTGACCAATCGAGAAAGCGAGCCCCTTGCCGGTGTCAAAGTGACGACTTCAGGTGGAGGCTCTCTCCCCTTCGCTCGAGCGAGCCAAAGCGAATCAGCAGAGACCAACGAAGAAGGAAAATTCACCCTCTCCGGCCTGGTGAGTACCGACAGTTACACCCTGACCGCATCCCTCGAAGGATTCGAGACGACAAAGCAAAAAGAGGTGTTCGCCAACGGCACTTCAATCACCCTGATTCTTCAGTCTTTAGGCACCATCAGCGGCTCGGTGGTCACGGAGTACGGAACCCCACCCGAAGCAGGATTTCAGGTTCGAGCCGTCGTCGACGAGGAAACCTCAAACCCCTTGGGGGTCCTCACCGGAAAGAGTGGAAAAGGCGCCTGGACGAAAGGACAAGCCGACGGCACCTTTACCCTCCAAAGCGTTCCTTTGGGAGTCGTTGCCGTCGAAGCAAAGGCGGAAGGATTTGCCCCGTCAAAATCAGAATCGATGAGCATCCTCTCGGGAGAGAAGATCGAGCAAATCGAGGTTGTGGTCCGAACTGGTAGCAACCTTCGAGGAAAGGTTCTCCTCTCTTCCGGTGCCCCCCTGGTGGGGGCTACGGTGAGAGTCAGCCCGGCCCATGGGAACGAAGATGCAAAACGAATGCGAGCCATGATGGGGTCGTTTCTTGGCGGTGGCCAGGGCGGAACCCAGACTTTCAGCGACAATCAAGGTGAATACGAATTCGAACACATGGCAACCGGTCGGTACGACGTGAGTGCCACCCACCCAAGATACGCCCCTTCCGCGACAGCATCCGTTTTCGTCGATGGCCCGATGGCTTCGGCCCCAGATCTCACCCTTGATGAAGGTGGGAGTATTACTGGTCTCGTGAAAGCCGGCAAAGAGCCCCGATCCGGAATCATGATTCAGCTCTTCGGGCCAAGCCCCATGCAAATGAGCACCACGAACGAAGAAGGAACCTTCTTCTTTGAACGCCTTGCCACCGGGGATTACACCATGAACCTGATGGACACCCAGGCGATGCGAGTGGGGTCGGGCATGACCCTTCGTCACGAGGAAGTGACGATCATTGGCAACGAGCACGTCACCATCGAAATCGAGTTTCTCTCCGGTCATACGGTGAGTGGAAAGGTGGAGGGGATGAAAGAAGGCGAGACGATCGTCTTGACCCTTCGCCGCCCGGGGGGACCTGCTCCTGAAGATTTCGAAGCAACCGACATTGACGCTGCCATGGAGGCAAACAAGTACCAGGTCGGTGTCGCATTCGTTGGAGAAGACGCCAAGTTCATCATCAAAGGCGTGGAGCCTGGACCCTACTTCCTCGAGGCTCCTCATATGCCAGGGGACATGACCGACGTTGAGGCGTATGCCAAGATGGATCGGACCCCACGATTTCGTCAGGAGATCACGGTAGAAGAAAAGGATCTTGAGGTCACGGTGAAGCTCCGCTGAAAAAGAACTTTACTTCTTACCCAGGATCGCTCGAGCTGCAAATCGTCCCGGTGCACAGGTCATCCCACCTCCTGGATGGCTGCCGCTTCCGCCAAGATACAGCCTCTCGACCGGAGTTGCATAGTGAGAGCAACTCTGGCACGGACGCATGAACAGCAACTGATCAAGAGCCGGCTCTCCCTGGTCCACATGCCCCTCTGTCAGGCCATATCTTGCTTCCAGATCAACTGGAGTCAGGGTTTCTTTGGCCACGATTTTCTTCTTCAGATCCGGCACGTACCGACCAAGAGTCGAAAGAACATTCTCCTCGAGCTTCGTGCGCGCTCCATCATTCCACCCCCCCTCAAGATGATAGGGAACAAAATGGACGAGAAGGGATGCCACATGGTGACCGGACGGAGCCAGAGTAGGATCGGAGACCGAAGGCACCCAGATATCCAGATGAGGGACTTGCGGAAGAGCTCCGTATTTTGCCCCATCAAACGATCGCTCGAGATCGTCGAGCTCTTCACCAATTCGAATGCGCTCGAAAGTCCGCCCTGGCCTCGATGAGAACTCAAGTGGACCATTCAAGGCTAGCCACATCTTGGCCGTCGTTCCCCGCATGCGAACATTCCGGATGTCGTTCCTGAAGGCGAGCGGAATGTCCAGCTTCGAGATGAACTTCAAGATGGTCTGTTTGGGATCACAGGTGGAAAGAATCGTTTCCGCCCCGAACGTCTCTCCGGTGGTGAGGGACACACCTGTTGCACGCCCGCGCGACACCAAGATTTGCTGCACTCTGCTTCCCGTGCGTACTTCCGCCCCGTTCGCTTTGGCCGCGGAAAGAAGAGCGGCGGTCAACCCGGCCGGGCCACCCTGAACTCCCGCATGCTCCTTCGAAGCTGTCTGGAGAAGAAGAAAGAGAGCCGTTCCCGGAGACCAAGGACCGGTGAAACTCCCCCGTACGGCAGGAGCCGCCATCTGGGCCTTCAGAATCGGGCTTTCAAACCATTCGTTCAGGACATCAGCAATACACATGGGTCCCATACGAAGAAATTCAAGAAGATCGGTACGACCAAGCTTTCGAAGCGAAAGTCCGGTCTTCAACATGGAGAGAAGATCTCCCACCCCCGTGGCGAACACGTCGGGAGGCGGTGCATTCAAGACCGGGGATAAAGCCGCTCCGACACGCCCAAGAAACTCCCGAAACGCGGCCGTGTATTCCACATCCCAGTCGGAAAGACCGTGATCGTCCGGAAGCTCTTCTCTTCCCGAGGAAACAAGAACTCCCTTTCCTTCGAGGGCTGGCGAAAACACGGGAGGCTCGGAACCCCGCAGGGAAAGTCCGTGAGAATGAAGCGACAGCTCCTCAATCACTGCCTTTCTCACCGCAGTCGTGTCGTGGAGAAGTCCGGTGCCTCGGTAGCCAGGATGAAACTCCGCCCCGGCTCCAACGCCTCCGGCGACCTCCGCCTGCTCAAGCACCAGGACTCGCTTTCCCGCCTTTGCCAGCAACCCGGCGGCGGTGAGTCCGTTGTGGCCCGCTCCGATAACAATGATCTCTGCACTCATGGGTTCAAATAGCCCCCGTCTTGAGGAGCTCGCCCGCTGCATTGGCGCCAGGTGCCCCCATGATTCCTCCTCCCGGATGCGTCCCGGAAGCGCACATCCAGAAGTTTCGGATCGGTGTGCGATACTTCGCCCAGTCCGGTACAGGTCTCAAGAAGAACAACTGCTCAAGACCCAGCTCGCCGTGGAAGATATTCCCCTCGGTAAGGCCCATCTCCTGTTCGATGTCCCAGGGGCTCAAAACCTGCTGATGGAGGATCTGGTCTCGAATCTTTGGAACATATTCGGCTAGCGTATCGATGACGGCGTTTCCAAACGCTTCCCGCTTTTCGGGCCAAGCGGACGCCCCTTCCTTGAGATGATAAGGAGCGTATTGGACGAAGATCGACATCACGTGTTTTCCTGGTGGAGCCACCGAGGGATCAACCAGACTCGGGATGACGATGTTCATGTAAGGCTTCGAGGAGAAGTTGCCGTATTTGGCTTCGTCATAGGCGCGCTCGAGATAATTGACGCTCGGCGCAATGGCGATATCGCCTTCAAGATGAGGACCAACTCCCGGCCGAGAAACAAATTCAGGAACTCCATCCAGCGCCAGATTCACCTTGCCCGAGCTACCCCGCATCCGATAACGTTTCATCTTCGCCGTGAAGTCAGGGTCGAGGTGCTGAGGTCCAACGAGCTTGAAAAATGTGCGGTGAGGATCAAGAGCCGAGATCACGACTTTCGCGTCGATCTCTTCCCCTCCCTCCAGCACGACCCCGGTGCTTTTTCCGCGATGAACTTTCACCTCGGAAACCGGAGCCTCAAGCCGGATCTCGGCGCCGAAGTGACGGGCTGAGTCCGCGATGGCATTGCTGATCTGACCGGTGCCGCCCCTGGCAAAACCCCAGGATCGAAATGCCCCGTCGATCTCGCCCATATAATGGTGCAACATCACATAGGCTGTCCCCGGTGATCGAACCCCCAGAAACGTGCCAATGATTCCGCTCACCGACATCGGAGCCTTCAGCACATCCGATTCGAACCACTCATCAAGAAAGTCCGCTGAACTCATGGTCATCAACTTGACCAGTCGAGTCAAAGCCTCCGGGCCAAGGTCTCGAGCTCGTCGACCCACCTTGAGAAGCTCAAGGAGATCGTTCGGATTCTTCGAACAGGGATCGGGAGGAGTCAGAGAAAGAAGCGGCTTGACGAACTGGGACATCTTGAGAAGTGACTTGGAGAACTCCGGCAAACGCTCCGCGTCTCTTGGGCTGAACCGCGCCACTTCTCGCCGCGTCAACTCCGGGTCGTCCCAGCGACACAAGGCGTCCCCATCGGGAAGGGGCGAGAAGGAACATTTCAGTGGAATGATCTCAAGACCAAACCGGGGGAGCTGAAGATCTCGAATGATTTCCGGCCGCAGAAGGCTCACCACGTAAGAGCAGACCGAATATTTGAATCCGGGATAAATTTCTTCGGTGACCGCGGCTCCGCCCAGAACGTGACGACGCTCCAGCACCAGAACCGATCGACCGGCTTTTGCCAGGTAGGCGGCACAGACGAGGCCATTGTGACCTCCGCCAACAATAATTGCGTCGTAGCTCTTGGCCATCAGCTTCGTTTCCGTTGCGGATTGAAGAAAGGAGTTTGAACAACTGTTGCCGGTACCACCCGGCGCTCCCACTCCACCGTGACTTCGATCTCAAGGTGAGTTCCAAGTGCACCAAACTCTGCTTCCACGGTGGCAAGGGCCAGGTTCTGCTTGAGGGTGGGAGACCAGGTTCCACTGGTCGCGCGTCCAATTTGGCGCCCTTCTTTGTACAGCGGAATGTTCTCGCGCCACGCCTGAGCAGGAAGGTGAGGGGGAAGACCGTAGGCGTCATACAACGCTTCCAGCTCTTCCCAACTGATGTCGAGACCGACCATCGCCCACTCGGAACCTCGTTCCTTTTCCTCCCGCAGGGCACGTTGCCCGATGAAGGAAGGACGATCAAGATTCACGAGCCTGCCAAGACCGATTTCGTAGGCGGACGATTTCTGCTCCTCGATATCACAATGGGGTGAACTCTTGTAGTCCACACCCAGGAGAATGAATCCCGCTTCGATCCGGGTGATGTCCATCGCGTCCAGGCCGGCCGCCCGGATCCCGTGGATTTTGCCCGCTTCCATGATGGCGTCCCAAACTGCAAGGGCGCCTTTTGGCTCCACCCAGATCTCGTAGCCAAGGTCGCCGGTGTAGCCGGTTCGGGTGATGTGGACGGGAGTTTTCCCGATCTTCCCTTCCATCACTCGAAAGAACCGAAGCCCCTCGACCCCGGAGCCCACCGCACCCTTCAAGATCTCCCGGGACCTGGGCCCCTGGAGAGAGAGAGCGGCTATGTCCCGACTCCGATCGCTGATGACGACGTCAAACCCTTCTGCCTGTTGATCAAACCATCGAAATGAGGGTTCAGCAGAAGTGACCCGGTAAAGATCGTCGCCGAGCCGGGTGATGGTTCCGTCGTCGATGGCCTTTCCATCGTCATCACACCAACATGAATAGGCCACCCGCCCCACCTGGAGCTTTCGGATGTCACGGACCATGACATAGGAAAGAAAATCCGCCGCATCTTTCCCGGAAACGTCGTATTTGAACAGGGGAGAAACATCGATCAGACCGGCGGCGTGCCGAAAGGCGAAATACTCCGGGTCGATCACCGTGTCGAACGATCGAACCGCATGGTAGCCAGCCCATTCCTTCCAGAACAGGCTCCGGCACAACGCAGAGGTTCGGGGGTGAAACGGGGTTGGCTCGGGCATTGCTCCCTCTCTTACGGCAGGCTTCCGTGGCCGGAAAACCCGGGTAAATTCTTTCAAGACTTCCTTCCTCAAGAGCGCAACATAATAGATGATTTGCGCTGAGGGAAGGGACGATTTTTTGGCGTCTTTGCAGCTACGCTCGAAGGAGGCTCCGTGACCACCAAAGTGACCGATATCGTCGGAACAGAACATCGAAAGCTCGAGAACAGCGTGAATCCGCTCTTTCTGAACCGTTGGTCCCCCCGGGCCATGAGCGGTGAGGAGCTACCCGAAAGTGATCTTCTGACCCTGCTCGAGGCCGCACGGTGGGCCCCTTCCTGCTTCAATCTTCAGCCCTGGCGATTCCTCTACGCCCGGCAAGGCACGGAAAACTGGGACACTTTTCTCAACCTGATGGTGGAGTTCAACCAGACCTGGGCCGGAAAAGCCGGAGCGCTCCTGGTCGTGATCTCGAAAAAGACTTTCGACCACAATGGAAAACCGGCCGACACCCATTCCTTCGACACGGGAGCGGCCACCCAGAATCTTGCTCTTCAAGGAATGCTCATGGGCCTGGTCGTCCATTCCATGGCCGGATTCGACTACGACAAGGCTCGGGAGGTTCTCGAAATTCCCGAGGACTTCACCGTCGAGGCCATGATGGCAGTTGGGCTTCCAGGAAACGTCGAGGATCTGCCGGAAGAAATGCAGGAACGAGAGGTCCCCTCCCCGAGAAAAGAACTCCAGGAAATCGCATTCAACGGAAAGTTCAAGAGCTAGCTAAGGCTATTGGCCTGAGCCCGATCGTTCCGCATGGCCCGTCATCGGCCCGATTTCTCGAACGCCTCGATCACCGTGGTCATCATCGACTTCATGATTCCTGGTGCGGGTCGATGGGAAATTCCGGGCTCCACCCAGATCTGCGCGTCCGAACCTAGCTTCTCCATGGAGTCCTTGAGCAACGCGACGGCGCCTTCCAGATAAAACGTGTCGACAGCACCCGCTTGAACCCGGATCTTTCCCGCAAGTTTGGGCTCGAGGGTCTCCCAGTTGCGCTCGAGAAAGAGCCGGATATCGTACTTCTTCCACGCCCGAGCTACGGTGGGGTCAACGTTTCCGGTGGCTCGATCAAAGAGAGGCCTGGGTTCTCCATTCTCGCCAAGCGGGCTGAATACCGCTTCGAAGGAGTGGATCTGCCCCCCCGGCCCCCTGGCCTCCTCCATGGAAACGAAGTCATCGTAATGAATCAGGACTTGATCCCCCCGACGCATCAATGGTCGACGGTCCCCTTCCTGGGTCCGGTACATGTTGGCGTCTTCGTCGTAGAGATCGATTCGCTGAAAATCTCGAAAGTCCACCGGGTCAGGAACGATCGACCAGCACCCGTTGAAAACTTCGGGATAGGTTACCTGCAGCCAAAGACTGCTCCAGCCTCCGGAGGAAACACCCGTGACGTACCGGTGTTCGGGTCCGGCCCCCCCGTAAAGCTTTTCGATATGAGGGATCAGTTCATGGACGAGAGCAGCCCCCCATGGGCCATTCGTCTCGGAGTCGGCAAAAACCGAATGTCCCCGATAACAACGGGCGTCGGGAATGACCAGCAACACCTGATCCGTAAGTTCAGGTGCGCCAAACCGCCGGGCAAGTCGGCCAACACCTTGATGACTCCCACCAAAGCCGGTGACCGAGTAGACGACCGGAAAACCCCTCGCCTCGGCCTTCTCTTTCGACCAGCTCTCCGGCAAACGAACACCGGCGGAAAGGGTAAATGGACGACCGTGAAAATCGGAGAGCCGCTGACTGACGATCTTCACTTCCCGGATTCTCTCGCTCTCCTTGAAACTTGATGCCGCGACAAGCTGATCCAGATGCAGCTTGATCGTCCCCGAAGTCGACGGGTCAAGTTGAACATCCAGAGTCGCGCTGACGAGATTTCCTTCTCCCGAACCGGCTACGGGCGAATCGAGGTTACGCCTCAAGACCGCTTGCACTCCATATCGATCGGGTTCGATGGATGCCATGTGAACAGGAAAGAAGCGGCAATTCTCCGGCTCCATGACGAGCTCTTCTCCCGCACGCCAGTTCGACACTTTCCTGGAGAAAATAGGTGGTGGATTCACCCAACCCTTGCTGAGCCGGGGCTCCTGGGAAGGATCCCGAGAAAGCATGACGTAGACCCATCCGCTGAAAGGGCCGGGCTCAAGGCTCCCATCGAAGGTCATGCTGAAAGAAAGTGGCGCCCTTTCCGACTCCGGCAAGCGCCCCCTGGATGAAGCTGGATTCTCGATGAGCTGCCGGGGACCCTCACAACCCATGCCAAAGAACTGCAGTGCCCCGATCAACAGAGTTACGACAAGAATCGCCTTCATTTCACTTCCTCACCCTTCAACTGGAGAGAGCATCCATCATGGAATCGATATCGGTGACGGGCTGCTTGCACGCACCGCGTCGACACACATAGGCGGTGGCTTTTCCGTCGACCATCACGTGGTTGGCGGAAAAAGGAGCCAGCTGATCAAGAGGGGATTCGCTCTCGGTTGCATCCCGGAAAAGCACCACTTTGTTCGGCCGGAAATCGCGCCTCAGGGCAGAGAGCATGTCCCGGGTATCTTGAGCATCCGGCTTCCCGACGACAACGACCTCTGCAGAATCCGCCACAAGGAACTCCACCGCAGCCAGAAGCTGGGTATGAGCCGACGGAAATTCTTCCACCGACTTGGCAAAACCTCGAAGGACCCCTCGGGCTTCCTCCTCCAGCTTGGGGTTGCCCGTGATCCGCGCGAGCCGCACCAGGTTCAAAGCGGCCACCGAGTTTCCGGATGGCATGGCATTGTCGAACACTGCCTTGCTGCGCACCAGAAGATCTTCGCCATCGTCCGCGGTGAGGAAGAACCCGCCTTCGCTTTCATCCAAAAAGTGAGCAAGCATGATCTCGGTGATGCCGGACGCCTCGGACAAATACCGGGCATCAAAAGTGGCTTCATAGAGTTCCAGCAATCCCCAGGCAAGAAAAGCATGGTCTTCCAGGTGAGCGGGAAGGCCCGCGTCGCCCAGTCGGTACCGTTTCTTCAGACGCCCATCATCACCTCGCAAGGTTGTGAGGACGAAATCGCTGGCCTTCTTTGCCGCGGCAACGAACGTCGGCTCGGAAAGAACCATCCCTGCCCGGGCAAAAGCAGCAATCATGAGACCGTTCCAGTCCGTGAGAATCTTGTCGTCCTTCTGGGGATGAATCCGATTCTCCCGGACATCGAACAACTTCTGCCGGGAGGCGGACAATCGCTCTCGCAGATCCGACTCATCACTCCCAAGATCAATGGCGATCTCGGACAGATCTTTTCGAAGATGGGGGATGTTCAGCCCACTGGGAGCTCGGGTCGCCTCATCAAAGAAGTTCCCCCCCTCCTCGATGTTGTAGACCCGATTGAAAAGGTCTCCTTCCGCCTTGCCTAGAATCTTCACGACCTCGGCCGGGTCCCAGACGTAAAACTTTCCTTCCTCCCCTTCACTATCCGCATCTTCCGCCGAGTAGAACCCCCCTTCTTCGGACGTCATATCCCGAAGAACGTAAGTCAAGATTTCCCGGGTCCAGGTAGCGTACTCGCTTTTTCCCGTCGCGTGATAAGCATCAGTATAAGCCAGTGCCATCAGAGCCTGATCGTAGAGCATCTTCTCGAAATGAGGTAGAAGCCAGTGTTGATCGGTCGAATATCGATGGAACCCAAAACCCACGTGATCGCACACGCCGCCCCTTCTCATCTTGACCAGGGTCTCTTCCGCCATGAAGATCGCGTTCTCGTTCCCCGTCCTTTTTCCATGACGGAGGAGAAAAGAGAGGTTGTGAGGAATCGGAAACTTGGGAGTTCCTCCAAACCCACCTTCTCGAGGATCGAAGCGGGAAGCGAGCTGCTCCACCGCCGCATCGAGAACCTTCTCGGTCAACTCCTCGCCCGGAGACCCGCCACTGATGTTCTTGACCGCATTGGTGATCTGTTCTGCCGACTCAAGCAGACGATCCCGCTGCTCAACCCAGTAGGTTTTGATACTCGGAATGAAATCCATCATTCCCGGGCGGCCTTGAGCGCCGTTCTTGGGGAGGTAGGTCCCGGCAAAAAAAGGACGCTTGTCCGGAGTCATGACCACCGTCATCGGCCAGCCGCCATGACCGGTAATTGCCTGGGTGACGGTCATGTAAACGTTATCTACATCGGGTCGTTCTTCCCGATCAACCTTGATGCAGACGAACGCATCGTTCATCAATTGGGCGACTTCTTCGTCCTCGAAGGACTCCCGTTCCATGACGTGACACCAGTGACAGGTGGTGTAGCCAACCGAGAGGAAAACCGGCTTATCTTCCTTTTCCGCCCTCTTGAAAGCTTCCTCGCCCCACGGGTACCAATCGACGGAGTTCGCGGCGTGCTGAAGAAGATAGGGACTCTTCTCGAATACAAGGCGATTCCAGAGCGCTCCGCCATCCGCAGGGAGGGTCTTCAGACTCTCTTCTGATGGGATGATCGGCCTTCCTTGTTCATCCAGGTCATGACTCCTGGCATCAGTCTTCACGTCATGGTTCGTCACGGAAAAAGTCCTCAGTCACCGTATTTTTGTTCGTAATCCTCACGGAGCTGAGCCACAACCGACGGGTCGGCCAGAGTCGTGGTATCTCCCAGCGCACGTCCTTCAGCGATATCCCGAAGAAGCCTCCTCATGATCTTCCCCGAACGAGTCTTGGGAAGATCCGCGGCAATCAATACTTCTTCCGGCCGAGCTATGGCTCCGATCTTCTCCGCCACGAATTGCTTCAATTCGGCCTTTGTTTCTTCTGTCGCCTCTTCCGATCCCATGAGGGAAACAAAAGCAACGATTGCCTGTCCTTTGATCTCGTGGCTCCGGCCAACAACCGCTGCCTCAGCAACTTTTGGGTGCTCCACAAGAGCAGACTCCACCTCCATGGTGCCGATCCTGTGCCCGGAGACGTTGAGCACATCATCCACCCGACCGAGGATCGTGAAGTTCCCTTTGCTATCTCGTTTGGCTCCATCTCCGGGGAAATAGGTCTTCGAATCCCATTTGCTGAAATAGGTTTCGACGAACCGCTCGTCATCTCCCCAGATGGTCCGCAACATGGAAGGCCAGGGGTGGGTAATCGCCAGAAGACCCGTTCCCTCGGTAATTTCATGACCGGATTCATCAAGAAGAGTGGCGTGAATTCCCGGCATGGCAGGACCGGCGGATCCGGGCTTCATCACCGTCGTTCCGGGCAGCCCCGCAATCATGATGGAACCGGTTTCCGTCTGCCACCAGGTGTCGACGATCGGGCACCGCTCTTTCCCGATGTGTTCGTGGTACCACATCCACGCTTCCGGATTGATGGGCTCCCCGACGGTTCCGATCAAACGCAAAGAAGAGAGGTCGTGCCTCGCCGGATGCTCGTCTCCCCATTTCATGAAGGCTCGGATCGCGGTGGGCGCCGTGTAGAACACCGTGACCTGATGCCGAGCGACCATCTCCCAGAAACGATCAAGCCCGGGATGATTCGGGGCGCCCTCATACATCAACACCGTGGCACCACATTGAAGCGGACCGTAGACGATGTAGCTATGTCCGGTCACCCATCCGACATCCGCGGTGCACCAGTAGACATCATCATCTTTCAGGTCGAAGACATACTTCGACGTGGCGTAGGTCCCGACCGAATAACCTCCGGTTGTGTGCACGATTCCCTTGGGTTTTCCCGTCGTTCCCGACGTGTAGAGAATATAGAGAACATCCTCCGCATCCATCACCTCGGCTTCGCACTTCGGGCTCGCCTGGTCCATGAGATCGTGGTACCAGAGATCCCTTCCTTTCTTCATTTCACAGGGAAATGCGTCCCCCCGGGGCCTTTTTACGACAACAACCTTCTCGATGGATGGGGTGCTCATCAAAGCCTTATCGGCCTCGGGCTTCAACGCGACGATCTGTCCCCGGCGCCAGCCACCATCGGCGGTGATGAGAACCTTGCACGAAGAGTCGTTGATCCGGTCAGAGAGTGAGTCGGGGGAAAATCCCCCAAAGACCACGCTGTGGATGGCTCCAATTCTTGCGCAAGCGAGCATCGCCACTGCGGTCTCGACCAGCATCGGCATGTAGATCGCGACTCGATCGCCCTTTCCAACTCCCAGCCCCTTCAACGCGCTGGAGAACTTACAAACTTCTCGATGAAGCTGGAGATAGGTCAAGGTGGACTGCTCGCCATCCTCCCCCTCCCAGATGATTGCCGCCTTGTTTTTTCGCGACGTTTCCAGATGCCGGTCCAGGCAGTTGTAGCTGAGGTTCAGCTTCCCTCCCACGAACCATTTCACATGAGGAGGCTGCCAGTCCATCACACGGGACCAGGGCTTGAACCAGGTAAGGTCCTTGGCGAGATCTTCCCAGTATCCCTCGACGCTCTCGTTGGCTTTTTGATGGAGAGATTCGTCGGCCACGTGGGCCTTTTCGGCAAAGTCCTTGGGCGGGGCGAATTCCCGCTGTTCAACAAGGAGATCATCAAAGACGGGACCTTGGCTCATGGGAGCTTTTCCTTTTCTTTCCGTCGTTGGATCCAAAGTGGATCGGTGCGTCCGAATCCGGCAAAGAACGCCCTCATTTCCTGGCGAAATCGGGCCTGCTCTTCCAAGTCGGTGCAGTTTGACCGGTCCCTGCTCTTACTTCAAGGACAATGATTCCGGAGCCGAGATCGGGCACTGCTCCCCCGATTCCTCTGTTCGAGACCGAAAGGATGGTTAGGATAGGGAGACCTGGGGGGCTTTTCGAAAGCCTCGGTTCTGATCACACCGAATTCTCGCTGGACGTATGAGCGGAGGAGGAATCAAACGTTGACCGAAATCGTCTATCCCAAAAACCCGGCTACCGGCCTCAAGGGCCAGGACACCCTGGTTCTACTGGCTCCCCGAGCCGCCTACGGAAAACCCTGGTGGAAAAAGCTCCTACCCAAGAAGCTGAATGATCGAATCGCCCCCCTGGTGAAGACTCTGAATGCGGACAGCAGCACAAAGACCCTCACCTGCCATGGCGGGACATCTCCAGCACGCATCCAGATCATTGCCCTTTCTGACTCCGGCTCCCGACACAACACTCCGACTCGAAAAGAGGAAGTGGTCACCGCGACGCGGGGCGCCAAGCTCGGAAACGGCGCTCTCATCCTGACCTGCCTGGACGAAAAGGCGCATCTGGCAGGAGTCCTCACCGGAGTTGCTCGAGCCTTTCCTCTCTTCAACATGTCCACGACGAGAAAAAAGAAGAAGGCGTCCAGGATCGGTTTCCTCCCGACGACCCGTCAGGGAGAGGTCCTGACCGTGGATCGAAGGGCAATGGAGCTCTGTCTGTCGGCCCGAACTGCAGCTCGTCTGGTTGACACACCGACCTCCGTTCTCAATACCGCCGAATTTGTCCGGGAAGCCAAACGACTCGTCCGAGGCCTCACCCATGTGACGACTCAGACCATCGAGGGCGAGGCTCTCAACAAGAAGGGTCTTCGCGGAATTCATGCAGTGGGACGAGCCGCATCGGTGGGCCCCCGGCTTCTCATCCTGGACTATCGTCCGCCAGGAGCAAAAACCACCGTAGCTCTTGTGGGCAAGGGTGTCGTTTATGACACGGGTGGTCTCAGCCTCAAACCGACTCCGGGAATGTGTACGATGAAGGCCGACATGGGAGGAGCTGCTGCAGTTCTTGGCGCATTTCGCGTTCTCGCCGCAACGAAATGCCGCCATCGAATCATTGCTCTCACCCCCCTCGCCGAGAATTCCGTCGGGCCTTCGAGCTACCGTCCCGACGACATCCTCACTCTTCATTCCGGGCACACGGTGGAGATCAACAACACGGACGCGGAAGGCCGCCTACTTCTTGCCGACGCGGTTTCCTATGCGGCAAGAACTTTCAAACCCGATGCGGTCATCGACGCCGCCACCCTGACCGGTGCTCAACTCATTGCCACCGGAGACCGACATGCTGCGGTCATGAGCAATCGGGAGGGGCTGGAACAACACGCCTTCAAGGTCGGCAAAAGCACGGGAGATCTTTGCTTCCCCCTTCCTTTTGCTCCCGAATTCTTCCAGCCCGAATTCGATAGTGCGGTTGCCGACATGAAGAACTCGGTGAAGAATCGCATGAATGCACAGGCAAGCTGCGCCAGCCAGTTCGTCTACAGTCATATCGATGATCT
Organism: Planctomycetota bacterium; assembly: GCA_029260825.1. Taxonomy (GTDB): domain Bacteria; phylum Planctomycetota; class JACOTG01; order JACOTG01; family JAJDCM01; genus JAJDCM01. The sequence continues at coordinate 8,757 of JAJDCM010000020.1, read as the reverse complement.
CGACCTTCCATGGCTCCACATCGATCTTGCCGGACCGGCGTTTCGCGGAGAGCGAGCCACGGGCTTTGGTGTTGCGTTGATCTCGGAAATTGCGGACACCCTGACGCAAGCCATCCTCAAGGAGAAGTAGCGTGACCGACTCTCTCGAATCTCTTCGTTCCTTGATGAAGGAACGATCGCTTCATGCCTACATGGTTCCTTCCCATGATGAACATCTGAACGAATTCGTCCCCGAAAGAGGAAAGAGAAGAGAATATCTCTCTGGCTTTACCGGATCTGCCGGAGATCTTCTCGTCGGAGAAGAAGAGGCGTGGCTCTTCGTCGATGGCCGCTACCACATCCAGGTTGATGCTCAGGTTTCAGGCACGGGTATCACGCCGGTGAAGCTCGGATTGCCCGGGACATACACTCTTGCCCAAACCCTCTCCACCATGGCCAGCGAGATTCCCGGGTTCAAGGTCGGAGCCTATCCTCTGACCCTTCCCTTTGAATCTGCGGATAACCTGAGGCGATCTCTCAAGGGGCGGGGTGGAGAGCTGGTTGAGACCTCGGACCTCGTCGGCGAGATCTGGAAAGATCGGCCTGGTCCCTCATCGAGTCTACTCATGCCCCTTCCTCCGAAATGGACCGGGCAATCCGTCAGTGAAAAGATCTCCGAACTTCGGCGAGACATGCGAACCATCAACGCAGACTGCACCATCCTGGTGAAGCTGGATCAAATCGCCTGGCTTCTGAACCTGCGATCTTTTGACGATGTCCCCTACAATCCGATCTTCGAGTCGTTCCTGCTCATCGACCAGGAGAACGCTCATCTCTTCCTGAGGGGAGGGAAGCGGCGGCTTCCAAAACCAGCCTCCGAACTACTCCCCGGCGTTACGATTCATGAATACGAGACGTTTGCTTCCTATCTCGGGAGCTGGAATCCTTCAGCGGAGCGTCAGAAAAACGCTCCGGAAGAAAAGACCCACCTCATTCTCGACCCCGCGGAAACAACCCTTGGTATCGTGGGTGCGTTGCCCACCGGTCAGTTCCGGATGGGCCGTGCCCCCTCCCTCATCACCCAGAAAAAGGGGATCAAGAACGATGCGGAAAAAGACGCTGCCCGCCGAGGGAACCTGCGGGCCTCCGTTGCGAAAACAAAAAGCTTACTCTGGCTTCGTCATCAAATACGAGAAGGCATCCGGGTAACGGAGCGATCCTTCGCCGACCATCTGGAAGCCCGATATCAAGAACAAGTTGGATATCACGGCCTCTCCTTCGGCACAATTTCCTCCACCGGCGCAAATGGCGCGATCATTCACTACGGGGAATGCGGAGACATCCCTCTCGAGACAGGACATCTGTTCCTGATCGATTCCGGCAGCCATATCGACGGAGGATCGACCGACGACACGAGAACCGTTGCCGTAGGCAAGGTTGGAGATGAAGAGCGGCGGCTCTTTACCCTCGTACTTCGGGGACACATCCGATCCGCTTCCCAGAGGTTCCCGGAAGGAACTCCGGGAACGACTCTGGATGCTCTTGCCCGGGGGCCGCTCTGGAATGAAGGTTTCAACTACATCCATGGAACGGGACATGGAATCGGGGCCTTCCTCAACATTCACGAGGGTCCATTTGGTCTTTCCGATCAGGTGAATCGCCCTCCCTCTCTCTATCCCTTGAGAGCGGGGATGATCACCTCCATCGAACCTGGCTATTATCGTCAGGGTTGGGGAGGCATCCGGATCGAGAATCTCTACCTGGTCGCTCCTGCATCGCTACCGGCAGAACACAATGCCCCGTGGCTCGAAATGGAATGCCTGACCTGGATCCCCATTGACCCGGATGTCATCGATCGGGACGCGATGGACAAAAGCGAGCTCCGATGGCTGGACGACTATCATCAGGAATGCCTCAAACGCCTGGAGCCTCATTTGAGTTCCGAAGAATTCCAGGAGCTACGAGAATGGATCGGATCCTGAGAGTACCGACAGCCGGCTCATCATCCGACTTGCTTCAGAACCTGGCCCTTTGAACGGCGCAACCCTCTGATCAAGACCACGGTGAGCACCAGAGGAATGAAGCCGGTCAGGAACTGGACGAGAGTCGCGTTGACAAGGGCGAACTGCCCGAAGGAGAGAGTCCCAACATCGGAGGTAACTTTCGAGATCAACAGAGCTCTCAGAAGACTCGCTACGGCGGGATACAACATCACAGCGACCAACAGCACACCTGCACCCGTCCAGGTGGTCGCCATGTTGAGGATCCGAACGCCGATGGCGGAGGTTCCCCAGGGATTCCTTCCTACCCATCGCATCGCGTATAAAACGAGAAAGACAAAGTAGAGAAGAACGGTCCCATAAAGCAGGACCAAGGTAACCCATGACTCGAATCCCCACGAGATCGACAAGGCACCGATCCCGAGCACAAGGGTCGTCATCCCTTTGTTCAACATGCTGAGGGCCAGGTAACCTACGATAAACCAGACCCATCCGGGCACCGTCGCACTCGGGCGGACCTTGTCAAACTCCTGGGCTAGCGATTCCGGCGCCCCCAGACGACGGCTGGCGACGAGGAACGCTTCTTCCTCACTCAGTTCGCCGGATGAAAGTCGATCCACCGACTCTCGAAGATGGTCCTCGAGCTCAACCACTTCCGACTCACTGAGAGAAGCCTTGCTCCTCTGGGTATTTCGCCAGCTGGCAATCGACTGGTTCAGGTCAAACATGCTTGAGTCCCCCACAATCTGGAAAGAGTCCGGTGAACGGTGAACCATTGCTCCCGCTCTGCTTTCAGGCCCTTGGTTCCCTTCGCGCTGAGACGGTAGTACTTCCGTCGCCGCCCGGTTTCCCCAACTTTCCAGCGCGACACGATGAGCTTCTCTCTTTCCAGCCGATGCAACACCGGATACAGCATTCCCTCCGTCCACTCCAGTTCGCCCTCGGAGAGGCTCTTCACCTTCTGGAGAACGGCATAACCATAACTCTCACCGTCCGAAAGAATTGCCAGGACCAACGGGCGAGAGGAGGCCGCAACGAGATCTTTTGAGATCATGGACATTTCCACCAGGGCAGGACCAAAAAACAATACCTAGCACTTCTAGGCGATGGTACATAGAAGTGCTAGGCATGTCAATGTCTAGATCGATTTATTCAAGAAGCGCGGCGGCGGCTTTGCCACCGATCAATTTCATCTCCCGCCTTCCTTTTCAACAGGAGTAGCAACGGGCTGAGGGACGGGCATCGAGCCACGGGCTCCCAACCAGAAGACCGATGAGAAGGGCAGGATATAGAGTTCAGGACCAATCGGGGACGCACTCGACATCCTCAACCCATCCTCCTCGACCGTTGTGAAGGCAACACTCGCCTTGAAGTACTTGCTGATCGCTTGAGGTGTGGGAAGCTTGGCGAGATCGACCGGCATATCTTCCATTGCTCCGGCAGCCATCGGCGCGAGGGAAGCCAGGGATCCGTAAGCTTGCATGACGATCCGCTCCACATCATAATAACTCATACTCATAATATTCTTGGGTACGCCAGCACTCTTGTAGGCATTTCTGAATTTCTCCGAGGCCAGAATGCCCTCCCCTGGCTTGGCAACATCGCTCATCGCTTTTCGCAGGGCCGGAATCTGATGAGTCAAGATCAGGTAGTCGGAAACAAAGGCGTAACACGGCTGAACCATCGCTTGTCCTTCGAGTGGGATGAGCACCATCTGTTCTCCACCGACCGGGATGTGACGATGTTCGGCTCCTTCGGTGGCCTCCCCGATCAGGGCTTCAAGCGCAGGTTCGAATCGTGATCGATCCTTGATTCCCACCATGAACACGAAGCTCGGAATGGATAGCCCAAACGTGGGCATCGTTTGATAGGTGAGAACCTCCCCCGTCAAGTTGTCGATGATGTCCTGCTTCAATTGAATCGAAAGCCGCTCTTCAAGAGCGCCGAGCTCCTTTTCCATCTCCTCTTTCGTTCCCGGCTCAATGATATCGACCGAGTTCCAGAAGAGCGGCCAAAGAGCAGACAAATCGAGGGAGTAGCCGCTGAACGAAACCACGTCCTTGGGAATGAAACCCAGATGCTCCTGAGGAAAAGGTGCTCCTTCAGCAAACACTTTCCACAAACCGACCCGTTCCTCTCCGGGTGCGTAGAAGTTCGAACGAGACTCCACGAGGAGATCCTTGAAATACGTGCAGAAGGCGACAGCCTTCAAATTGGAAACCCCTAGAGCGTCGAGGAATCCGACGACCTGATCCCTTTCCATGTGGGAGTTCTCATTTGAAATCGCCTCGAACACGGTGTCGAGGATCGAGGAGATTCCCAGGTATACGGCGAGGTCGTCTCCCGAGCGAGAGATGGAAGCAAAACCAGCCTTGAAGTCCGGATGATGGGCAAGCGAATCCTTGGAACCGTTTTCAAACCGGGAGAGCACATCGGTCAGCGCGTCAAGACTGGAAGAAAAGAGGGTTCTCTCTCCCACGGAAACCAGGAACAAGGTTCCAAAGTCAGCCCGAAGCTGCTCGACCGTGAACTTTCCTATTTCCAACGTCGCTTCGTGTTCGAGATCTCCCGCTTCCGGCTCCTTGAACAATCCCTTCATCCATTCCAGAATCTTCCCCCACGCCGGATCGCCAGTCGCCGGCCACACCTCAAGAACGAGCTGCACCGCGTCAAAATCATCTTTTGACGGATCAACCCCGACAATGGCCAGAGTGACCCGGCGAAGGTCAAGCTCGCTCACGACATCAAAGTCGAGGGGATCTGAAAGGTTGGCCATCATCTTCTCGAACAATCCGTCTTTTCCGAGAATCGGCTCCAGGAAGTCCTGGACCTCTTCATCCTGAAAGACTCGATAGGCGGCCGTATCTTTGTATTGGGTGAGAGTCGTCCGGAGATCCGGAAGCGACGCATAGAACAGGGTCTTTTTCGGCAGATAACCGGAAAGCTCGTCGCTCGCGGAAGCCGGGTGGGCAACAAGCGAAATTCCGGAGAGAGCGCAGAAGAGAACCAAAATGACGAGGCGAGACAGGGGCTTCATGATCGATCTCCTTGACCGGTTTCTTGGATTCATTTCCAGAGAACCTGAGATACGACAATTTCGACGAGTCATGACGGTTTTCCCCAAAAAAACCACCCCTCAGGAGCGGCCCCCCGACCGTCCATTCCCTCGAGGCGCCGAAACAAGCTCGAACTCGTCCGTCACGCTCGTCGCGATCCGCCCTCGCCGGTCTTCCCCCCGCCCTTTCGCCCTTGAGCCGGACCGCCGGAGCGGCCATCCCCCGAAGACGAACGACGCCCGCCCCCCTTGGAATTTCCGCTGGAATTGGGTGATCGATCGTTCGGGCGTCCCTGGCCCCCACCACCGACTGGCCGCGAGCGATTGCCGTCAGCTCGGTTACCATCCACTCGGTTGCCGTCTCGAGGCGACCTTTGACTTCCTCCGCCGCGATGGCTCGTCCCACCTTGATTGCGACCGTTGCCTCTTGGCCCGTCATGCCGACGATCATTGCCGCTACCCCGCCTTGGTGGAGGCTCGTCAGGAACTTGCTCCCTCAATGCCGTCGCAGTTTGGAGCACCTTCATGAGTTTATCAGGGAGGGCGGAGTCGAGATAAATCGGCTCTTTCGTGAACGGATGGACCATTTCCAGGCCGCCCGCATGGAGGAACGGGCCTTCCAGGCCAAATGGATCAAGTCCCCGGTAATGCTGGTCACCAACAAGCGGGTTGCCCGCCGCGGCGAGATGGATTCGCACCTGATGACGTCGCCCGGTCAGGAGAGAGATCTTGGCAAGGAAAAACCTTCCCAGCTGTCGGATGAGGGTTACCCGAGTTTCTGCGGGAAGAAGGCGACCTCGATATCGCTCCCCTTCGCCTTTGACCGCCAGGACTCGGCTCCGGTCGGTCGGATGGGCGGCAATCGGCCATTTGATGTGATCCGGGCCGCGCCACTTCCCCATGGCAAGGATGATATAGGTCTTTTCAATTCCACCCTCTTTACCCAGATTCCAGAAGGCTTGATGCGCTTTCGGAGTTCGAGCCACCATCAAAAGGCCGGAGGTCCCGATGTCGAGGCGCTGGATCAGTCCGGCTTCCCGGGGAGAACTCCCGGCCAGAATGGTCTCGGGATAATGAGCGGAAAGCCAGTTGGCGACCGCGCCCCTCTGGTCTTCGATCAAGGGATGAGAAGGCATTCCTGCGGGTTTGTCCACGACCAGGAGGTGCTCGTCCTCGTGAACCACCTTGACCGGCAGATCGGGGTCGGGATGGGGCAAGAAGTCCCGCCTGGCAAGATCTTGCTCGCAGGTGACCTTTTCGCCCTGATTGAGCCGGGTCCCTTTGGCGGCCGGTGATCCGGTCACCCGGACCACGCCGGTCCCCAAGAGAGCCCGCATCGGTTTCCGTGCTGCCTCAGGGAATCGCTTCCTGAGAACAACTTCCAGCCGGCTCCCCGCCTCCTCTGCATCTACTATGAAGGAAAATCCCACGCTTCTTCCTCCCTTTCCCCCGCAGTGGTCACTCTGACTCTCAAAACCCACAAACCAAACCTCGCCTTCAATTGTCGCTACCCCGTATCATACCTTTTCTTAGGCGATCCTTCCCGTATACTCCCTTGATTATTGCCTCCAGATTCCTTTCGATCTGGCCCGCAGGATCCCTCTTTCCCGAGACAAACTGGAGGAGCCATGTCCGCAAAAAACGAACTCAAGAGCGTATTAGAGGCTGAAAGCATCAGCATCAGGAGACTCTCCCGCGAATCGGGCATCTCCCCCCGCGTCCTCATGAAAGTCGGTGTCTCCAAACGACTTCTGGCTCCTAAGATGAAAGAAAAGCTGGTTACAGCCGTCAACCGAGCCGCTCAGGCCGGGGGAGCAAAGAAGGGCTCCTACGAGATTTCAGACATCTTCCCCGCCTGAACCGTTACTTTCTTGACCGGAGCTGGGATGAGGATCTCTTTCCTACTCCGGGTCGGTCGTTCGGGAAAAGTTCATGACTGCGGTCAGGAGAGAGAAACCGCCAACCGCGGTGACAACCCCGCCCGTCAGGCTCCAAAGGTTTACCCACTCCGGAGTATTTCTGAGAGTCACGATTCCCGTGCAGGCAACACCGAAGCAAAAGAGCCCTCCAGACAGGGTCAGTCGCTGTGCCGCCGGCCGCCACCTGTATCCAGACCGTTCCGAAAGAAGGATGACGAAGACGATCGAGATCAATCCGAACAAGGCCTGATTCACTGAGTTCTCCTTCCGGTCTAATCGTGCCGGTCGTTCAAGCAAGAACTTTGCTCACAACACTTCTGACTCAAGACATGAATGAATCGGCAACATCATGCCTCAGATTTCTCAATCTCACTACCAGTGGGGTGAGTCAGAAGTTGTGTGGATAGGTTTCGAGGTCAGTGTCGTCGAGGTCAAGGCGCGACGACAAAGCATGTTAGGAGCAAACGTGTTGCGAAGAAGCAACGCAGACATCGACGGCAATGGCCCGAAACTTATGGGCAGAACTTTTGACTCACCCCACTAGTAATGGATAACTTGACCCACACCATGTTCGGAGCGGCATTGACCAAGACCACCCTTGGTCGCTACTCGCCTCTTGCCACGCCGATGATCGTGGTGATGGCCAACCTACCTGATCTCGATTTCGTGACGAGTCTGGGCGGTAATCAATTGAATTATCTCTGTCATCACCGCGGGATCACTCACAGCTTATTCGGTATTCTCATCATTGCGGCTCTCGCCAGCACCCTTGTGTGGCTCGCGGAATGCCGATGGTGGTCAGGACAATCTCCCCCACAGCCTTTCAATTTGAAACGCGGCCCTCTCCTCCCGATCCTGATCGGACTCTTGAGCCATCCCGCACTCGATGCTTTGAATACCTACGGAATTCGACCCTGGCTCCCCTTTGATGATCGCTGGTACTACGGAGACCTGGCCTTCATTGTCGACCCCTGGCTCTGGCTTCTCTTTGGTGGGACGTTCTGGATCCTGGGGGAAAACGGGAAAAAGAGCACAATATTCGCAATATTGATGGCCGCCATTACCATGGTAATCATCTACACCGTGGATCGCACCCCGACGGTCGTTCGGTATGTCTGGCCCTTTGCCCTCTTGCTGGTGATTCTCCTGCAGAAAACGCGGGTTGGCGTAACTCGCCCTCGTACAACCCTGGCTACGAGCGCTTCCCTGGTAACTCTGTATCTGGCCGGGCTATTTTTCCTCGGAGAAGCTGCACGGGAGGCAAGCCGGAACCAGATCAGCCCCCTTCTGAAATCAACCGAACAACTCGGACAAAGCACGAAAATCCCCCGAGCTGCCGATCCGTTTCAGTGGCGCATCGTGTGGGAAACCTCGGACAGAATTCTTTCACAAAGCTACGATTTGCTGAACAGGAAGTCCTATCAAAAAGATCCTCTCCGAATCCCCCACATTTTCGAACGAAACCTCCATCATCCCAACGTTCAAATTGGACTCAAAAAAGAGGAAGCGCAGATTTACAAGAGTTTTGCGAGACACCTCTACGCCCGAATCCAACCGAACGGAGATTTTTCCTTCCACGATGCTCGCTATCAGCTTTTCCCGGGTACGTCATGGTGTTCATACACACCTTCCCCAGCGGGTCAAGAGCAACCCTGATTTTCCCGCATCAATGCTCAAATTCCAGATCACTTTTGGGCTTCTGTCTTGACAGGTTCTCCCCGATCAATACACTTCTTTACTTTTACGCTGTTACGTCATTCTCAAGGAATTGACGGATTCGAAAAAAGGGACAGTTTCAGGGCCT
>JAJDCM010000190.1 GCA_029260825.1 Planctomycetota bacterium | reverse complement strand
GTCATACACGCTTGGACATGTGTGACCCAGGAGTCTCTGCTGCTCCACGCTCGCCGGTTCGGTGTCGCCCTGGGTCACGATGAGACGACGCAGAGGATTCCGATACTCTCCGGGGATTTCCTGCCAGACCGGTTGACCTTCGAAGTCTCCAAACCCGATCTTTCGATCCGAGGTCGGCTCGGCGAGGAAAATGCCCCATCGATAGTCGGGCATCTTGACGAATTCAAAATGTGCCCAGCCCTTGGCATCGACCCCGACTGCCGTTCGCAGATACACTTTGTGTAGCTCCTGGAAACCTTCTGGCCCCATTTCCTTCCACCAGTTGAGAAAATGGGGTTGCCAGTTTTCGAGAGCCCGTTTGAGTTTCCGGTCCTTGCTGAGGTCCACGTTGTTCGGGATTTTTTCGCTCGAGATGTTCATGTTCTTCTCCAGTCGAATTCAGGACGAGCACCAGGAGTTCCGTAGACCGTAAGGGCCCCTTTTTCTCCCACCGCGTTGGGGCGCTGAAAGATCCAATTCTGCCAGGCGGTGAGCCGTCCAAAGATCTTGGTTTCCATGGTCTCTGGGCCGGCAAAACGAAGGTTTGCTTCCATTCCCGTCAGAGAGTCGGGCGAAAGGGAAGATCGCTCTTCCAGGGCCAGGCGGACTTCATCTTCGTAATCGATATCATCCGGGGCAAACAACACGAGCCCGGCCGCGAGTGCCGTTTGTGCATCGATGGCATCCCGATTGGCAAGGATCTCCTCGACCTGTTTGGGGTCACCGAGAAAGCGAGTCTCGAGGCGGGAGATGCCATTGCCCATCGGAAGCGGCCCCGCGTTCATTCCCGAGAGCCGGATTTCATTGGGTTCATCGAGATCGTCCAGCATGTACGTCCGGTCGGAAGCAAGGGCCAGCTCGAACAACGAACCCGCAAAACAACTCCCGGGCTCGATGAGGGCAAACAGGGATTTTGCCGTGAGGTCGACCTTCTTCAGGGTCCGCTTCATGAAATGCAAAGTCTCGCGGACCAACCAGTGGTCCTGATTGGCGAGAATGAATTCATCCCATGCCACGGTCTTTTGCTGGTCGCCCTCGGCTCGGATGACAAGGGTTCCGATTTCGTTTTCGTTGAGCCGAACATGATGAAGAGCCAGCTCGAGCTGACGAAAAGCCTGGAGCGCCCAGTTCGATTCCGGTTCTTCAACCAGGTGATCAGCCCCGGACGGAGGATCGGTTTGAGGGGCTCGCATGATGAGCTCGGCGGTTCGCTTATCCCGGTTGAGTGCCACGGTCACCCAGGGCATCGATATTCCGTCTTCATCGAACTTGGGATTGAGCGGAGAGAGCTTGATCCCTTTTGCGTCGACCGGGCGATCAGACATGGCTGCAAGCTCAGTGGCTCGAGTCTTGACCGCCTCGTCAAACTTGCTGCGGGGAATGCTTGCGTCAACGAGTCCCCATTCCACGGCCCGCTTGCCACGAATTCCTTCGGCCAAGGTGCTGAAAAAATCGGCCCGATCTCTCCTGACCATTCGCTTATCCACCACCCGAGTCAAGCCACCGGTTCCCGGAAGAACTCCCAGGAGAGGGACTTCGGGAAGACTCACCGCCGAATTCCCATCGTCAATGAGGTAGATCTCATCGCAGGCAAGGGCCAGCTCATAACCTCCGCCAGCGCAGGTTCCCGTCACCGCGCAGAGGAACTTGATCCCGGAATTCTCGCTTGCGTCTTCCATGGCCAAACGTGTTTCGTTGGTGTACTTGCAAAAGTTCACCTTGAAACCATGCTCGGATCGGCCAAGCATATAGATGTTAGCTCCGGCGCAAAAGATTCGATCTTTCGCCGACGTCATGACGACAGATCGCACCTCCGGGTGTTCGAAGCGCAGCCGCTGAATGGCATCGTTGAGTTCGATGTCCACGCCCAGGTCGTAGGAATTCAGCTTGAGCTGATATTCGCTGCTAAGTCCTGCGTCTTCAGTTACATCCATGGTCAGCCAGGCCACCGGAGCTTCGATGGTGAGCTTCCAATGCCGGTAGCGATCCGGCTCTGTTTCGAAAACGATCGACATTTAGGTCTCCCCTTCTTTCCGAGCATAAAGACTCCCCCAAAAAGACCTGGGGAGGCCCAGCCACACAGTGAGGCCGGGCAACCGGAGCCGGATAAGTCCGGCGAGTGGCTCGGAAACGAGCCCCTAGTGTTATCAACCGGAAAGGCGGCGTCAACGTCCCGCTGTTTCGAAGTCAGTCTCTCCTCTTTCGCTTTTCCAGAAATGCGGTCATTCGACGGTGTTTTTCTTCGTCCTCGAACAGGACCGCTTGGGCCGTCGATTCAAGAGCCATGCCGCAATCCGTACTCATTTCCTGACCACAGGCAAGGGATTGCTTGGCCAGACGAACGGCGAGCGGACTATTCCGGGCTATCGTGAGGGAAAGCTCCCGGGCCGCCTCGAGAACCTGACCGTCCGGAACAACTCGATTCACCAGTCCGATTTCGGAAGCCTCGGAACCGGACACGATCCGTCCGGTGAGAATCAACTCCCGGGCCCGGCCAAGCCCCACTAGTTTCGGCAGCCGATATGTGGCTCCGGCTCCAGGTATAATGCCAAGCGCTACTTCGGGTTGACCTAGTTTTGACCCTTCTGTGCAGACCCGAAGATCGCAGGCCATCGCCAGCTCACACCCGCCTCCCAGGGCGAACCCGCTAATCGCCGCGATCGTGGGAGCGGGAAAGGATTCCAGTTCGCGAAAGAGCTTGCTGTTGATTCTGAGCAGAGCGTCGAAGCGATTTCGATCTCGCAGCTCCGCGATATCAGCCCCGGAAACAAACGCCTTTCCTCCGGCTCCCGTAAGAATCAGCACTTTGAGGTCTTTTCGGCCACTCAGTTCGTCCAGAAGGGAGCGAATCTCCGAAACCATCTCCTGATTCAGAGCGTTTCTTGCTTCCGGCCGGTTCAGGGTGCAGAGCCCCACTCCCTCCTCGCTCATCTCAAAAAGAAGCGTTTTATAGGTCGATTGCTGATCCATGAAATGGCTCCCTCGTCTCTCACCCGCGGATTTGGTCCCAGCTCGCATACTCCATGCGGGCAAGTGAGCCATCATGTGAAAAGACGGTCGTCATCGTCAACCGGGGGAGTTCGGGTCGTAACCCAGTTTTTTTGCAAATTCTCTTTTCCCTGTCTGGGTTCGAGCTCACCCCACTAGTCTTCAATCCAGGTGGTCACTTCTGAAACCGGGCGCCGCTGGCTTCTTCCTTCTTCAGCGGGAACTCCGAGCCAGATCGAGCCGACGTTTTCGGCCCCCTCTGGAATTTCCAGAAAAGAACGGACCGGTGGCCGATCGAAGACTTTTGCCGTGGACCAGAAACTTCCAAGGCCCATCCCCGTTGCGCCGAGCATCAGATTCTGAACGGCACTACAACAGGCAGCGTAGTCCTCTCGATCAATCATCGGATCTTCCTTCACCGGAGTCCGTGTGACCGCGATGAAAGCACCAAGTTTGGGGAGGCGACCCTTCAGAATCTCCTTTTTCTTGAGGAGCTTTGGGTGGTCATTCTCCGAAATAGAACCCAAAACGACGTCCAGGAAGTCAGGGATCTTTCCATGAGAAACAACGGAGAATCGCCAGGGCTCGGTCATGCGATGGTTCGGTGCCCACGTCGCGAGCTCGATGAGGGATTCAAGTCGGGCTCGGGGTATGCCCTCCCCGGTAAAAGCTTTGATGGTTCTACGCCGGAGAATTGTCTCAAATACATCCATGGGGGCCCGCTCCTTGGCTGTCCGTCTCAAGGTTTGTGGAAAAGCCTATCCTGAGTTAGAATCCGAGATCATCAACGGAGTTTTGGCGATGGAGATTTGGCCCCACCCTCCTCAACATAGGTATTCTGGATGACTCGTAATCAATTCCGCCGAGACGGTTCATGAAATTTCGTGAATTCCTGTCCACCGCCGACTCGATCGACGTAGCTCTCGACGAAATCTGCGCGCAAGCAGAGGAAAGCTTTTCGGACGGCCCACCTGATTTTGCCGTCATTTTCCAGTCTTCCCATCCTAACTCGGCTCTCGAAAAAGCGAGCGCTCGGATTCGGTCCGCGTTCGGAGTCAAGAAACAGATCGGCTGCACGGCAGAGTCTACCATTGGCGCCGGAAAAGAGATTGAACGGCAAACGTCCCTTGCAGTGGGTTTGGCCCGGCTTCCCGGCGTGGTGACGGAGACTTTCCACCTTACTTGTGAAATGCCATTCGATGGAGCACCCAACTACATTGGACAGCCCACGGGGCTCAAGCCCGACGCGAAGAATCCCGGCCTGATTCTCCTGGGGGATCCGTTTTCGTTTCCTGCTCATCATTACCTCGCCACCTGTAACGAGAAGTATCCGGGAATTCCCGTGGTGGGTGGTCTTGCGAGTGGAGGGCGGGCCGCGGGTGAAAATCGGGTCTTGATCGATGGAGATGTACACACGAACGGAGCGGTCGGCATCTTTTTCTCCGGTGACCTGGTCCTTCGAGCCGTGGTTTCTCAGGGTTGCCGCCCATTCGGGCGTCACTATGTCATCACCGAGATGAACGGCCCCACCATCCAAAAACTCGGAGGCCAACCGGCCTTTCAGTGCATGCACGAAGCCTTCTCCGAACTCGGGGGACGAGGGAGAGAGCTCTTCCAGACTGCGCCCCTTCTAGGACACGCAATCAGTGAGATGAAAGATTCCCTTGGCCGGGGAGACTTCCTGATCCGTCAAGTTGTGGGAGCCGACCCGCAGACCGGTGCCATCGCGGTGAACGACAAGCTCCGCCGGGGTCAGACCGTCCAGTTTCATGTCCGAGATGCCGAGGCGGCGACCGAGGACCTGAGTCTCCTACTCCAGAAAGAAGTGAGTGATGCGGGAGAGAGGGAAGTTGTGGGAGGAATTCTGTTTACCTGTAATGGTCGGGGGGCCCGACTGTTTGAAACGCCCCATCACGACGTGACAGCGGTCCAGCGAGAGCTGACAAACGTACCGATCACGGGGTTTTTCGCAAGCGGAGAACTTGGGCCCATCGGTGACAGAAACTTCCTTCACGGTTTCACCGCCAGCCTTGCTCTCTTTTGCTCTCCGAGCCCGAATATTGCCCAGTAGGCCTATTCATTTTCCTTGAGTAGCCGTCTTAGCTCCTCGACATGTTCGCTTTCGAGTTCGACCTGCGTCTCGAGGAAGGACAGGATTGTGTGGTCACCCCCCTCCTCTTTCAGGCGATCGAAGAGCTCTTGATAGCCCTCAAGTGCGGCCTCTTCCACGGTGAGGGCGTCGCTGATCGCTTCTTGCGCGGTGACCGCTTTGGGCGGACAATCCAATCGAATCTGCATCCGCGGCATTCCCCCCAGGCCACGGATCTTCACTCCCAGAATCTGAGCATGTTCCACCGTCTCTTCGAAGGTCTCCTGAAGCAATTTGGTGACCATCTCATTTTCCTGGTCGAGGCTGCTCATGAGGTGCAAGTAACGCAGAGAAGCCTCAACCTCCTCGGCCAGGAGACGGTTCAGCTCCTCGATTACCCTGTCAACGCTGAAGGGCATCATGAATCTCCGGACAACTTGTCTGTTCGTGCCTCACCGATGGTGCTCGAGACCAGCTTGGCCAGACACGTATCTTCACAAATAGGACAATTCGACACATTTTCATCACAGGCCTCGTGGTCGCCAAGAAGACCCGATGCGAGGTTCTTGGCTCTGCTGGAGTCTTCTCCCAAGAAGCGAAGGAGACGGGTCAATTTTTCGGCAGTCTCCGCCGAAATCAAATGCTCGACTTTGCACCCATCCACTTCGGCCTGGTGTTCGTCCACTCCCAGAATCTCGGAAAGGAAGCGGGTCAGCAGGGCTCGGCGGGCCAGGAGGATATCCACGAGATTCTGCCCCCTGCGACCGAGGCGGATGAACTTGTTTTCATCTTGTTCGATCAACCCCTCCACTTTGAGGGGTTTGAGACTGATGGAGACGGAGCCACGAGTGATGTTAAGGATCCGGGCGACGTCCGAGACTCGGGCGTAGCCGTTCTTGCGGACAAGCGTGTCCACGGCCATGAGGTGGTGAGCCGCCGAATGGCTGATCGCGTTGTGCTCGAACTCTTTCCAGGTATCCATGCAACTTACCGGGTCAGCTGACCGTAGCGATTTGCTGAGGCGGTGACCTGTGAACAGATGGCCTCATTCGGGAGGTCTGGGAATCTCTCCAGATAGACTTCCAAAAACACCTATGATCAATACACTTGTACTATCCAGACGGGAAAAAGCCTAGCTCGGATTATTCACGAGCGTGGCGAGAATCGCTCAAACTCGTGAATAATCCGATTTAGTCCGTTGATCAAGTGCTTTTCGAGCGAGGGCAACGGGTGCAAACAAGATGCGGAGACGAAACGATGGCCCGATTACGCTTTTCCGAGCTTCGAACCGGTTGTCTGATTGCTCTTGTTTTTCTGGGGACGCTATCCCCTTCTTTGATGGGCCAGCAGCAAGGCGGCCCCTCCGGGAAGAAGAACAGGGAAACTCGACCGACGAGGGGGCCCCAAGCGGACGCAACCGAGGTCAGTGTCTTCATCGACAAGCTCATCCAGCAGCTCCGTCAGACCAAGAATCTCAGGATTCGAACCGCGGTGGCAGCAGCTCTCTTTCATCTGGGCCCGGAGGCTTACCGAAAACTCGAGGTGATGGGCCGGGATCTTGAGGATGGAGACCTTCGAAATTTCATCTCTTCCCTGCTCCATCGAATGGAGCAGAAGAACAAGAAAGCGACGACCAAACGAGCCGCCGGGCAACGAAGGGTGGCCGGCTCAAGATCCCAGCCGAAGAAGCAGAATCTTTCCGAGAAAAAGAACGCTCCGGCAAAGCGATCCCCTCGTGCAGCTCGCCCCCTCGGAGGAGATCGAGTAAGCCCAGACATGGCGGCAAAGAGGTTGGCCACCCAGCTCGCCTTGACGAGTGCCCAAACAGCGCAAGTCACTCAGATGATGTCGAAGCGCATGACGTCCATCAAAGAACTGGACGACGAGGAGATCGTGGGGGCGGACCGCACCGCTCGCATGAAAGAGATCAACAAGAAGTTTGATGGGAGCCTGGAGAAGATCCTCACGGAAACACAGCTGCAAAAGTGGAAAGAGACTCTCCCCAAACGCTTCTCCGAAAAAGGAAGCCGAAATCGTGGCCGAGGAAATCAAAGCAACCGCTGATCTTGCCCGCAAGGTAGAGATCAATATCGAACAGCCGGATCGCATCGAGATCCGAGATCTTCGAGTATCTACTGTTGTCGGAGTCTATCCCGAGGAGCGTCACCAACCAAGAGACGTGATCGTCAACCTGGTCTTGGTCCCGGAAAGCCGGGCCGCCTGTCGATCGGACGATCTCTCGGACGCGGTAGACTACGACGCCGTGGCGGCTGCCATCCGGGATCTCGGGGAAAATAGCCGCTGCGAACTCATTGAAGCCCTCTCGGAAAACATCGCCTCCCTGATTCTCGACAACTTTTCGGTGGAGAGGGTCGAGCTCACTCTTGATAAGCCCAACGCCCTCCCCCATGCTCGCTCTGTTGCCTACACCATCTGTCGAAGTCGCAATTCGGAAACCAACTCGACCCGACCAGGGATTTCATGAGTGCCGCCCCACCGATCCGGCGAAAAGCGGTTATCGCCTGGTGCATGTACGATTTTGCCAACTCTGCATTCACCACTCTTGTGGTGACTTTTGTCTACGCGACTTATTTCACCTCCAAGATTGCAGAAAACGAAATTGAAGGAACGAGCCTTTGGTCTCGAGGAGTTGGACTCAGTGCAGTTCTCGTTGCTCTTCTTTCCCCTCTCTTTGGGGCAATCGCCGACCGGGGAGGGCATCGCAAGCTGTTTCTCCTGCTCACCACTGTCATCACCATCGTTGGGTGCATTTTTCTTTATCCGGTCGGACCCGGTGAAACGATCCGGGCACTTTTCTGGTTCGTCATCGCCAACGTGTCCTTCGAAATGGGACTCGTTTTCTACAACGCTTTCCTGCCGGACATTTCCACAACCAAGAACCTGGGACGAATCTCCGGGTATGGATGGTCTCTGGGATACGTTGGCGGTTTGCTGGCTCTGGTCGTGGCCCTCGTCTGCTTCATTCAGCCCGAGACTCCGTGGTTTGGCTTTTCGCGAGATGGTGATGAGCATGTTCGAGCAACGAATCTCCTGGTCGCCGGTTGGTTTGCCGTTTTCAGTATTCCGATCTTCCTGTGGCTTCCGTCCAACAAAAGAATAGGTGTGAAATCGAACCTCACTTCCGGGTTTCGTCAGATTGCGGGAACCGTACGGGAGATAAGAAAATACCGCCAGGTACTGCGCCTTCTGCTCGCCCGGGTTTTCTACAACGACGGTCTCGTCACGATCTTCGCGTTCGGGGGCATTTACGCCCAGGGGACCTTCGATTTCACCGGAACCGACCTCCTCATGTTCGGGATCGTGATCAACGTCGCGGCCGGTGTCGGCGCTTTCGGCCTCGGCTTCCTCGATGATCTCCTCGGCGGGAAAAGGACATTGCTTCTGAGCATCGGGGGACTCCTATTTGCGTCGATCCTGGCCGTTGTTGCCCCCTGGCAGTGGACGTTCTGGCTGGCGGCCATCTTCGTCGGTATCTTTGCCGGTCCTAACCAATCGGCGAGTCGCTCCCTTCTTGCGCGCTTTGCGCCCCCCGGGAAGGAGAATGAATTCTTCGGTTTCTTTGCCTTTTCCGGAAAGGCAACCGCTCTGGTCGGTCCACTTCTTCTTGGCGTCGTCACGGAAATGTTCAACAGTCAAAGAGCCGGCATCTCCGTCGTTGTTATTTTTTTCCTCGTCGGGGGAGCTCTGCTCTTTCTGGTGGATGAAGAAGATGGAATCAAGAGTGCGAATCAGGGGAAAGAGAACGACTCCCCCGATTGACGTATGAGTTATTATCAAGGAGAGAACCCATGAAGACGAAATTCTTGAACACAACGAAAAGAGCTTGTCTCCTGTCCTGCATGCTCTTTCTCTTTCTTGTTGATTCTCCTCCCGCCATCACAGAGCCTCTCGTTGCAAGGTCCAGGAGCGGCATGGTGGTTTCCACGTCGAGCTTGGCCTCCGATGTCGGCGCGAACATTCTTGAACAGGGAGGAAATGCGGTCGACGCAGCAATCGCGACCGCATTTGCTCTCTCCGTGACTCACCCTCAGGCAGGAAACCTTGGCGGCGGTGGGTTCATGATCATCCAGCCTCCCCTCGGCGATGCGGTGGCGATCGACTACCGAGAGACGGCGCCGGCCAAAACCACATCCACCTTGTTTGTCGGGGATGACGGACACATTGACACGACCCTGATTCGGGGCGGGGTTCTTGCCTCCGGGATCCCCGGGACTGTCCGCGGACTCGAGCTTGCCCACAAGAAGTTCGGAAGTCTTCCCTGGAAATCCCTTGTCCTTCCCGCAGTTTCGCTGGCCAGGAATGGATTCGTGCTTCCGGAAGACCTGGCGAATAGCCTGAACAAGACTCTTCAGGGCGAAATGGGACAGTTTCCCACTTCTGTCAAAGCCTATGGCAAACCGGGCGGCGGATCCTGGTCAGCAGGCGATAGGATCGTGCTACCGGATCTCGCCCGCACCCTTCATTCCATTGCCGAAAAAGGACCTGGGGCATTCTATACCGGGTGGATTGCAGAGAAGATCGTTGCCCAGATGGAATCCATGGGCGGCATCATGACGAAGTCTGATCTTGCCGGCTACAAAGCGATTCAACGGGTGCCGGTTCGTGGATCCTTCCTCGCCTACGAGATCATCTCCATGCCGCCCCCGAGCTCGGGGGGGGTCGCTCTGATCGAGATGCTGAACATCCTGGAAGAAATGGGTATTCAGAAGATGCCCGCCTCGGATCCGGACACACTACACCTCCTTGCGGAGGTCATGAGGCACGCTTTCCTGGATCGGGCTCGGTTTCTAGGAGACCCGGACTTTGTCTCGGTTCCGGTCGATCGTTTGATCGGGAAGAAACACGCCAAAGAACTAGCAGCAGGAATTCGACCTCATCGTGCCGGCGACAGCGTTGCTCTAGGAAAAGAGATCATGCATCGCAAGCTTCCCAAAGAGAGCAACGACACCACGCACTTTTCGGTTCTGGACGGCTCCGGAATGGGGGTTGCGAACACCTACACTCTCGAGGCGAGCTACGGGGGAAAGGTCGTGGTTGACGGCGCCGGCTTTCTCCTGAACAACGAGATGGGAGATTTCAACCGCAAACCGGGAATGACCGACACTCGAGGCAACATCGGAACCCTTCCAAACGTTGCTGCGCCGGGAAAGCGCATGCTGAGTTCCATGACTCCGACGATTGTCCGGACGAACGGAAAAATTCTCCTCATCACAGGTTCGCCGGGAGGCCGCACCATCATCAACACCGTGCTACGGGTCGTTCTCAACGTAACCGCATTCGGGATGGATGGTGAAAGCGCCGTGAACGAACCTCGCATCCACCACCAGTGGCTACCGGATCGGATTCTTGCCGAGGAGACTCTCCCCCGCGAGGTCATCGAGAAGCTGAAACGGATGGGACACCAGGTGCTTCTCAAGGAAGCCCAGGGAGATGCACACTCGATCTGGGTTGACTCCAAGACCGGATTCGCAACAGGAGTTGCGGACGGGCGACGAAGTCAGGACGCGAAAGCCGCTTCGCCCTCTCCCTAGTGAGTCCCGGTTGCCCCACGCGCAACGCCTGGGTTACTTGCTCGACCGGATTGGTGTCAACGATGTCGCAGCTCCTCTTGCACAGTGGATTGCCCAAGACCAACCGCGGATCGTCCTACTGCGGACGGGTCGCCCGCTGAACAAGGCCGTGAAGGACAGTCGCTGGCGTCTATTTGTCAGGCCCTTCACGATTTCGTGTGGGTAACTAACCAATCACGAGGCATCTCGAGACTCGAACACAAGAAGAATGGGAATGATCCGTAGAATTGAGTCCTTGGACGACTCTTACCGCTGCTCCCTACAGCCTCCAGCTCTTAGCATGATCTGGGGCGCCCCCTCATACCAGCCGCCGTCAGCGCCGGCCCACACCCGAAGCCCAAAAGGTGCGACCGACGCTGACGGCGACTGGCATGAGGGGGCTGGCTACTCTTCCTGGTTCTTCAAGAAAAGACATCCGGTTTCTGGCGAAGAGAGTCCCACGGCGACGGCGGACGTCAAAGGGCAGCGCCCTTCGAGGGTGCTCCGAACATTATTAAATATTACTGATTATTTCTCGATAATACCAAACGATCATCCTTGTGCTATGTTAGCATTATGTTAGCATATGTCATCATCTAAACAACGCAGCATTCTTGCACCGCACACTTGTGCGCATTGAAGAGAAGATTGTAAGAGAAGTAGGAGAAGTATCCGTGGCAATGCACATTCCGACCACCCCTGGTCTTCATGAATACGCCCGAGAAGAACTCGTCTCTGGTCTTCCAGTTGACGATGTTGTCGAACGAATCCACGGAGCTCTTCGATCCTATGACACCGGGAATCGTTTCCTGGCCTTCTTTCTCAACGATATGGAAGAGCGAGAACTCTTTCATCAACTCGGTTACTCTTGTACCGCTCACTATGCCAGGACAAATCTCAACATCAGCAAGTCCAAAATCTATGAGCTTCTT
>JAJDCM010000189.1 GCA_029260825.1 Planctomycetota bacterium | reverse complement strand
CTCCCACGATTCTTGGAGCGCTCGAAAATCCAACCTCGTGGTCTGACTTTTCAAAGTCACTTCTTCATCGCAGACCTCACCTTTCAGAACGCCGGGGTGATTCTCGAGACGG
Source organism: Planctomycetota bacterium (assembly GCA_029260825.1). Lineage (GTDB taxonomy): Bacteria > Planctomycetota > JACOTG01 > JACOTG01 > JAJDCM01 > JAJDCM01. The sequence continues at coordinate 5,726 of JAJDCM010000189.1, read as the reverse complement.
GCATCGCCTTGGGCACAAAGCCAAACCGCCAGATCATCCTTATCACACAGGGTAGCCATGAGGAACTTCACTGCGATCTGCGAAACAACCAGGTAATCTCCTACAACCCAAAGGGCTCGGTATCTGAGATCGCAGATGCTCTTGTCGCGGCTGCCCGGCATTTTGAGACCCAGGCAGAGCTGCACATTCGGTCCGTGACGCGGCGCCTAAGTCCCGAAGCCATTCAGGCGCTCAACTGGTACGGTCGTCTTCAACGTGACGATAGGTACGCATCGCTGCATGCCGGTAACCTCGGACCATACTTCACAGGCGAGGGTGCGCGGCAGACCTTCGATCGTGCGACGGCGGAGCTTCGCGATAAGGATTTCCTATGGACCGACTATGCCGTCGGCGCGGTGCCAGGAGGTGACGCGTCTGGAATGCACGCCACAGAGTTCGGCTGGGCGGTGATCGAGAGCATGTGGAGCGATCTTTGTAGGACACGCGACGGCACATAACCGGAGTTGCTAGCGGCCGCCCTTGGCGTCCACACTTAGTAGGGCGTTGGGCAGACATGTTCGAGTGCCCCTTTGACAGAATTATCCAGCTGGAGCTTTTGCGTATGGGACAACGAAAGGAAAGCAGCCACCGGAATGATGATCGCCGATGACCACACGCGACGATTTTAAGAAGGCGGTTGTGTTCCGCTTGTCAAGTAGGGCTGGTCACCGCTGCTCAAATCCTGATTGCCGACGGCCAACCAGTGGACCGGAAACGACTACTGACGGCTCGGTCAATATCGGTGTTGCGGCCCATATCACAGCGGCTGCGCCTGGTGGCCCACGCTCCGCTGGGCCGCGATCAACGTTCGGCAACTGCCAACGGGATTTGGTTGTGCCAGTCCTGCTCGAAGCTGATCGACAGCGACGAGACGCGATTCTCGCGAACGGTACTCTTGGGTTGGAAATCGTCAGCCGAGACACTCGCGCTGTCTGACTTTGTTCATCAGTTTCGCTTGAGCATAAATCACTATTGAACGTCGAGAATAACTGAATTAGTAATGCTGTAGCCCGTCGAGTTGGCAGAGCCATTGTCCCGGATCAGACCTTGAACCGTAAACGTTCGCTTTTGTCCAAAGCCAGTCGCGCGAGTGCGGCTCCAAGGAACGTTCGCGGGACCATTGATGTCATTGACATTATGGCATGCAAGGGATGGAAGGGCTGGGCTCCGAAGACATATGAAGGGCTGGGGAGACTGGCCCACGTGAAGTGGTGTGGGATTTGTCGTGCAGCCAAGAAACGCGCCCAGGACATTCACCGTTGTAGGACTTGAGGGTCCTTGAGGCCAGACCCACAATACATAAGGTGCTGGGGAGGGCCCCATCGGAGCTGGGTCAAAGCTGGCATTGATGGGTTGCCCGACGGCGACATTTACGCGTCCCACTAAGCCGTTGACACGAAGTACGTCCACAACAGGCCCTACTCCAGAATTCACCGTTCCAGCGGCGCACGGAAATCCGGCCACATGAATCACGTCGTCGGCCGTGTCTCCGTCGCCGTTGAGGTCTGTGTTTCCTTGCCAGCTTTCTCGAACAGTAACAGCAACCAGGTGACCAGACTGAGCCTCGGCGCCCCCTGAAACCAAACCAAGATTCGTAGTAACAGCGAGAGTGGCATCGTGAATATGAAGCACAAAATCGGAAAACGAGATATCGCCATCGCCATTCAAATCGGAGCCGTGGAAGAATTCGTTGACACCAAAAAGAACCGAATCTCCATCGACATCATCCAAATCTATACTTCTATTAAAACCGAAGGATAGGTTTGTAGAGTTGCCCGAGACCGGGTCATAGACGTGGCCGATGTTATCGTTGGTGTCCCCGTCGCCGTTGAGGTCAGCCCCTGCAGCTGACTCAGAAACGGCAAAAGTAGTGAAGTTAATGCCTACCTGAGGAGGGTCATTCGGGTCTCCGAGCGGAAATCCTGAATCGCGTATGATGCCTGATCTTGCGTCGTAGATATGAGCAATGAGAGCGGACCCTCTCGGGACCGCTACTCCTACGAGGTTCGGCGAGACAGTAGGTCCATTACACGAGCCGGAAGCAAGTCGTAGGTTTGTGGCGAGTTGTGACCTGGAGTCGAACACATGGACAACCTCATCGTTTCTATCTCCATCGCCGTTGAGATCCGTGTTTCCTTGACGAGACTCTCGCACGTTCAGGACAACCAAGGTTCCGGAAGCACTAAGGCCGAAATTTGCATCTAGGCCGAAGTTGATGGTCGTATTCGTTATCGTATCATAAGCATGGACCACGGAATCAGTCATGTCGCCATCGCCATTCAAATCTTCGACACGTTCGGATTCAAAGACGCGGAAAACGACCAGAGTATTGGAGACATCGACCTCTCCAACCGCTACGGCGAGGTTGGTCACAATACCCGTCTTTGTATCGTAAACATGAAGAACATCGTCGAGCGTGTCACCATCCCCGTTTAGATCTGTATTTCCCTGATGTGCTTCTTTCACGAGCATGGCAATAGAATCGCCAACAAGGAAATTGTTGATGGAATTAATGCCAATATTCGTGACTATTCCAGAGGGAACATGGACGACATGAGCTACGGAATCCAGCTGATCTCCGTCTGCATTGAGATCAGACCCTTCGCCTGACTCGAGCACTCTGATGGCTACTAGGTCTCCCCCATGCCTTAGATCCTCACTGGTACCTACTGACAGGGCAAGGTTCGTCGTTGCCTGAAGAGCCACGTCATGAAGGTGGGCAACGCTATCGGTCGAATCACCGTCACCGTTGAGATCCACTCCTTGATCAGACTCGGCGACGAGAAAAGCAAGAACGCCCTGTTGAAAAGCCAGTTGGCCGGAAGAGAGGCCAGTATTTCTAGTGGTGCCTGACGGGGCATGATAGGTGTGGGCGACAAAATCCAGGGTGTCTCCATCGCCGTTCAGATCGGTGTCGGACTCGCGAACCCTGAACGCGACGAACTCTCCGCAGACGACGGGAGAGCGACCAGCTAGAGCTAGGTTGGTGACTAGAGGAGGGTGAGCATACGCCGGACTTAAGCTCACCAAGAAGACGAAGGCGAGCCACAAGGGGACCAGTATCCAAAGAGACAAACGGTCCATGACAAAAACTCCTAATTTGGTGTCCAGGTGCTAAACATGCTTAACGTCAAGTATCCCCTAAGGGATAATGTTGGTGTTGTATTTCTTTTGGAAATTGAACGTTACTAGTGTGGATCCTCGTAATCCCTAGTTTCAGACAGAATAGTCCTGTTTGATGAGGTGAGGATCGCAACCCTAAACCAGGATGTTTCTTCAACCTGTCTTCTTCCACTAAAGAGCACTGTTTGCCTTTTCTTTTTTCGAGGTGCTGTCTGATCTCGAAGGACCTCCGCCTCGCAGTCGCTTAAGACGATTTCCCGGCGTATCTTCCTAACGATGTCGAGGTAGTTTGTTAGCGTCTTTGTTCCAAGGAAGAGGTGCCGCGGGTTAACACACTTTGGCCGCGACGAGCCTCAAGGGCCAAGGAAAACGATTTCGTTCCTTACGAAGTGCGGCAACTCGAAGTCGGTCGGCATTTGATTCTGTTTACGATCGATGACGATAAACGGAAAGTGTGGGTTGTCGGGCTACGACATGGTCATCGTCTTCCCCGCTCGCAGGATCTTCCTGAGGATAAGGCGTTGTTTGGTAGGGAGAGCGACCAAGGATGAGTGGGTATCAACGGTCGAGCAGGTCGCGCCGCCAACGAAGTTGGCGTGCACGAATGGGGTATAATATGAGCAATTGGGACTCGAACCGGAGAGCGCGTCGGGAATGGGATTGGCCCGTGCCGATAAGCGATTGTTCTGATGGGCTTTAGTCTCGTTTCTTGGGAGTTCGAGTCCACAATGGGGTACCCATTCTTATCCTATTTGCGAACACAAAGAGCAGTTCGCTTTTAGCGCACAATGGGGAGCCATTTTAAGAAGAGAAGACAAGGGCCGCTGGCGAGAGCTGGGCGGCCTTTTTTGGTTGGGGGGCGGTAAGGGTCGAGGAGCGGGGGAGTTGGGGTTGTGGGGAAGATGAGATTTGAACGGGAGCGGGGGAGGGTGTAAACCGGGAGAGCGGGGATGAGGGCGGTGATGGGCGGTTCGAGGCTCTCCGACTCTCCGGCGGCGGGTGGAGAGCACGCAACTTGGTTGACACAGTTTGGCGTTCGGTGTGACCCGGAAGGGCATGTGTTAATGCGCGGGAGCATGATTGCGGAGTCTTGCAGACCGGCACCGGTCATCTTGTTGTTGCCGAGATGCTCGCCTCCCTGAGACTCGATCCTATGACCCATTGGAACGACCGTGGAAATCGTTGGACCACTTCACCGATCGCGCTTTGCAACGAAGAGCCGGAACCGAGCAGATCTCGATTCCGGTTCGTGCTTCTCTCAGTTCGTGAATTGACGAGCTTGTGCCCTACCGCGACGACGCAACCGAACTACTCGACCGAGAGGACCACCGCGTTGGTTGCGCTGAAGTTCAACGACGACGAGCTCCCGTTGTCCTTGAGCATGCCCTGCAACGTCAGCTTGATCGGGTTGGCGATGCCTGATGACTTCGTGATCGAGAATGGTGCTCCCGACGGCCCTGGCTTCTCCGTCGTACCGGCGCAGGCGGCGTTCGGAATTCCCACCGATCGCACACAGAAGAGTGGCTGAGGCGAGAGCCCGACGTTCAACGGTGTCGGTTTCGCGAAGCAACCGATCTCGGACCCCATCGCCGTTACAAAGGCACTCGGAGCGTCGGAGAAATCGCCGGCCCAGGTCCAGAAAACGTATCGGGCATTTGCCAAGGGTCCACTTGCGCTGGCATCGAGGGAGATCGAGAAGGTCTCGTTGGTGTTGACGTTCACCGTCCGATTCGATCCTCCGTGACTGCCGTTGACCCGAAGGACGATCTGAGGAACCCCGGCGCTTCCCAGGTTCACGTTGCCTCGCACGCAATCGATCACCGTGAAGGGATACGCCGAGATCTCTCCGACCATCGGTGAGAAGTTGGGACCTCCGGAGTTGAACTGATCGTCGGTGGCGAAGGCGTAGAGAACGTGTTCTCCCTCGGTGAGCTGGTCGGTCTGAACCGTGGCCATGGATCCTGCGGGGGTGGCTTTGATCCACTCCCCCGTCCAGGTGTCAGTCTGGTAGTAGATCTGGGCGATCGACGGGGTGTTTGGTGTGTATGTGCTGGACGCCTCAAGGGTGAAACCGGTTCGGCAATTGACGGAGACGTTGTTGGGCAGAGGAGTGATCGTGACGTCGAGGGGGATGTCCTGATCGTCCTGCTCGTCGATCACTGTCACATCGTCGCTGAATGGGTTTGAGACGTAGATCTTGTTTGTGATCGGGTTCACCGCTACGAAGAACGGGCTCCCTCCAACGCTCACGGTCTGGGTAGAATTGTCGCTTCCGTCGATCACTGTCACATCGTCGCTGAATTCGTTTGCGACGTAGACTTTGTTTGTGACCGGATTCACTGCAACCGCGAGCGGGGTGAAGCCCGCGCTCACAGTCTGGGTGGAGTTGTCGCTTCCGTCGATTACTGTCACATCGTCGCCCGTGCCGTTTGAGACGTAGATTTTGTTCGTGACCGGGTTCACCCCTACGGCATTTGGGAAGTCTCCCACGCTCACGGTCACCGTGGAGTTGTCGCTTCCGTCGATCACCGTCACATCGTCGCTCGAGCTGTTTGCGACGTAGA
>JAJDCM010000188.1 GCA_029260825.1 Planctomycetota bacterium | reverse complement strand
TTCCCTCCCTGCCAGGCCACCACGATGCCACCCGTGGTCGTCCGGACCGCTTGTCTCGATAACCCTGAGAGTCGCCTCACGGTTCGTTCCGCCCTTACCTTTTTATCATGCTCAGGTCCAGCTTGTCGGCGAAACGGCCCTTTCTACGAGCTTTGGACCATTCATTCGTTCTCCTGCCCCTGGTCTCGGTGGGGAGATCCTCGACAAAATCGGGCAGTTTGTCCTATGATTCCACCTGGGGCCCAAGTGGCCTGCGGGAACTTATTGCTTCCCCCTTCCTCCCGTTTCACTTTCCATCGAGGGAATTTCGAAAATGAAGATTGCGAAAGCTATTTGCCGACTCCTGGTCTGCACGACCCTGTTGTGCCTGAGCGTTTCAGCCCTGGAGGCTCAGGTCTTTCCGTACAAGGTCCAGCGGACCACCCTTCCAAACGGCCTGAAAATCCTCATGATCCCCATGCCGTCCGAGGGATTGGTCGCTTACTGGTCCGTGGTCCGGACCGGAAGCCGGGATGAGGTTGAGGAGGGCGTCACCGGATTCGCCCACTTCTTCGAACATGTGATGTTCCGAGGAAGCGAAAAGTACCCGGGGCCGGTCTACGACAATATCGTGACCTCCATGGGCGCCGATGCCAACGCCTATACTACGGACGATTATACCGCCTACCATCTCAGTGTCACCCGCGACGACCTTCCCACTGTCATCGACATCGAGAGCGATCGTTTCAAGAACCTTCGTTACTCCGAAGACGAATTCAAGACCGAGTCGGGAGCCGTCTACGGCGAGTTCAGAAAGGGTCGAACGAGTCCGTTCTCGGTTCTGTTCGAGTCCACTCAGAACGCAGCCTTCGACAAACATACCTACAAGCACACGACCATCGGCTTCGAAAAAGACATCGAAGCCATGCCCCAGCAATACGAATACTCCAAGACCTTCTTCGAGAGGTTCTATCGACCCGAGAATGTCGTGCTGATGGTTGTTGGCGACTTCGATCCCGAAGCAACCCTTGCCCTCATCAACAAGGGTTACGGGAACTGGAAACCGGGATATGTTCCTCCGGAGATTCCTGAAGAACCCGAACAAACCGCCCAGCGCCGGGTCGACATCCCCTTCGACGGGCAGACGCTTCCCATCATCGCTGTCAACTTCAAAGGCGATCGACTGAAGCCTCGAGACCTCACCATGGTGGCCGCCACTTTGATTCCCGATCTTGCTTTTGGAGAAACGTCGCCTCTGTACAAGAAGCTCGTATTGAAGGAGCAGCGGGTTCAGTTCATCCAGGGAGACTTCGGCTATAACCGGGATCCAAACCTGTGGTCCATCTTCAGCATGGTCAAGGATCCGTCGGACGTCGCCGCGGTCGAAAAGGAAATCTTCAAAACCATTGCCTCGCTTCGCACGACTCCCGTCACCAAGGAGCGGCTTGACAACGTCCGGTCGAACATCAGAAACGGTTTTCTCTCGAGTCTCTCGACCCCATCCCGGGTTGCCGGAAACCTCGCTCGACTCGTCGCCATCACCGGGGACGTCAAGGTCGTCGATGAGATGTTTTCCACCCTCGCCAACGTAACTCCTCAAGACATCCAGGCCGCGGCGAACCTCTACCTCTCCAAAGAACGGTCCACCGTCTCTCACCTCTTCACCAGGAGTCAGGACTCTGGCGCCACGTCTTCCGCTCATCCTCCCGTGCTCATGCCGGTAAAGGAAGACCCGAACATCGCGGTGAAGATCTGGTTCAAGGCAGGAAGCCAGAATGATCCTCCGGGGAAAGAGGGGCTGGCCGCACTCACCGCAAGCCTGTTGACGGAAGGTGGAACCGAGAGCAACAACTACGAGACCATCCTGGAAAAGCTCTTTCCTCTTGCCGCATCATACGGCGCGAGCGTGGACAAGGAAATGACCGTGGTGACGGGTGTTGTTTACAAGGAATCTGCAGAACAATTCTCCCCCCTCTTTCTTGATGCATTGCTTCACCCCGGATTCAGGGCAGATGACTTCGAACGCCTCAAGAGTCGGGCCATCAGCCAGCTCGAGAAGAACCTTCGTTACTCTTCCGACGAAGAGCTCGGCAAGGCCGCTCTCTACGAAACCGTTTTTCACGGGACCCCCTACCAGCATCTGGACCTTGGCACGGTCGAAGGCCTTCACAACATCACTCTTGAAGATGTGAAAGAGTTCTACGCAACCTTTTACACCTCGAGCAACGTGACACTGGGGCTCGGAGGCTCCTACAAGACCAAGCTGAAGAACAATCTTCTGACTTCTCTTGCGAGCCTACCCGAGGGGACTCCGGAATCGGTTCCCGCGCCTCGCCCCAACACCATTCGGGGACGGAACGTCGTCCTGGTAGAAAAGCCGGGTCACTCGACGGCGATCAGCATGGGCCATCCCATCGACGTCCATCGAGGATCCAGGGAATTCTATGCTCTTTGGCTCGCCAACTCGTGGCTTGGAGAACATCGCAACAGCGTCAGCCACCTCTATCAAGTCATCCGTGAAGCGCGAGGCATGAACTACGGCGATTACTCCTATATTGAAGCTTATCCCAACGGAGGGAGACGCTCCATGCCCCCGACCGGAGTCGGGCGACGCCAGCATCTCTTCGAGGTTTGGATTCGACCGGTCCCCCACGACCGAGCGGTGTTTGCCCTCCGCGCAGGCCTGCGAGAAGTCGACAAGCTGATCAAGAACGGATTGACTCAGGAACAGTTCGAAACCCAGAAGAAGTTCCTCCAGAAGTACGTCTATCAGTTTGCCACCGACACCACGAGTCGTCTGGGCTACGCCATCGACGACCGCTTCTACGGGATCGAGGGGCACCTGGCCAGATTCCGGAAGACGATGGGATCCTTGACCCTTGAAGAAGTCAACGCAGCCATCCGCAAGCACATGACCACCGACAACATGGTGATTGCCATGGTGACGGCAGACGCAAACAAGATGAAGATTGCTCTTTCATCCGACACCGTTTCTCCCATTGACTACGGCGACCTGAAGAAGCCGGATCATGTGATGACGGAAGACAAAGAAATCCAGACCTACCCGATCAAGGTCGAAGAGCGCAACGTAACGATCGTGCCCGTCGATCAGATGTTCCAGAACTCACGGGTCAGTGGCTAGCCGTCACTGCCAAGAATCTTGAGGAAGGGCCGCGTAATTCACGCGGCCCTTTTTTCATGGGAGCAAATTCTCAAGAGTGCTACCGATACAATCCCCAGGTTTTTCGCTACAATTTTGAAGGACAGAGACGAATAGTAGTTTGGCATTGGCACCCTTCATCCAACGCCACCAGAAATTCAGTTTTTCCAAAAGACCCCTCTCCGTAAAGAAAAAGGGAGAACAAAAAATGTCAGGCCCCGGTCAAGGTTCCGCTGGAAACGTCATCGCCGCACTTTGTAGCTTTTTTATTCCCGGCCTCGGGCAGCTCGTACAAGGTCGGATTTTCGCCGCCGTCGTTCACTTCATCCTCGCCGCTCTTCTCTGGACGATTCTACTTGGCTGGCTGGTTCACCTCTGGTCGATCATCAGCGCCGCAAAATGGCGGCCCCATTAGCCCCCGCTTTCGCAGGAGAAAACAGGAATCACCATGGCGACCCTACTCACTCCTGGCGATCCGCGCTTGACTGAGACTTGCAGTCCCGTCGAATGGCCTGATCCGGGCCTCCCCGCCGAAATCGATTCTCTTCACGAAACCCTCGCCAGCTTCCGGAAACGCAACGGCTTTGGACGCGGCATTGCAGCGCCTCAGATCGGAATCCTCAAACGCTTCGTCGCCATCAACCTGGGTGCGACCCCGTTTGCCCTGATCAACCCGACCATCACCTGGCGATCCTCCGATACCTTCGAAGTCTGGGATGACTGCCTCAGTATCCCCGACAAGATCGTTCGTGTGAAACGACACAAATCCATCTCCCTTACCTATCTCGACGAAAAGGGCCGCTTGCGCCATTGGAAAAACCTCCCCCCCGACCTCAGTGAACTCGTTCAGCATGAGATCGACCACCTGGATGGTATTCTCATGATGGATCGCCGGGTAGATCAAGACAGCATCCGGTCGATCGAAGATCACGCCGCGCTGATCGGCCCCTCTCGCCCTTCCCACCGCCTGTCCCTGGATGCGATTTCCTCCGCCTACGCCTCCCTGGACCCGGTGTTTATCAACTCTCCCCAGTATGAAGTTGAATCTCTGTCCTCCGAGCTTGGCTGCAAGCTCACCCTGAAGATCGAGACATGCAATCCGATTCGAAGCTTCAAGGGCCGCGGCGCCGACTACTTTGTTTCTCGGGTAACCGCCCGGGGAGACAGCCGGCAGATGATCTGCGCCAGCGCGGGTAACTTCGGCCAGGCGCTCGCCTACGCTTGCCGCAAACACAAACGCCCGCTCACCATCTTCGCGTCCGTCAACGCAAACCCCTTGAAGATCGATCGCATGCGATCGTTGGGGGCTGACGTTCGCCTGGAAGGAGAGGACTTTGACGCGGCCAAAAACGCCGCCAAGCTGGAAGCCACGAACACCGGAGCCTGGATGATCGAAGACGGGCTCGAGTCCGAAATCTCCGAGGGAGCCGGAACTCTGGGGCTTGAACTCCTGCAACGGGGGGATGGGTTCGACGCAGCGGTCATCCCCCTCGGCAACGGCGCCATGCTGAACGGCCTTGCTCGATGGTTCAAGGCCGCATCCCCCATGACGCGTATCCTGGGGATTTGCGCTTCAGGCGCTGACGCTACCGAGAAGTCTTTTCGCACCGGCGGTGTTGTCACGAGCGACACCGTCGAGACGATCGCCGATGGAATCGCGGTACGGATGCCAATCCCCGAGGCCCTGGACGACATGCGGGGTCTCGTTGACGACATCCTCCTCGTTGACGATGATGCAATCATCGAAGCGATGCAGCTTCTCTATCGACACGCGGGCTTGTTGGTCGAGCCAGCCGGGGCGGTGGGCGTGGCTGCCGCCCTAACGCACAAGAAAAGCTTCGAAGGGCAGCATCTGGCGACTATCGTTTGCGGAGGAAACATCACCCAGGATCAAATCAATCAATGGCTCAAGTGAGCAGATTCCTGGAAGAATCATTCACGGCTTTCAATGAGTTCGCCCGGGTGCCCGCTTGGCAATGACGATCGTTCGGTCGTCATCATCACGCTTGTCTCCAAACTTCTTGGCGGCAGAAAGGAGACCTTTCACGATCTCCTCCGCCGACTCGTTTCGATGAGCGAGAATATACTCCTTCACCCGATCATCGCCGAACATCTCACCGGATTCGTTAAACGTCTCGCTGACACCATCGGTGTAGAGACAAAGAAGGTCACCGGGTTCAAGCTCCTGAACACCGCGAGAATAGCGAGCATCCAGCATGACCCCGAGAATCGGCCCCCCCACCCGAAGATCCTTGAACTGATCCCCCGTGAGAAGCAACACCGGATGTCCGGCCGAACAGTAGACGAGCTGATGCAGCCGATCGACTTCAGCGTAAAAAAGTGTCATGTACTTTCCGGGAGGCGTGTTGAGGCAAAAAATCCGGTTGATTCTCTCCACCATGCGAGTGAGCTTCACGTCGCTGATCAAGCCCATGTGAATCGCGGTGTGAAGATCCCTTGCCATGAGGGCAGCCGGGAGGCCGTGCCCGGTAGCGTCCCCGACATAAAGGATAAGAAGATCGTCCTGGGTCATGCAACCGAACATGTCTCCCCCAACCTGCTCCCCTTCTACCGGCACCGACTGGCCGAAGATGTCATATCCTTCAAAGTGAGGCATGGATGAAGGAAGGGTCGAGAGCTGAATCGTCCGCGCTTCCCGGAGCATTCCTTCGTAGTGCTCGGCGTTGAGCTTGGAGGTCAGCACCTGACGAACGATGTCCAGGAAGATCATGAATTCCTCCCGGTCGGAAAACTCGTCCCAGGCCACATCGAAAGAAAGAATATACCGGCGACCAGGCCCCACCGCTACCGCGGCATAGTTCACGACTCCAAGCGACTCCTCGAGTGGGTGATCGTATTCCGGATCGTCGGGAGTGAGGAAAAGAGTGCCCAGACTATCGACGAGCTGAAGGCTCGGTTCATCCCAGGCGAGTTCATAGCCAACCGGCACTCGCTCCTTCTTCACCCGCTGAAAGAACAGGACGTAACGATCGCCGCGGCGTTCCCACACCCGGGCCCCCACGATGGGGATCGTCGGCTCCCCGACGAAAAGCTCGATCATCCGGTTGACCATCTCTTCGAGAGCGTGGGCACCATCCACGGAATCCAGAAGCTGGTCAATGTTCCGGTAGAGAGCTTTGCTGTCTCTGAACCCTTCCGTTCGAATGTTCATCTGGGGGCAATAACCTCCGGTTCCTCTGTCGGAAGAATCCCACACACGCCTCCCAACCGCGAGAGTTTTGTGCAGTTTTTTGGACGATTCAAGTTCTCTTTACTCCCCCTTCACCGAAGCTCACAAAGTAGCTAACCAAATCTACAAATCCACTCAAATCCATACATATCAACAACTTACACATCAAATCGACATGGCTTAGGCGCAACCCCATACCCCTAAAGGGAATAGCTTTTGCTCCCACCCACCTCAGAGCTTCCGGCTCTTGATCCCTTCGGAGCCTATCCAAGGGGGGCCGGACAAGCTGATGACGACTAGACGACCCGACACCGGCTTCCCTCGCGGAGGGCGGATAACGATAGATCGAGGAGAACTGGTATGAAGCGCGTCTTACTTGGGTGCCTTCTGACATTACTTGCCATGGCGAGCCATGCAACAGCTCAGGTGGTGGTCGATGGAGACCTCACCGACCTCATTGCTGTTGCTCAAGGAAGCCAGGCTGATCCCATCAACGAGATCATCCCGACCTGCAAGAGCGGGTTCGACCTGGCGAATGTCTATGTCTTTTACGACACCCTGAATGATGATCTTTTCCTGGGACTTGACCCGATGGACGCTCCCCCTGGTGTTGGCGTGGCCGGCTCCGGTGTTCCCGGTGATGCCGATGGCGACAATGATCCGAGCGCTGCGGGAAATCCTGCTTGCCCCGAGGTCCAGGACGACCAGTTTGGTGTCGGCCCTGACGAGACCTATCTCGTTCGGATTGACACCGACAACGACGGTAACTTCGACTCCGCGGTTGACCTGCGGATCGAGTACCGTAATAACACCCTGAACCTTGAAATGGGTGACGGATCTCCTGTTCCCGGAGGAATCACCGGCGAAATCGTGCTCGGAGTTGCAGGCGCCATCGGCAATCCGGGAATGCCCAACCAGAACCTCGCAACCGATGACATCGAGATCGTGGTGCACAATTTCAGTCTGGCGGACACGGTTCCTCTGTGCTATCGCTTGACCACCTTCTCCGGATCCCTGGTTGACATCCCGCCGGAAGACGTTCTGAACCAGGCCATCACCATCGACATTTCTGACCCCAACGTCGTGGTGACCAACGAAGCTCGCAACGTGACTCAAGGTGGCATCTTCACCAGCATGGACATCTCCGCCGCTGACGGAGAACTCGTCGAGTTTCGCCTGACCGTCGAAAACACGGGAAACACTCCCCTGGACCCCACACAGCTTCGCAACACCCTACCCGCAGAACTGACTTTCGATCCTCTTAGCGTGGTCGGTACGGCAAACTTCACCGAAGCTGGCAACCTGATCACCTTCCGCGAGCTCAACGGCAACAAGCTGCTCGCTCCGGGAGACATTCGCACGATCATCTTCCAGGCAACCGTCAACAGTCCGATCCCGGACATGGTTCTGAACTCGGTCACCGGTGGTGGCCCTGGTCCGGTCGAGTGCACCGGCGATCCCGCTGAAGATTCCGATACCCTCGGCATCCTGGGCCTCGCCATCGATTGCACCAAAGAAATCTCGCTGGATGGAACCAACTTCTCACCGACCGTTACCGCCTCCCCGGGGCAACGCGTCTTTTATCGGGTAACGATCAGCAATCCTACCGGCTTTCAGATGGACAACATCATTCTGTCCGACGTGCTGCCAGTAGGCCTTGACGATCCTCAAACGTCCGATCCCAACTGTGCCTTCGCCGGCAACGCCCTGACTTGCACCTACGCATCAATCCCAGCACTGGGACAGATCATTGTGGAATACAATGCAAACGTGGCTGCAACGTCAGGGCCCCTCATCAACCAGGTGGTCGTTCAAGGTGACGTCAACGGCAACCAGGTCTCCGACATTTGCCAAGCTACCCTGGAGATCAACACCCCTTGCATTGAATGTGTCAAGGAAGCCTCCCTCGACGGAGTGAACTTCGCCCAGCAGGTTACGGCCGACTCCGGTCAAACCGTGACGTTCCGGGTCACCGTTCAGAACTGCGGAGACACCGACCTTCCGAGCGTCTCCCTGACCGATACCCTTCCCGCCGGATACAACAACCTCATCAGCCTCGACGGCCGATGCGTTGCCGGAGGAAACACTCTTACCTGCGCTGACATCGGGCCGCTCGCAGTAGCCGGCAGCACGGTGATCCTTTACACCGCGGACATCGTTGCGACCAGTGGCTCACTCGCCAACGTCGCAGATGTCGTCGGTATCCCTGGAGACCCGGGCAACCCGGGTGACCCGGTCACGGACCAGTGCAATGCCAACACCAATGTCCGCACCTGCGGTCTTGTCTGCCTGAAGGAAGTCTCTCTGGACGGAGTCAACTATTCTGGTTCGGTGACTGCCATGGACACCGATACCGTCTTCTATCGACTTACCGTCACCAACACCGCCGTCCCCCCGGGAGGCTGCACCTTTGATCAAGTTGACCTTGTGGATGTCATTCCCAGCGAGCTCACCTTCCTGGGCCTTGATGTGGGACCGGTTCTTCCCGACACCTGTTCCCATGACGTCCCGTCCAACACGATCACCTGCGCGTTCCTGAACCTGGGCCCTGGCGAGAGCCGAGTCATTGAATACTCGGCGACCGTCGATGCCAGCGGCAACAACGTCACCGCCACCAACACCGCAATTGTGACTGGCACCTCGGGTACACCCGCCAACCCGGGAACCACCTACCAGGACACATGCGAGGCAGATGTGGTGATCGAGAACGAAGAACCTCGCATTCCGACCCTGTCGGAGTGGGGTCTCATCATCATGATGGCGGCCTTTGGCCTCCTCATGGTTCGAAATCAACTGACACAATCTCATGGTCTTCTTCCCCGCTGACCGTCTCTAACCGGTCACACCCCCCTTCTATACCGCCCTTGAGGCCGGCGACGGTCCCCTGCGTCGCCGGCCTTTTTTTCACCCGAATATCGGCCCCCTTGCGATCCCTACCCTAATTTCTTAATAACATCAGGAGTAATTTGGGTTCCCAGATCGTTTCCAAACCAAAAGAATCACTATGTTTGCACTCATGACCGGCCTTGCCCCGCTGTTGACACATTCAGGACCTCGTGCTACATTCGCGCGCTGTTTCATGAAGGGGTTTGGACCAGGGTGGACCCGTCGAAGCGATTCGCGAGGCGATGACACGACACAAGTCTTCCCGGACCAAGCCGAATCATCTCAGGCCAACACATCTCCTCGTGAGGCTGGATTGAATAGCAAAACGATTCGCTCCCACATACAAAGGTGGGCGTGCGCATTTCTTCTCATCGCTGTCTCGGTCGGAACCGGCGTTTCGCAGCCCTTTGACGGCGAAAGATTCCCGGCGCTGTTTGCGTGTCGTGGTCTCGCCACGGATCCGGGGGACAACAGCCTTTATATGGTGAGTGAGTTCAACGCGGTGGCAGAAGTTGATCTCCTCACGAATACCTTCCGCCGAGCCTTTTCCGTCGGTGGCAACCCGCAGCTCTCCTCCGGACTCGCTTATGCGTCCGGAAAACTCTATATCGTTGAACTCGACAACATCATCGTGATGGACGCAGCAACAGAGGCCGTCGTGACGGTCATTCCTCACGAAGCGACTCTGGGAGTCGCCAAGGGTGATGCAGTTGTTTCCGCCGATGGCTCCCTGGTCTATGCCGTGATCGGATCCTCTCAATCCGTCTCGGTGATTCATGTCGCCACCGATGAATTGATCAACACCATCCCCACGGGCCGGGATTATGTGTCTCTTGCTCTTTCTCCTTCTAACGACAGACTTTACGCCGTAAATCCTGAGACTGCCGAACTTGCCGTCATCGATACGGCAACGATGAGCATCGAGCGTACAATCGGCTTTGCCTTGACTCCCGACGGCGCTCTGGACATCGTTCCTGAGGTAGCAACCGGTCCTGATGGACGGGTTTACGTTGCCTACGTCACCGCTGATTACAAAGGGAAAATTTCCGTCATGAGCGCCGCGGGCGATCCTCTGAACACGTTTTTCCTTCCCGGTTTTTCC
>JAJDCM010000187.1 GCA_029260825.1 Planctomycetota bacterium | reverse complement strand
CACAAGCTAGCCCGGGGAAGGATGAATCGGGAGCCGAAGGATCACACCTTGCAGGCAACGGCCCTGGTGAATGAAGCCTTCCTGAAGATTTTTCGCGGTGATGATCATGCCTTCCGGAATCGGGATCACTTTTTAGCCCTGGCATCGACGGCCATGCGTTCGATCCTTGTCGATCATGCTCGAACGAAGAACTGCGTCAAGCGGAGTCCTGGGGGTGAACGAGTTCCTCTGACTCACCTTGATCATCTAGTAAACGAGTACAAAAACCGATCCCACGACGACCTTCTTGGTCTCGATGAGGCCTTGAAGAAGCTCGCCAAGATCGATGCGACCCTGGTGCAGATCGCCGAGCTTCGCTTTTTTGGTGGGTTCAGCATGGAGGAGGCGGCCCGTGTGGTGGGCCTTTCGCTTCGGAAGACGGAGCGAGAATGGCAGACAGCCAGGGCGTGGCTGAGAAAGGAAATGGAGTGAACTCCGAGAGGTGGGAGCGGATCAAGGAAATCTTTGGTCGCGCTCATCAACTATCCGGGGAAGGTCGGGAATCCTACCTGGATCTGGCCTGTGGCGACGATGAACTGCTGCGACAAGAGGTGGTAGATCTACTCTCCCAGTCGGAAGGCCTCGATGACTCCTTCCTGGACCCACCGGATCCCTTCATGGAAGACGACGGATCCGGGGGGGAGCTCCTGCACAATCAGCGAATCCTGGGGGATTTTGAGCTCCTCAGCCACATCGGAAGTGGGGCCATGGGGGATGTCTATCTTGCCCGTCAGGTATCCCTTGGCCGTCCGGTCGCCGTCAAGGTCTTGAAGAGCATCTCTCCCGCCTCGGTGGAGGAGTTTCGGCTTGAGGCGACTTCGGTTGCTGCCCTCCAGCACCCCAACATCGTGTCCATCCATTCGGTCGGAGAGGATCAGGGCACCCACTACTTCGCCATGGACTTCATTGAAGGAGCGAGCCTGCGTCAGGTTTTGCACCGGATGGTGGAGCAAAAAGAGGGGGGAGAGTCTCAAGGGGGGCCTTGCGATCTCGAATGGAATCGGGCCGGTTATCCAGCGCGGGTTGCCAAGGTGATCCACGAGGTCGCTCTGGCATTGGATTACTCCCATCGACAGCGGATCGTTCATCGTGACATCAAGCCGGGAAACATCCTCCTGGATCGGAACCTCAATCCGCATCTTGCGGACTTTGGTCTGGCGAAAGATCTTGGAATCGAGAATTTCCTGCGAACCCGGCGTCAGGCAGGAACTCCGTACTACATGAGTCCGGAGCAGACCCGGGTTCAAGAAATCCTCTTTGACCATCGTACGGACATCTATTCCCTCGGGGTGGTGATGTATGAAATGCTGACCCTGAATCGACCGTTCAACGGTGAGACGGCTCTTGAGATCTTCACGGCAATTCAGGAGCAGGAGCCGACCCGGATCCGGAAGTTGAACCCGAAGGTTCCAAAAGACCTGGAGACCATCTGTCGAAAATCCATGGAGAAGTCGGCGGATAATCGTTATTCGGAGGCGGGGGAGCTTGCGAAAGATCTTCAGCGGTTTCTCAATCATGAATCGATCCTGGCTCGTCCTCCCTCCATTGCAGAATTGATGCGCCGGGGATTGGTGCGGCATCGGGTGGCGGGAGCCGTTGGAGTCCTCCTACTTCTCCTGGCAGTCTTTCTTCCTCGAGTCGTGGAGGCTCTTGCCGATCGAAAGTACATCCAGGAGGCCCTTTTGCCGATTCGGGCACTTGCATCCGAGGTCAGCCTTGCTGGGGTTCCGATCGAAGACTTGATGGAGGCTGGAGTTCAGATCGCAGCCCTCTCAGAGAGTTTGGGAGCTCTGGCCCCGGAGGATCGGAAAGCCGTCGAGGCAGCATCCGATCACCTTTTTTCGTTTGGCCAGAAGCAAAGAGATGAGGGAGAACGGCTTCTTCGAGAGCCTCTGAGCTCGAACGGGGTCCGGTCGCCGATCGAAGACCTTGACCGGTTCTCATCCGGAATTCGTCGATTGATCAAGGCAACGCTCTTGCTCCCGGATGATCCCGATATTCGTTCCTTGACTCACCCTGATTTTTGGAATCCGCGGCTAACCCTTTCTTCGCGTGGAGGCCTTGCGGGTTCTGTTTATCTTCGAAAGCTTGATCCGATCGACTCCGCGGTGATTGGGTCAGGAGATCTCCTCGGAGAGTCCCTTGGAGATCTTCCCCTGACCGAACTTTCCCTGCCGTTTGGCTACCATCAATTGCTGGTGGTTGGAGATCGAGGCTACGGAGAATTGATGTTGTTTCTGGATGAGCGTTTCGCGGCGGTTGTTCAGGAGACGGTTCTTCGTCCGACCGAAGATGTCGTTGCCGGGATGATCCAGATTCCCTCTGGGTCCTTTGAGTTCGGGTTTGGATCGGAAGCGGCCGCACCTTATCATCGACAACAGGTTGATCTCCCGGGGTTCTGGATCGATGCAACCGAGGTTTCAAATCGAGAGTACAAGGTGTTCGTGGACGAGACGAATCACCGGAAGCCGCCGTTATGGCCGACCCCTTATGATTCTGCGCTGGATGACCTTCCGGTGGTTTCGGTCTCGTACCTGGACGCCAAGGCCTATTCCGCCTGGGCGGGAAAGAGACTCCCCACATGTCAGGAGTGGGAGCGGGCGACCCGTGGACAAGCCGGTCAACTCTATCCTGTTCTGGAGCAACCGGTGAACCGCACTTTGTACGTTGTGGGCGGAGAAAACCCGTTGGGGGATCTTCATGACCCTCAGGAATTCTGGGCGTTCTCCAGAGAGTTATATTTCAAGGAGGTCTCACCGGTGAGAGGGGGGGAGCCTGGCCCCGAAGGACTCTTCAGGACCCTCGGGAATGTCAGGGAGTGGACCGAATCGATGGTCGTGACCCGGGGGGAGGCGGGTGCGTTCCGATTGACGCCAGGGCAAAGGTTCATCAAGGGAGGGTGCTGGTGGTATTCGCCCACGAGCGTGTCTCTTGCCATCGCTGAACCCGCGCCAACTGATCTTGTCGATCGATCTCTGGGATTTCGCTGCGCAAAGAGTTTGATGAACCTGGAATAGACAAGGAGATGAACATGCCTCTGGTTGATGCAAGAATGGCCGTTAGCTTTTCCGTTCCTTCCGGATCTCCCTACATGAAGTACTGGGATTCGGTGGCCCAGAAATCCTTCAAAGACACGATTAATCTTGATGTGCTGACTACGGTTCCAGAGAAATTCTTGAACAATTGGCGAGACAAGCATCAGATTCAGACCGATGCCGGCGGTCACGCGAGCGAGGCCGTTATTCGTGACTTCATCAAGCAGCGCCTTGCCGAGTATAACCAGGATCCCTTACCCGCATGGGAGCTTTCACTCTCCGGCACTGATGTAGAAGCCAATCAGGTGACGTATACGTGGGTCGGGAAGGTCCGGGTCTGTCATCATTTCTACTCGATTGACTTTCGCTCGAAGGGCAGTCAAAAAGATTTTGAGCCGTGGTATTCGTTCGAGCGACCGGACTCCAGTAAACCGACTCAGCTCGTTGAAGTCATGGTTGATGTTTCCTGGCCTCGGACGACGATTTGATCCAGAATCGCACTGGCTCCCATCTTCGTCGATTTGTTGGCCATAAAGCATCGCATTTCTCTTTCAGGAGATATCGAGTGCATCGATCACTCCCATGATCTTCCAATAATTTGTCGGCGGTCACGAATGAGAGGGGAAAGCCTGTCGGCAAGTTCCGGAGGAAATCCTTCGATGTTGGAGTGTGACTGTTCATGAAGTCTCGATGGCGAAAGTCGATTCGGCTCTGCGCGGCGGTTGTCCTGGTGCCCGGAGTGGCGCTTTCGGCATATGCCTTTTGCCATTACTCGGCAGCGGCGCCAACTTATGTTCAAGAGACGACCTCTTCGCTCGAGTTGCCTCACCGGTTGCGAAATGGTGCCGAGCATGATGCGGCGCGGCAACGAAATGGAGGGAATCCCTACATCCTTTCCATTGAACATGCTGAGGGGTCCCTTGTTTACTATGGTGCTTCGCACACAAGAGAGCCCGATCACCCTCAGTTAGAGGACATAGAGACCCGATGGAATGCTTTTCTTCCCACCGTGGCCCTGTGTGAGGGAAGGACCCGGGGATATTTCTACGGAGGGTTGATTGAACCCTTTGCCGGGCTTCCCGAACCGGCGCTTGTTCATAAGCTCGCCCGCCGTGATGATGTCACGATTTTTTCCCTGGAGCCCGCGTATGAAGAGGAGGTGGAGGCGCTTCTTGCTGATTTCAAGCCTGAGCAGGTAGCTCTGTACTTCTTTCTTCGTGTCTATGTTTCGGAGGCCGGTGGGGTGGCGGATGATGGACTTGCCCTCGACCTTCTGAAGAAACGCACCGACGTGGCCGGGCTGCGGGAGTGTCTTTCATCTCTTGACGACGTGGATCGAATCTGGAAGCAGGATTTTCCAGGCAAAGAGGACTGGCGAATCTTGACCTCCGAGCCCGACGAGAACTATGTCCCGAGGATCAGTGATCATTCTCGCCGGATCCGGGGAGAACACATGGTGCGCATCTTGATCGATCTTGTCCAAAAGGGGGAGCGAGTTTTTGCCGTGGTTGGAAGTGGTCATGTGATTCGCCAGGAGTGGAACTTGCGAGCGGTCTTTGGCCAGGAACCGGCGTGGGATCAACCTGATCCTGAATCGTGATTCCGGTGATCTGTCGATCTGACGATTGGATCGAATGAACTATTCTAGTGCCGCCCTCACGTTTATTGCCCCCGGGCTATCCTCTCCCTGAGTCTCCACGAGTAGAGGAAGTAATTCTTCGAGTCGTGATCGATATTTCGCTTGATCGCCCAGGTGCTGAGCGCAGGTAACCAGGAGCCTCAGTGTCGGGATTCGTTTGGCGGGATCTCCCGTACGCCGTAGATCATCGGAACGTTGAAGAAATGATTCGGCTTCTTTGGACTCTCCTCGTTGCAAGCAGATCCAGCCGAGTGATTGTAAGGGAGTGGCAAGGTCAGGATCGTCTGGCCCGAAGGCTTCCTCGGTCAGTGCTATTGCTTTTTCGGCCTGGCGTTCGGCAAGGTCAAGATCATTGAGGGCCGCGTACCAGAAGCACATGGCCTGATGAAGATCTGCTCGAACCCCCGGACGATCTTTCAGGGAGGGATCTTCTTCCAGCCGGGTCGCGGCATTGGCGACGGCGTCGGTGAGTCGAAGACTTTCCGGGTCGACGAGGAGTTTTCCTTCGGGCGAGAAGCATCCGGGGATGAAGGCTCCAAGCAGAAACTCGTTCACCGCTTCCACCCGAAGTTTTGTCTTCCTTGTTTCGTCAAGGGCGATCGACTTTTCTTCCTCGGCGAGCGAGGTTTTTCGGTAAAGAATCGCCATGGCTGATCCAAAAACCGTCAGTCCAAGAACCAGCGCAATCGACGCGATCGTTGCCGTTCGGTGTCGTGCCCAGAGGCGACGGAATCCGGTCCACAGGCTCTGCTTCGATTGCTCTACCGGCTCCCCGCGCTGGATCCGCCCGATGTCTTCCGAAAGAGAAAGGGCGGTGGGATAGCGCCGATCCGGATCCTTCTGGAGGCAGCGAAAAACGACGCGCTCAAGATCCCGTAACGAGCCGTATCCTTTCAGCTTGAGAGGGCGGGGTGGAGTGTCGGTGATGTTGTGGAGAACCTCCTTGAGGTTCCCGGAGATGTCGTAGGGGAAGGACCCACTGAGGGCCTGGTAGAGGAGAACCCCGAGGGAATAGATGTCGGTCCTGACATCGATTTCGTTCTTGTTCCCGGCCACTTGTTCCGGGCTAGCCCAGGGTAGGGAACCCAGGAAATCACCGGTCGACGAGAGGGATTCGATCTCGATGGAGCTTCGGCTTACAGGCTTGGCAAGACCGAAGTCAAGGATCCGGGGGCGTCCCTGAAGATCGATGCGGATGTTCCCTGGCTTGAGATCTCGATGGATGATTCCGCGCTGGTGAGCATGAAAAACCGTGTCGCAGATTTTGCGGAATGCGCCAAGGAACTCCTCTGTTTCGACTCCCGTCTCCCAGTATTCATCGAGGGGAACCCCATCGATGTACTCCATGACCAGGTAGCGCCGTCCCTCAAACGTGGTTCCGCTCCCAAGAAGCCGGGCGATTCCCGGGTGTCGGAGTGTGCGGCAGAGATCGATCTCCCGTTCGAACCTACGGGGGCCCATGACGCCGGGGGAGCCATCTTCCCGGAGGACCTTGACTGCGACCCTCCGTCCGGTCCGCTTGTGGATTCCGGAGTAGACGATGCCTTGGCCTCCTGATCCCACGGAATGGAGATCTCGTAGGCCGGGAATCCTGGGTGCGGGACCTCGACTCCCGTGATTTCGCTGCATCGTTCGCAGGACTTCTCCCTCGTCTCGGTACCAGGAACTATTCTCGGGTTGGTCATCCTTCTTCTTCAATTTGTTCCTCGATCAGACGTCCGATCCTTTTCAAGATGCGGGATTTTGCCTGGTAGACCTGATCTACACTCATGGACAGCCCTTTGGCGGTTCGCTCCACGCTTTGCCCTTCCAGTGCATACTGAACAAAGGCGGTTCGATCTCTTTCGCGAAACTCCTTTCCGAGTCGGGAGAGGGCGCGGCGGACGTGGTAGGTACGCCATTCCACTTCCCATTGCTGGTCGGTTTCTGGATCTGCCACAAGCTTTTCAATCTGCTCTAGGGGAACTTCTTCTGGTTTCTGACAGCTTTTTCTGGAAATCGCGCGGAGCACGATGGTCTTCAGATAGGACCTGAACCGACCCCGAGAAGGATCGTAGCGAAATCCGGGAAGGGAACGGCTCAGGGATAGAAGGACGTCCTGGACCAGATCGTCCGAATCCTGGGATTGAAGCCCTCGCCGCCGACAGAAGGAACGAAGGAGCTCTCCGTAGCGGTTGTGGAACTCGAACCACGCCGTTGAATCCTGACCACTTCCGGTCAGGCGATGGAGGAGCGAAACGTGAGTTGATTGGGTTTGCATGATTCTTTCCAGGGATTCTACGAAAACCGTCAGAAGAGGTGAGCTGGAATCCTATCTAGTGGTGTGATTCAGAAATATGGGGTGTTATGCGAGAGCGCTCGGCGTTGCTGGCAAGGCGCGACACCGCAGGCATATATGAAAATACGTCGAGGATGGCGCAACGCAGGCAGCGGCGTCGAGGGCCACGCATAAGGCCTCAGATTTCTGAATCACACCACTTGGGGTGGGAGTGGACGGAAAGTGTAGACGAAGAGAGAAACCTCAAAGAAGAAGGAAAGGACAAAGCATGCGCCTCATGAACGTTCTGGTGGTGGGATTGACCCTGTTTGGACCTCTTGTGCTTGCTCCATCGGCATCCGGCGCCGGAGCAAAAGAGCTCAAAGTAGGTCATAAACACGTCGACGGGAGACGGATCAAGGCTCACTCCGGCCGGTGGAGCATGAAAGCCAAGATGGGAGACAAGTGGGTCGAGAATGCCGTTGTCATTGAGGAGACCGAGAGGGCGAAGGTCGACGGTAAGGATGTCATCCGGCGCAAGCAAACGATCGAGAGAATGGACGGAATCGTCGTGGCGACGACCTGTATTCTCGAAGGCAAGACCTTGGCGCCGATGAGCCAGACCAAGGATCTGCAGCTTCCCGCGGGTGCTCAGCTTCCGCCAGGGATACCGATCCATACCGAATGGACCTACGAGGGCAAGAAATACAGGAAGGCTGAGCGTACCCAGTCTGGAGAGTCGACGGATGGGGCGGTCGATCTTGCCGCCCCCATGTTCGAGTTGAACGTGTTTGGTCTTGTGGTTGCCGCCTTGCCCCTGAGAGCCGGCTATTCTGCCGTCATTCCGGTGGCCATGGATGGTGGGGCGCCGGGTCAATGCAAAGCGACACAATATCGAGTAACCGCAACCGTTTTCGGTAAAGAGAAGGTTTCGTTTGACGGTCGCCAGCTCGAGGCTTGGCGAGTCGATACTTCCTGGGCTGATTACGAATCGGGAGAGGTCACTTCCCCCGGAGGGCCGGACAAATCGGGTGGAGCCTACTGGATCGTCAGCAGGAGGAAGGGCAAGATGCCTCACGTGCTGCGCTACAAGAACGACACGGCGGATATCGATTTGATTCCCATGCCGTGATTCACACTACTGACATCTAGCCCGTGCCTGGGCCTTTTGATCGGCAGCCTGACAATGGAAGAGTTGGAAGGCTGTCGATCGTTTTGTTTTCGAATGCGGGGCCCCTGGTTGATCCCCTTTCTGCCGGGAAACCGGAATCCGGCCCATCTGTCCCACATTTTGCCAGGATCCGTTCCTCCCCTGCCCGAGCCCTCCTCTCATTCTCAACACGAAAGTCGGAAGACCCCCTTTTCTTGAAGGGCAAGTGTGTGGATTTATATTAAAATATGGGAGTGTTTTGGAATATGATTCGTTTGCATCCAGGGAATCGAATTGATGAAGAAGCTCGTCATCGACAAACCGAAGCAGTGGGAGGTGTTGTCCTCCCCGGTGCGCATGGAGATTGTTGAGTTCCTTGAGCTGTACGGGCCGGAGAGTATTGCCGGGATCGCCGGTCAGCTCGCCCGGACTCCCCAGTCTCTCTACCATCATTTTCGTCAGCTACAGGACGCGGGAATCATCCAGGTGGATCACACCCGGGTCTCAGGGGCGCGAGAAGAGTCGGTCTATGCCGTTTGTGGTCGCCCCGTCATCATTCGGTATGAGCCCGATACTCCGAGGACCCGGGCTCTACGGGTGAAAGCGGCAAGGCAGCTACTTCGTCAAGCTGAGCGAGACTACGAGCAAGCGGTGCTTTCGACCGAAGGGGAGCCCGAGGTTCGACGCTACCGGGCTCCCTTGAAGACCGGGTCGGTGATGATGATCAAACGTCACCTGGATGCGATCAGGCGGGTGATCCTTGAGGAGAGGGTGGATCCTTCTTCCCAGGGGTAAGATATCTCCTGGGACTCCTGGTCCGCAGCCTTGGCTCCACTGGAAAAAGTGCCAACGAAATC
>JAJDCM010000186.1 GCA_029260825.1 Planctomycetota bacterium | reverse complement strand
GAGCCTCCCAAGGATCTAAAAGACCATGTCGAGGCGATCGAAATTCGATGGCGTGAAGTGCGAAGCAGGCTGCCGAAGGTTGACCTTTTTATCGCGCCATCTCCTTTTCTGCGCCAGAAGTTCATCGAATTCGGAGTGAGTGAGGATCGGATCCTTTATTCCGATTACGGTTTTGATCGGGAGGGATTTGGCAATTTCGAACGCACGACCTCCGAGAAGCTCCGGTTCGGTTTCATCGGCACCCTCATCGAGCACAAAGGTGTCATGACGGTGATCCGGGCCATGGATCTGGTCTCCGACCCACGGGCCGAGCTCCACGTTTACGGTGACCCCACGAACTTTCCCGAGTTCTTTGCTGAAATGAAGAAAGAGGCCAAGTTCGACGGCACCCGTTTCATGGGAGGATTCGATAACAAAGAGGTGGCCAAGATTCTCGCGGGTCTGGATGTGCTCATCGTGCCTTCTCTTTGGTTCGAGAATTCCCCTCTTACCATTCACGAGGCCTTCATGGCGGGGGTTCCGGTCATCACCACCGATCTTGGTGGAATGAAAGACCTCGTCGACCATCAGGTCTCCGGTTTGCGCTTCGAGAGAGGGAACGCAGACGATCTCGCGGAAAAGATCCGGGAGTTTCTTTCGGATGAGACGCTTCGAAATCGACTCGTCTCGGGAATTCCCGCGGTCAAGTCCATCGACGACGATGCGAGAGACATGGAAAAAATATACGATTCCCTTCTCAGCGGGAAATCAAAGGATCAAGCCAAGTCAGCGGAAAGGAGTTCGCGGTGATCAGTGCCACGGTAGAAAGCGTTCTGTCCGAGCTCGGAATCTCAAAAGAGAGTGCCGGGGCGTTCGACGGTAGTTTTCGTGCAACGGGTGAGGACGTTTTCGACTCTCTGTCTCCCATTGACGGAAGTCTTCTCGGGAAGGTCCGTTCGGCTTCCGAGGCGGACTGGGAGAGGATCATCGAAAAGTCCCAGGACGCTTTTGTGGCTTTCCGCAAGGTGCCGGCTCCCATCCGGGGAGAGGTTGTGCGGCGACTGGGAAATGAGCTTCGAAAGCACAAGGAGGCCCTGGGTGTCCTGGTGACACTGGAGATGGGCAAGATCAAATCCGAAGGGCTTGGTGAAGTGCAGGAGATGATCGACATCTGCGATTTTGCCGTCGGACTTTCTCGCCAGCTCTATGGCCTCAACATGCCGAGTGAGCGCCCGGATCACCGCATCATGGAGCAGTGGCATCCGCTCGGTACGGTCGGGGTCATCACCGCGTTCAACTTCCCGGTGGCGGTCTGGGCCTGGAACGCGGCCCTCGCCCTCGTATGCGGCGATCCTGTGATCTTCAAACCGTCTCCCAAGACTCCCCTTTGCGCCGTCGCTTGCATGATTCTCGCCGATCGAGTCATGCGGGAGATGGGGATGCCGGAAGGGGTCGTTTCCATGGCCGTTGATAGCGGAAACCTGATGGGTGAAAAGCTTGCCGCTGACCCGCGGGTCCGGGTTGTGAGTGCAACCGGCTCCACCCGGATGGGAAAAGCGGTCGGCAGCATCGTTGGAGGTCGTCTCGGCAAGCTGATCCTCGAACTCGGGGGAAACAACGCTCTCATCGTATCGAACAAGATGACCCGGACGTCCACCAAGAAGGGGGCCATCGCCAACGCTCTCTTTGGTGCGGTGGGAACGGCCGGGCAGCGTTGCACCTCGACACGGCGGGTCATTATTCATGAAGACCTCTATGATTCCTTCGTCTCCCAGCTCGTTGACAAATATTCGACCATTCGAATCGGGAATCCCCTGGAAGAAACGACTCTCATGGGGCCGTTGATTGACGAGGATTCGGCGGACCGATATCACCAGTCGCTCGCTGCCGCAGCCGACCAGGGCGCAAAGGTGCTCTGTGGAGGCGGAGTCTGGGATGGAGCACCCGATGGCTGCAAGAATTATGTCGTTCCCGCGATCGTCGAGGCAAAGAATGAGCTCCCCATCGTCCAGCAGGAGACGTTTGGACCGGTGGTCTATGTCATGAAATACAGCACTCTTCCCGAGGCGATTTCGATTCATAATGATGTTCCCCAGGGTCTGTCTTCGAGTCTCTTCTCGGACGATCAAGGCGAAGCTTCCTTCTTCCTCTCCGCAGCCGGATCCGACTGTGGAATCGCCAATATCAACGTGGGGACGTCGGGAGCCGAGATCGGCGGAGCCTTCGGGGGCGAAAAAGACACGGGAGGGGGCCGGGAGTCCGGTTCCGATGCCTGGAAAGCTTACATGCGGCGTCAAACCAATACGCTCAGCTGGTCCGAGGAGGTCCATTTGGCCCAGGGCGTCGACTTTGACGTTTAACAACTGGGTGCAACGGCTGTCAGGGCCGACAATTCGGGAGGGCTGGGGGATCCGTTCCCCCTTCCCCAAAGTAGGTTGAAAACCAGGAAGTCCTGGCTATACTCTCGGATCACATTGGATCCATGATCGTTGTTTTTGACCGCTCAACTGCGGTCCATACCAAGGAGAGTTCGAATGCCGAAGGTGACCTTCAAGCCGGATAACCTCACCGTTGAGGTGGAGGCGGGGTCGATGTTGATTGACGTTGTGGAAGACAGCAATGCCAGCCTCCTCTTCGGCTGCCGCCAGGCATTGTGCGGTACTTGCATCATGACTGTGGTGGAAGGTGCCGAGAACCTCAATCCCATCGAAGAGGACGAAAAGATCACCCTCGATGGACATGAGGCCAAGCCTGGCCAGCGCCTCGGCTGTCAGTGCTCGGTGAACGGTGACGTGGTCGTCGACTACGAAGCCTAGAACGTCACTCCGATGACTCCATCGTCATGAGGATTCTCTACGTCGTTCATGGTTACCCCCCTCAGGCGACGGGGGGCGTAGAGCTGCGCGCGTTCTATCTGGCGCGGGAACTCAAGAAAAAGCACGACATCATGATTTTCTGTGGGGGGTCGAATCAAGACCTCCCCGATTATCACGTTGAAGATCTCCAGATCGAAGGCGTTCCCGTTCGTCGCGTGAACTACAACTTTCGCGACCTCACGTCCTTTGAGGGCATCTACCTCAATCAACGCATCGAAGAGATCTTTGTCAAAGCTCTTGACGACCTGAGGCCGGATGTTGTCCACATCCACCATCTCACCGGACTGTCAACCGGCATTCCCGAGGTTCTTCGTCGCCGGGATCTTCCTCAGATTCTCTCTCTCCACGACTTCTGGATGGGATGCCCCCGGGGCCAGAGAATCAAGAGCGATCTCACTCCTTGCCCGACCTTGGATCGGGAGCAGTGCCTTCCCTGTACCAAGGAAATCTGGGGTGATCTTGTCGACGGGCCCAAGCCGGGTTGGCTGCGAAGCCGTTTCCAGGCCTCTGATCCTCTGGTGAACCTGAAGCTCTACGATCGCCAGATCCGCCGGATTCTAGGAATCCCGGACTTGCTGCTCACCCCTTCTGTTTTTTCTCGGGAGATATTTCTTGTCGACGGAGTTGACCCGGATCGGATCCGAACTCTGCCCTATGGTCTGAACTCGAGTCTCTTTGAGGGGTTGACCCGAACCCAGTCCGAAAAGGTGCGTTTCGGGTTTGTGGGTTCCGTCCTGCCGACAAAAGGGGTTCACGTTCTTCTCGAGGCTTTCCGCAAGTTTGACCGGGATGACGTGGTTCTGGACATTTACGGCGAGGTCGTTCCCTATCACGGTGATATGAGTTATGTCGAAAGCTTGAAGGCGGAGATCGAGTCCACTCCTCGGGTTCGCATTCATGGCCGCTATGAGAATCAGGATCTACCGGGCATTCTTGGAGCAATCGACGTACTCGTCGTGCCATCAGTTTGGTTTGAAACCTACTGCATCACGATCCGGGAAGGGTTCCTCGCCGGAGTCCCGGTCCTCGCGTCCAATCTTGGTGCCATGGGCGAAGCGATTGAAGACGGGGTTTCAGGCCTCCTCTTCGAGTCCGGGAATGCGCAAGATCTTCATGAGAAGATGGTTCGGCTTCTTGACCCCGAGCTTCGCCGTTCCTTGTGCGGCCAGGCGGCAAGGGTGAAAGAGATCCGGGTGAACGCAGCCGAGCTGGTGGAACTCTACCAGGAGATCCGGCGGAAGCGGCGCCGGTCCTCCGGTTGCGCCCGGGACGAAATGGCCTGACCTCTATTTGCCGCCCAGATCAGTGGCCGTGGGTCCATGTCGAAGGGGTCATCCGGGAAAACCCGATCTTGCCTTCATTTGGCCAAGTTTTTGCACTCTTCAGAAATGCCTGAGTCTTCCCGATCTAGTGTAGACGGGGCATGGTCATTGAATTGGATTTCCGAAGCCGGGTGGTGTATCCTCCGATAGTAGGAAGACCGGGGGGCGATTCCGGTTCAGGACCGGCTGAGGTTCTTGAATAGCTGGTTCTAGATCGCGAAACGAGAAGTCATGAGCACCACGAACGGTCACACAGTCGATCGACTTCGCATCCTCCTCGTCGCCCATGGGGTCCCTTCCCAGAACGTTGGCGGGGTGGAGCTCTACACCTTGCGCCTCGCTCGCCTCTTCAGCGAGAACCATTCGGTGACCCTCTGCATTCCCGACCTTCGCTCGCTTCCACCTGGGCTTCAGGTCACTCCGTCCGTTGAAGGTTTCGATATAGCCCGGATTCGTGTGCGGCGGAAGAAGAAGCGTCTCCTGGATCTTTACAAGTATCCGGACGTGGATCGACAGTTTGCCGAACTTCTGGACCAGGTAAAGCCCGACGTGGTCCACATTCACCATCTCATCAATCTCTCCACCGGGGTCATCACCGAATCGGCTCGGCGAGGAATTCCAGTCGTGCTGACCCTTCATGATTTTTGGATGAACTGTCCCCGGGGACAAAGGATTGCTGCCGATGGAACGGTGTGCCGGCAGATCGAGCGGGAGCGCTGTCTGAGCTGCTTGAAGCCTCAATGGCAAGGCATTCACCGCTCCCTCAAAGACGCTCCTCGAAGGATTCTGGAGAACCTGATTCTGGGGGACGAGGCAGGACGACGTGAGCTCATTGCCTTTGACGAGCATATGAGAGATGTTCTGGGTCAGATTGATCGGGTCATCTCTCCCTCCAAGGCCATGCTTGCAGATTTCGTTGCCTACGGAATCGATGAAAGGAAAATGGTCCGGCTGCGATATTGTCTCGACTCCGAGGACACGACGGACCCGGACCCTGGCACGTCGAAGGTGCTACCGGAGAGGAATGGATCTTCCGGTCAACGGGAAAACCGAGATCGGGTTCGGATCGGTTATCTTGGCACGTTGATTCCTACAAAGGGCGTGCACTTGTTGACGGAGGCCTTCCGCAAGCTCTCCGGATTACCAGTATCACTTGATATCCACGGAGTGGCGCCGCCTTATCCGGGTCGAAAGGGATATCTTGCCGAGCTGGAGCGCGGTGTCGACAGCGAACGGGAGGTGCGTTTCCGCGGTCCCTATCAGAGGAGTTCCCTTCCTCAAATCTTGCGGAGTCTCGACGTGGTGGTTGTGCCATCGGTCTGGATGGAGAACTTCCCCCAGACCGCATTGGAAGCCCTCTCCATGGGGGTTCCCGTGGTGGCTGCAGATCATGGGGGGCTCCGTGAGATCGTGCGCTCCGGAGTCAATGGCCTCAAATTTCGACCCGGTGATTCCCAGGATCTTGCCGACAAGCTTCGATGCCTCATCGGAGATCGAGACCTGAGGATGCGACTCTCCGGTCGTGGTGTGGACATCCCTCGACCAAGCGAGCATGCAATGAAGCACCTTGAAATCTATCGGGAACTCAAAGCCGCTCGTTCCTTACCGGAGTGATGCTGAATCACTCCATATTGTCTAGAACATGCTCGCCATCGACTTTTGAAGTCGTTGGATGACTTTCCGGGGAAGAGAGAGTTTGGGGCCCTGCAGGACTTCCGATCCGGGAAGGTAATTGTACGACGAGTCGTCCGGGTTGACCGAGTACATCTTGCAATTGGCACAGGGTCCGAGCAGGTTCTGTGCAAACATTTGCTTTCGTAGTCTGCGATAGCTTTTCCCGTTCCAGACCGAGACAAAGTCGCTGCTCTTGAGGGAACCCATCTTCAGGTCACCGGGAACACAGCACGGGTACACGTCCTCGTTGGGATAGATGTACACCTCTTGCATCATCATCCGGCACGAATAAGTCTCGACCGGGGGAGGCACGGTCTGGCGAACCCGGAAGGACTCGACATTGTCGTAGCCGACTTCCTCGAGGATCAAGTTGACCTTCAACCGACGTGCTTCGTCTTGAGCCTCGTGGATGTGAGCATCGAGCTGCTCCTTGGTGAAGCCAACAAACGGATCTTCAGCCTGCTGCAGCTCCTCGGTCATGTAATGCATGCGCAGGACCTTGATGGCGTCAACCCCGGTGGCGTTGGCAAAGCGCACGAAGCCGGCGAGGTGGGGCACGTTGGAGGTCATCAGCACCGAGTGGTAAACCGCGATGTAATTCTTTTGTCGGGTCTTTGCGTACTCGCCGATGGCCATCATGTTCTTCATCATGCGGTCGTAGACACCCTTTCCTCGGATGTGATCCAGGGTGTCTTTGTCGTGGGAATCAAGGCTGATGACCAGCTGATCGAGGATGTCCTCCATCAGTTTGTAGCGCTCCACCGTGAGGCGGGTAGCGTTCGTGATGATCTCAAGGCGGCTCTGGTAATGGCGAGTCAAATCCACGATGTCTTGAAAGCGCCCGATGATCGGTTCACCTGCGGTGGTGAGTTTCAGCTTTCGGGCCGTGGGAAGGAGTTCGTGGAGGATTTCTTTGACCCGGTCATCGGGGATCGTTGTTGCACCCGGCGTATAGGCCTGAAAGCACATGATGCAGCGGAGATTGCAAACATCCGTGTGGTTAAAATTGATGATCTCCGGAAGTCCTCGGAAAACCTGATTTTTGCTCCGGATGTCATCCAGGAGGAGCTGAGTGTTTCGCTCTTTTAGCCTGCCGTAGTGCATAGGGAGTGTGTCCTTCTGGGCACGAACCTTGTGTCTTTATGTGGGATCGATGCAGCGGGTGTCAGAGTGTCATCTTCTTGACTCAAATGACCCCCTTACCCTTTGGGCGCAGTTGCGCCGCAAGTAGAGCAAATTATATCCGGGGCCAAGCCGTCAATGCAACTAGTAGATGTGTTCTCTTCTGGCAACTGGAGTTTTGCATCTTCCGTGCCTAAATGTAGAAATCTCAGCTGTTTGGGTCCTATTCTGCTTGCCGAAGTGCATTTGTGTCCTCACGGGCGTCTTGCTGCTTCCTGATGGCCTGGATCAGGGCCTTGAGTTCCGGGTCTGCCGGAGAGTTTCGCCGGGCCTCCCGCAAAACAGAGAGGGCCTGATCCGTCTTATCGACGCCGAGAAGATTTCGGCTGAGCATTTTGGTGGCAAGGATGTCGTCTTCGGACAGTATTTTTCGAAGATCCCGGGCGAGATCGCTTTGCGGATTCGCGGCAGTCACGGCGGTGACGAGGTTCAATGCCACCGGGTTTCGGCCAGGATGGTCGGATTCGGGAATCGGACCTCCTCCTTCAAAACAGCAGGGCCAGGGCTGATAGACCCCGAGCGCCGTCACCACCGAGCCCCAGACGATTGTCCCGCCCACCAGGGTCAACTTGAGCTTGGATCGAGCCTCGGACTGGAAGAGACGACACGCCGGCAGGAGAAGGACCGCGGTGAGGGGAACCAGGTAGCGAAACCCGTAGCTCCACCCTCCATAGGCAAAAAGCGGGTCGACGGCCAGGTAAGCGGCGATGCAGAGGAGGGAAGCAAGCTGAGCGGTTCGATCCGGGGAAAGTGCCGGATTGGCGGGTTTCCGTTTGATGCGGAGGCATCCCAGAACGAGTCCGACCCCGAGAATCGGGCTATAGGAGATGAGGCCCCGGTAGCCAAGGAGAGCGTGAAAGCAGTACCGGGCGAAGCTCAGGGTGAAGATGTGTCGTCCGGACTCAAGGACGTTCTGGCCGGATTTGTACTGGGCGCAGTAGAAGATGGCCGGTAGAAGGTGGCCATGGCCGATCAAATTGAGAACGGCTTCCGTCAAGCCGGGAATGAGGGCGCCGAGGGCATACATCCCGAGAATGGACATCTGTCCCCGATTTCTGGCGAGAAGTCCTCGTTCGAGGAAGAATGCAGCGGTGAAGATGGCGCCACTCAGGGTATCGACGGCAAACCCGAGCCCAAGAAAGAGACCGGCGAAAAATGACGAACGCGCTGCATGTTCTCCCTGTCGCCGGGCACTGCGATAGCCAAGGAACAGAAACAGGGCAGCGACCGTGTGGTTGTTGAAGCTGACGGCGAAGACCGGAATCAGGGTTCCTGCCATGAGGGCAATGGTGAGGAGCACCGCTCCTCGAAGGCTCCGGCTTTCCCGGTAGCTCTCGGCGAAAAAGAAGCCGTAGAGAAGGAGCGCTGAGCCTCCACAGAGGAGGAGGGTCAACCAGTACAGAATGGCGCCTTCATTCTTCTCAAACGTCAGTCCGAGGCCATGGTGGAGTGGAAAGTACACCAGGGCGCCCACAAAGGAGAGAAGAGGGGGCTTGTTGGAAATGATCTCCTGATCCACATCGATGTGATCCGGAGTCCAGGCATACAGGGTCTTGTCGAGGCTCAGGGTAGAAAGCTCGACCAGGGCCTGGATCGTGCCGAATCGAGAGGCCTCATTGCCCGAGAGGGAGACCCGGCTCTTGGTCAAGACCAAGAAGAAGATCGCGCCGGCGGCGAGGATCAGGATTTGGGCGCGAACCGGGGCTTTCATGGTGCCTCGTTACGTTGGGGGAAAAGACGATGAAACCTGCCTGAGCTTGTTTTCCGCAAAGAGCTTAGGGTTTCATCTCGTTACCGTCAAAGGGAGATCAGACCCCCGGGTCACAGGATCGTCTCAAAATGCCATCAAGGATTTGGAGAAGATGGCCGAGAAATCCAACTGGATCCCACAGATAGGACCGGGGTATGGGTCTTCGGTTATGGCATGAGATGGGATCCGTTGAACGATCAGCTCTTTCGAGGAAATCGCCATGGAATACTCGTTCGTGCGTGAAAACCGCGAGTTTATGCGAATCCCGACCGAGGTCCCGGTAAAGTTTCGCTTCTTGAGCGACCTCATCCAGGCTCCGGAAATGAACGTCGTGCACAGCGGAGCAACCGCCAACTAGAGCGGTGGGGGCCTCTTGCTCGTGGGGACGGTACCCCATGACCAAAGGATTCCCGAGCTGCT
>JAJDCM010000185.1 GCA_029260825.1 Planctomycetota bacterium | reverse complement strand
CGTCCCGGCCCGTAACCTCCGGTTTTTCAGACGCTTTCAAGTGGACTAGCTTGGCCGAACTCAGGTGGACTTGACAGACCGAACCTTGACACGTCAAGGGCTTCGTCGATCTCCCCCTTTTCGAAAAAAGCGATACCAAGAAGATGAAGGGTTTCGATGTTCTTCGGATCAAGCTCAGCAGCGCGCTGAAGATGGAATGCCGCACCACAGTAGTCTCTTTTCGCAGTGAGCAGCTGCGAAAGGTTCACTCGGAATTCGCTGCGAGCGGGATCCGCTTCGATTGACTTCTCGAAGAACTCGAACCCTCGTTCCAAGTCCCCCAATTTGATGGCGCTTGCTCCTTTGAGATGCAGCGCATCGGGGTGATTCGGTTGGGCTTGGAGTAGCTCGTCGCAGAGAGAGTTGGCTTTTTCTAAGTTGTCAGACTCGAAGTGCTTAAGAGCCGCCGAGAAGAGATTGTCGCCAATCCGATCTTTCTCATATAAGAGTGGTGGACACTCGCTCTGAGTCGTGATTCTGTCGCTCATCATTCCGCTCTGGCCTAACGGATATATTTAGGAATTGTGGACTCTTTATTACTTGCTTGGTTCCTTGCAAATGGCGTAACTTCAGGTCAGCGATACTAAGAGACGCTTCGAGTCATAAACCGAACAGAGTTTCTTCTCGCGTTGCTATCGAAATGATCTCGCAAGAGGAATAGAGCCGGGGGGCGGCTTCAAATCTTTACCTGAATTTACGGTACCATCGTTTCAGGAAGATCATCAAGAACTTTCAATTGGATTCTATCGAATCAGGAAGATTCCGAAGTCATGGACGAAACATCAAAATGCTCAGATCGAAGAGACTACGAAGGATTCTTTGACCGATTCATTCAGGGTAATGGGATCGACATCGGCTGTGGACGGGACAAGATTGACTCCACTGCCCTTGGATATGACCTCGAGTCCGGTGATGCTCAGAAGATGAAAGGAGTCGATGACGATACCTTCGACTACGTGTACAGCAGCCACTGTTTAGAACACATGCGGGACCCCCTCGAAGCTCTGCTCAATTGGTGGAGAATCCTAAGGCCTGGCGGATATCTTATTGTTGCTGTCCCAGACGAAGATCTCTACGAGCAAGGAATCTTCCCCAGTGCCTTTAACACGGACCACAAAGTGACCTTCACGATCAGTAAAGAGAGGAGCTGGAGCCCGGTTAGTATCAACCTCTTCGATCTCATCCAACATTTATCTTGAACCTACCCCGATTGTGTGGACACGAGGGTTAATGATTTGATCTCCGAGTAGACCACGAGGGCAGCGAGTGGTCAAGGGGGGAGCCGAGCGGAGCGGAGCCCAAGCGAAGCTCAGGCGAAGCTTGGCGGTCGGGGGGACGAAGTCCCCCCGGAGGAGGGGGCTTGGGGGAGGAGACTCATAACGTGTTGATAACTCTTGCGCCGGTTCTGGATAAAGTTGATTACTTGATCCCGGCAAAGACCTCTCTTCTCACGCCGCCTTGATCTCGCCCAAGGCCGCCAAAAATTTCAATTCAAATTCCCTCGGGGAGAGGTAATTCAGGGAAGAGTGTCTTCTTTGGCGGTTGTAGAAAGCCTCGATGTACTCGAAGATACTCGTCCGTGCATCGTCTCTCGTGAGGTAGTCCTCATGAGCTACGAGTTCTGTCTTCAGAGTGTGAAAGAAGCTTTCCTTGGTCGCGTTGTCATAGCAATTACCCTTCCGGCTCATGCTGCAGACAAAACCATGCTCGTCCAGAAGGTCTCGATATTCTATCGAGGCATATTGGCTTCCTCGGTCAGAGTGATGGATGAGCCCGGGAGGTGGCTTCCGCAGACCGATTGCCATCTTCAGTGCGTCGACTACCAAAATCGTTTTCAAAGTTGGTCCCATAGACCAGCCCACGATTCTCCTCGAGAACATGTCTATGATCGACGCGAGGTAGAGCCACCCTTCGTTGGTAGGAATGTAGGTTATGTCGGCCGCCCAGATCTCATTTGGTGAGCTTGCCCCGGATCTCTCTTTAAGAATATTTGGAGCAATAGGATTCTTGTGCGATGAGTCCGTAGTATTTCGGAACTTCCTACGGGTTTTGGATCGGATTCCGGCGCCCTTCATCAGTCGTGCGACCCGGTTCTTGCTGCAACCCTCTCCTTGTGCTTTCAGCTCAGCGTGCGTCCGTGGTGCTCCGTAAGTACCACGGCTATTCTTGTGAATCTCTGTGATCTCAGTCAGGAGGCGGTCGTTCTCTTTCGTTCGTGGGCTCTGCCCTCGCTTCAGCCAGGCATAGAACCCACTCCGGGAGACCTCCAAAACGATGCACATTCGGCCCACCTCAAAAGTCTCCCGGTGATCGCGAATGAAGTGAAATCTTACTTCACTTCTTTTGCGAAGTAGGCCGTCGCTTTTTTTAATATATCGCGCTCCTGGCGGGCAATTGCCAGATCGCGTTTGAGTTGACGGATCTCTTCGTCTTGTGGCTTGAGCTTCCCGCGGCACTCAGGATCTTCGGGCTGCGCGAGACGCACATCGAAGCGCATCTGGAGGTGCTTGTTCTCTGACCACTAGCGGCCAACCGTGATCGTCCCCATGTTGTCATTGAGTCGAAGAACGTCTGCAACTGGCCCCACGCCCGAGTTCACCCCTCTGGATCCGCAAGGGAACCCTGCAATATGAACGACAGAGTCTACGCAGTCTCCGTCGCCGTTGAGATCCATGCTGCCTTGAGGAGAGTCATCCTTTCATCACCTGATCCCTATCCCTGCCTGAAGACCGGGGGAAGTTAAGCACACGAGAACGCCCCCCAGGCCAATCCACTTGGATGGCTCAACGAATGCTTGGATCGCATCCTCCAGAAACCCTCGCCAACTCTGCCGTTTCCCCCACCCTGACTCGAAATGAACCAGACCCTCCCCTCGGGTGGAATCTCCCCACACGGTGGACAAGCAACCTGGATTGGTCTAAAAAAGGGGCCAGAAAAACGCCGCAGACGGCCTTATCTTTACTTCCAGTCCGGAACCTCAAAGTCCAAACAAGAGAAACTCCATGGAACCCGAAATTCAGGAAATCTCCGCCGAAGACGCCAAACGACTCCTGGATCAAGATGAGGCGACGTTCGTGGATGTCCGGGATCCCGGATCCTACTCGGCGGCCCACGTTCCCGGGGCTCTGAACCTCCTCGACAGCACCGTCGAAGCATTTGTCACCGGGACGCCAAAGGACCGGACGCTGGTCGTCTACTGCTTCCACGGCCATTCCAGCCTGGGAGGAGCGGCCTATTTCATGGACCAAGGATTCAAAACCGTCTTCAGCATGACCGGCGGATTCGAGTCGTGGCGAGGAACCTACCCCCAGGAGCCTCCTCGGCCGGGCTAGACGAATCGTCAAGTTCTCGAGTAGAAGAAACGGTATCATGAGGCCCTACCCCGGAAGTCGCTGTCCGGAAAACAAGAAAAACGGGACGTGAAGGAGTCGCAATGAAGCCCCCCACCGAGATCACCCTGACCCCAGGTAAACGCATCCTCTTCCTGACAAAAGACTCGGAGAAGATCAAGCAACAGCTCACCGGAGAACTCGAGCTGACCATGCAGGATGTCACGGTGAACGACCTTCTCGATGACATCAACACCGACGCCATGACTCCGGCGTGGGTCTGCTTCAGCCATCGCCCGGAAGATCTCGCAAGAGATGCTTACGCGGGACTGATCGTTGAGGGGGAACGGCTCTTTCCCACCGACGCTCTCCGAGACGGCAACTTCGAGGTCATCGTCTCCGGGATGAGAAAGGGAGTTGGCAGCTCTCGAGAGACCGCGGTTCAGGCAGAAAAGTGGTCGGGAATCCGTCTTGCCATCGCCGCTTCCTTTGCTCCCATTCACGCCCGCAACAACATCAACCAGGGTGTTCTGATGGGCGACCATGAGATGCTGGCCCGACTGCAAAGGGGTGAGTCGATCCCCCTCACCGAGTTCTACGAGGGATACGATCCCATCACTCAGCTCGTTGTTCAGGAAGGCGGGCTCTTCCCCTTCTCCAAGGCACTTGCTCGAGGAGAGATCAACCTTCCTCCCGTTGACACCCTAGCTCGCCCCAGGTCCATGGCGGAGAAGATCCTGGCTTCCCATCTCCACTCGTCGAAAGAGGGTAGTGGTTCCGCAAAGACGTGGGTGAAACCGGGAGATGCAGTGGTGGTCAACGTCGATGGCGGCTACTCCCACGAATTCACCACCGCCCAGGTCCATTATTTTCTGCAACAGGAATACGGCAACGACTATCGAGTCTCCAACCC
>JAJDCM010000184.1 GCA_029260825.1 Planctomycetota bacterium | reverse complement strand
ACCTGGATCAAGGTTTGGCTGATTCCGGTCCGGTATATTTCATGAGCGAAAGTGTCAGATCTTGACCGGACGAGGTGTACTCGCGGACCGGTGGACGGAGAGCGAGTGATGAGAAAAGACAAGACCAGCCGACGCCCCTCGCGACTCGTCTATTTCAAGAACACCACGAGCATGGTGGGACTTGTCCTGGCTTTTTCCACCGGGTTCTTCCACGTCATTCTCCTGGTTCTCCACCTGACCGCTGGATTCCGAAACCCCTATACGGGGATCTGCTTCTACGTAGTCCTCCCTCCGCTGGTCATCTTGGGAAGCGCCCTCGCCATCCTCGGAGCCTGGAGAGCTCACCGCCTGTTCAAAAGGACCGGTGAACACACCACGCTGGCCAAACTCTCGGCCCGTCGCATCCTCCTCTACGGAGGTCCGGTCATTCTGCTTCTCGTGGTGCCCTTCCTCGGCTACTCGAGCTATAGCGGTTATCGCTACGCGGATTCGAACGCATTTTGCGGCACGGCCTGTCACACTCCCATGGAGCCTCAGTTCGCGGCTTTTCAGGTTTCGCCTCATGCTGAAATCGGATGCACGGATTGCCACGTCGGGGAGGGAGTGGGGTCCTTCGTCGAAGCCAAGATCGGCGGCATTCGTCAGCTCTACCGAACTCTCACAGACAGTTATGAACGCCCCATCCCTTCTCCCGTCCACAACCTGCGACCCGCCGATGACACCTGCGAGCACTGTCATTGGTCCGACCTTCCTCAGGGGGAGCAGCTGGTTCATCTACCCCGCGTTGCCGCCGACGAGAAGAACACACCTCGCCCCATCAACATGGTGCTGAAGGTCGGTTCAAGAGATCCGAAAACCGGCTCCCTCACTGGCATCCACTGGCATACGGCGTCCACCCAGAAGGTTGAATACGTGGCGGCCGACCGGCAAAGGCTGGACATTCCCTGGGTGAGGGTGACCCGGCTTGGCGAAGGAGAAAAGTCGATCAAAGTCTTTCGTTCGGATGGGCTCGATGAAGACGCTCCGCCCCCCGAGGGCGAGCTTCGCACCATGGACTGCGTCGATTGCCACAACCGGCCGGCCCATCGCTTTCGGGATGCGGACACCATCCTCTGCCGTCTCTTCGAGCTGGGTGAGTGCGATCCCGGCCTCCCCTATCTGAAACGAGAAGCGGGCCGCGCTCTTTCCGCATCCTACACAACAAAAGAAGAGGGGCTCACCGCCATTCGTGATCACATCTCAGGTTTTTACGGCGAGAGCTATCCCGAAATGCTCGAGCAGAAACAACCCGGGATCGAGTCGGCGATCAAAGCCGTGCAACAGGCGTTTCGTGAGAACATGTTTCCCGAGATGAAGGTCGACTGGAGAGTTCATCCGGACCACCGCGGTCACAAGGTCACTCCCGGTTGCTTTCGGTGTCACGATGACCAGCATCGAGCCGGTGACGGGTCCGTGATCTCCCGGGATTGTTCCTCCTGTCACGACTTCCTCGAACCCCAGGGCCCGACCAACAGCCGGGTCTTCAAGCTGGGTGATTACACTCACCCTTACAAACTCGAGAAAGCTCACGCCGAAGTCGACTGTGTCTCCTGCCACGACGGAGGATCGACACCCTCACCCGACTGCCAGAGCTGTCACGCAGACGTCAAGGACTTCATGGCCGGACGACACGCGCTCCTACCCGGCTTTCAGGGTGATCTGTCCCCGAAATGGGATCTCCTTGGCTGCACCGATTGCCATGAAGGAGCCCAGCGATTCGCGCAGGACGAAATCGGGGCAACCTGCGTTGAATGCCACGAAGAGAAGTACCGGGACACCGAGAAACAGTGGACAGCATCGCTCACCGAGGCCAAGAGGAAGGCGCTCGAGGCTCTGTCAAAAGGCGGGGTCGCAAAACCTTCCCTGAAGAAGCTCCTGGAGAGCATCGACAAGATCCGTCCCCATCACAACGTGGACTTCGCCCTCGACATCCTGGAGCGGGTCAGGACCGGTCAGCTTCCCGCCGCGCTTGATCGCAAGGCAGGGAAAGAAGACGGCTCATGAGAGATCAAGGACGACGGTGTGTGGACTTCGTGGGCAGTGTGCCGTTCGGGATCACCCTGTTGATCCTCATCTTCATCTACTGCTGGATCGGCTCGGCGGGCTTCCTCCCCATCACGGGAGGATTCCCGAGGCAGGAGTTCGAAAAAACGGAGATGCAGTGGTTCGCCTGGTGGCCGTTCACGCTCTTGCTGACGATGCTCTCCGTCTCCCTCATCCTCGTCACCGTGCGACGCATTCCCTTCCGCAGGGAAAAGATGGGAGTCTGGATCACCCATCTTGGCATCCTCATCCTCATCCTCGGCTCGGGGCTCTACTTCGGACTGAAGACGGAAGGAGACGTGCTCGTTCCAAGAGGTGAGACCGTGGATCAGTTTCACATCAACGATCGATTCGCTCTCCACACCCGCCGCACGGAGACCGAGCCCTGGTGTGAACATTCGCTTCCCGGTTTGCCCCGCTACTTTGAACGACTCTCGAACCCGGATGATGCCTGGCCGGTGGCCGCTCCTTTCAGCGATCGTCCCCTTGATCTCGTCCCAAGAAACGGAGACGAATGCCAGGAAAGAGTCAACGGCGACCCGGGACTCAGGATCACCGGGTTTCTTCCCTACGCAACGCTTGAAGAGGGCTGGTCACCGGTTGAAACCGGCTTCAACCCGTTTCTTCGCTTCACGGCCCGACTCGACGGAAAGCCCACTCAAGGTTCGCTCCTCGCTCTCGACCCGGATCGGAATCGACACGAAGATCCTGAGGTTCCCTTCGGGTTCTTCTTCCGATGGGTCGAAACCGAAGACGAACTCTCCGACTTGATTCATCCCTCCCCTCCCGAGATTCTCGTGACCGTTCGCGGCAACGAGCCCCTACGCATCCCTCTTGATCGCGCCCGGGCCGGAGAGGTCGGGATTCCCGGGACGCCGTACCGACTCCGATGTGAAAAGCTTTATCCAAGCTGGCAACTTGCCTCACCGGGGCATCGGGAAAAACGAGTGGCCATGGCCATGGTGCGGGTGACAGGAGGGGAAAAGATCTTCACGAGAGCCGTGGTCGCTCCGGACGTCGAACTCTCCCAGGATATTCTCGACGATGGAACACCTCATGCGGAAGAGCTGGTCGATCGGGACATCCGGATCGAGCTTCTTAACGTACGACCCGGGAGTGATGTGCTCCTCATTGCGGGTCCGGTGGGAACTCATGCCATCCTTCGAAGCGCAAGCGGTAACGTTGCCCACCGAAAGACAGAGCTCGGGCAACCGGTCTCCTTTCTGGATGGTCATCTTCGCGTGACCATCGAAGCGACCGGGCGGAGCGCCCGAAAAACGACAAAGCCAAGGATCATTCCACCCCGGGAACGGAACCTCCAGGTGGGCATGTTCAACTCCATGATCCAGGCCGAGGTGACGCGGGGTGACTTTCGGGAAAGGATCTGGATTCCCTATAGCCCCTACACTCATTCCTCCCGTCTCGGTTTCTTTCCTCGAACCATCAACCTTCCCGGAGGAGATCGAGTCGAGCTCCTTTTTTCCCGGCAAACCCATCCCCTACCCGCTCCGGTGACACTCGACGACTTCACTCTCGAGATGTTCCCCGGACGGACCAGAGAGCGCGACTTCATCAGTCAGGTCCGATTCCAGAAAGAGGACGGACAATGGTCGGAGGTCTGCGAGGTCCGATCAAATCAGCCCACCGAGTTCAAAGGTTGGTGGTTCTTCCAGGCGACATGGGATCCGCCCGTACCCGAAATGGGATACCCGGGTCTTAGCTACACCGGGCTTGGTGTGGGCAATCGCCAGGGCGTCCGGATCATGCTTCTTGGATCGTTCCTGATCGTGCTCGGTTCGTTCCTCGCGTTCTACATGAAGCGGTTCCTCCGTGGCTCCCGCCCTCAAGATCAAAAGGTCGCGCAGAGAAAGATCGAAGCAGAGAAAGCCAAGAGCAAGGAAGCGAAGCATCGATCCCGGGTTCCGGTAGGAGTTGGCCTTGCCTTGACAATCATCCTCAGCCTGGCCCTTGCCGCCTGGGGACAGGTGGAAGCGCCCGAGCTCACGAGCTTGGAGCAGCAAGATTCCGCCAAGGAAGCGGTCCAGAGCCTGATCGACAAGATCCACGGGTCCTTCCGCTTCGAATATCGATTCCGTTCCACTCCCAACGAAGTGGATCAGGATCTCTACTCATCCCTTGCTGTCGACGTGGGCAATCCGGAGCTTGACAAGTTCTCTGGCTCCATCTTCGGTACCCTCGCCACCGATATCGATGGGCGCAGCACGAGCCCGTCGAACGCCTCAGGCGAGACCCTGTATCACGTGCTTGATACCTACGATGACAGCACCCACGGCCGGCTGTATCACGCCTACCTTGATGTGAACCGAGCTGGATCCATTTCCCGGTTGCGTCTTGGGCGGCAAGAGCTGCTCACCGGGCTTCCCGCCTGGCTTGACGGAGGCTCGGT
Source organism: Planctomycetota bacterium (assembly GCA_029260825.1). Classification (GTDB taxonomy): domain Bacteria; phylum Planctomycetota; class JACOTG01; order JACOTG01; family JAJDCM01; genus JAJDCM01. The sequence goes on along the minus strand of JAJDCM010000184.1, from coordinate 5,146 downwards.
GGATGTCGAGCCCCTCAACCGGACCACGATCACGCTCTACGGCGGGGTTCCGGTCAACCTCTATGAATCTTCCGCAGGAGGAGATCACATCTATGGTGGACAGATCCGGAGCACTCCTCTTCGCTGGGATCATCTCGGCGAAACCACGATCGTTGCCGAATACCAGAGGTACGTGGACGAGAGCAAGGATTTCGGAAAGCACGAGGACGATGTGGTCAACGTCCGAGCCTGGCAGGAGCTGGCGGAGTACGGTGACATCGAGGGCCGCATCTTCTTCCTTGAAGGTCATCTCAGCGATTGGTCGGTCACCGGTCGAGGCCGTCTTCCCCTGATGGATCTGACCCTCGAGGGACACTACAAGCGGCATACCCTCACAACTCGCGATTACTCTGATCGCTACACGGACTACTTCGCGATCCTCGGAGCTCTTGAACGCTACCAGGAATACGGACTCCGTGTGTACAAGGGATTATCAAACCGATTCGGGGTCGAGGCTGGGTTCCGGTCCAAGCGTCTTCTCGAGCAAGACGACCAGAACAGATCCAACACGGACTTCACCCGGTATTTCGCCGGACTCGATTCGGACGACTTTCTCGTGTCCGGTCTCTCCGCGGGTCTCTTCTTTGAGATCTGGAAGGCGAGCCAGAACGATGAATTCTTCGTGGGGTTCGACCTCGACTACAGAGCAAGCGAACTCCTCAGGCTGGAGGCCGGTTCATCTTACTCGGAATTCAAGTACGAGACGGACGATCTAGGAAACCTGCTCTCTCTGGATACCCGGAAAGATCGGGTGCGCGATGTGTTCGTCGGTCTGAAATATGAACTCAACCGTCATCGTCGGGTGAGAGTTCGCTACGCGGTGGAGCGCAGCGAACTGGATACGATCAATACAGTTTCCGTCGTTCTGGTGCAGGATTTCTGAGAGGAGCTCCCGTGAGGAAACCGCACCTGTTGTGGTTGATGATCCTGATTGCGGTTCTGGCCGGCTGCGTCACCGTGACCCTCTTCGAGCCCGATGAGGACGGACGGAGCGCGCCACAAGTTCCGGAGAAGCCCAGGATTTTCGACCATCGCATTCACGTCGAGGAAGCGGAACTCACTTGTGTCGAGTGTCATCTCGGAAACACCGAGGAGGAACTTGAAGACCTGGAAGGCTCTGCGGCCTGGCTTGATCGAGAACCCACACTCCCTCCGGCAAAGAGCTGCTTTGAATGTCATGACCCGGACGAAAGCGAAGATCAGGAAATCACTTCCTTCTATCGAGAGCTTGATGCAGCCGGGGACGGACGCCCCTGGGAAACCTTACTTGGTTTCCTCGAACTCAATTTCGAGCACCGAATTCACGTCGGTAAAGCTGAACTTGACTGCACCGAGTGTCACTCCCAGGTTCTCGACAACCAATATTTACCCGGAGGAGTCGTGGCGTTCAAAGAGAGCTGCTTTCAATGTCATGACGACTGGAGCGGGCAGGACGATTGCTCGTCGTGCCATCAAACGTTTCGCAGGGATGTTGCTCCGGCGAGCCACGACTACAAAAACTTCCTTCGAGCCCACGGCTCCGGTCTCGACATGGCACCCCTGCGATCGGAAAAGCCGGTACCCCACGGAGACTTTGGGATTGACTCGTGCACGTTCTGTCACACCGAAGAAGAATGTGAAGACTGCCATCGGGAAACGGAGCCCGAATCTCACAGCCCCATGTTCCTCGAAAACCACGGGGTAATGCTTCTCCGATCCGGAGACGCAACGTCCTGCACCGTTTGTCATCAGCCCAGCTTCTGCCAGGATTGCCACGGCGAGCAAAGGCCGCGAAGCCACACTCAATCCTTCGTGCGATTCAATCACGCTCTTTCCGCGTCGCTGGACCGGAGCCGTTGCACCACGTGCCATACCCAGGACTTCTGCCAGAGGTGCCATGAATCCGTCGAGCCCCGGAGTCACCGCGGATCGTTCGCCAGCAGGCGTCAGTCCCACTGCATCAGTTGCCACGAGCCGGTGAGATCCACCGGTTGCTTTACCTGTCACAAATCGACCGCGGTCCACTTGCAGACTGCGACCCCCATGCCCGATAACCCGCCCCACCGGACGAGCATCGAGTGCAAGGAGTGCCACCCGCGCATCTCCCATCTCGACAACGGGGACGGCGCTGCCTGTCGTGCTTGCCACAAGATCCGATGACCCGACAACAATTCGATTCCTCGAGCTCTTCGCTCGAGATAGTGAGGTGCGAGATGAAACACAACATCGACCGCGGCGATCGAGAGGTCGGCCGGCTGCTCTTTCTGCCGCTGCTCTTTCTGTGGAGCTTCGGCTTCCTGAGTCAGGGTTGTCGCGACGGTAGCTCATCGAGCCCACCGCTTACCGATTCGGTCACCGGCGAGGTGATGAACGGCGTGAGCGACCCGGTGGCGGGAGCGACGGTCTATCTCATTCCCACTTCTGCGATCGATCTGAGCCCCATCACCACTTCCGGGATTCTCGATGGGGATACGGAGCCTTTCGACGAGCCTCTGGAGGATCTTGTCCGGGGCGGAAGCAACTTCCCCCAGGCGATGACGGGAACCGACGGGAGTTACCGGATCGATGGGGTTACGGATGGCTCCTACTTCTTCTATGTCGAGCCCGCCGACTCCACCCACCTTCCCGGTGGAGACATCTGTCGGGAGTCCTTTGATCTGCTTGACATCGGGGGCGGCCGATCCAACGTCATCCGGGTGTCGGGGCAGCCGAGTCCCGCGTCGAAGTACGTGGGAACGACCGCGTGCCTCTCCTGTCATCCCGATCAGGCGACCCAGCTCAACACTCTGCACAGGCTCGGGTTCAGGGTTCCCGGCACCGATCGCGGACTGCAAGACAGCTCACGCTTTCCCGAGTTCGATCAAGGACTCGAGTTCTTCTTCGAGGAGGGTCGGACCGTCTTCTACTACGACTTCGACAGCTCCCGAGGTTTCGACAAGTACGTGACCTCTCTCGATCCCCCGCCCCCTGGCTCCGACCCGAGCCTTTCCGCTACGTTCGTCAAGAGGGGCGGAAACAACTTCATCCGGCTCGAGAACCTGTTCAATCCGTCGGATCCGGGAAGTGGAACCGAGCTCAAGGTGGAGCTCACCTACGGGGGAGGGCTCTTCAAACAGCGGTATCTGGTGAGAGTTGGCAAGAGTCTCTATCCGTGCGTGGTCCAGTACCAAGACCAGGGCCGACTGGATAACGATGACCGGACTCGCAAACCGTTTCGCGATTATCACGCCGACTACTTTTATGATGAATCCACAAAGAGCATCAAGAACCCGCCCCTCAGCAAGGCAATCGAAGTCAACTGTCTCTCCTGTCATGCCACCAACTATTCGGTGGAGAAGGACGCCATGACGGGGGAGTGGATCGGGAACGCGGTGAACGATCGCAACGGGGCCTTCGACATCAATCAGGACGGGTTGATGGACGAGATCAATCTGGGCTGTGAAGTGTGTCACGGTCCGGGTCAAGAGCACGTGATCGCGGCCCGAGCCGAGTTCATCGTGCAGCCCCAGAACCTTCCTCCGGGACGAGCTAACGTACTCTGCGGCCAATGTCACGGCCGTCCCCGGGGAAATGGGGACGTGATCAGCGATCAGACGATCAACGCCATGAACAAGATGATGCTCCCCGGAACAAGCCGGGACCAGTTCCTTACCGAGCACACGTCCCGAAAAGATGCGACCTTCAGTGATCTCTGGGATGACGAAGTTCATTCAAAGAGCCACCACCAGCAGTATTCGGATCACATCAAAGGAAGTCACTACCGCAACCGGAGGCAAATGGTGACGTGTTTCGACTGTCATGAACCTCACGGGCAATCTCCCCACACACGTCAGCTACTGGACGATCCTAGCACCGACAACCTCTGCTTCCGTTGCCATACCACCGACCCCCTGCCCCATATGATGCTGAAGACCGGAAGCATCCACATCGGCGATTCGACGCGATGCACGGACTGCCACATGATTCAGGCGGCGAAGACAGGATCAGGAGTGAAGGGCAACATCCTCGACGCCCTCTCCAATTACTGGAAGAACGACATCACCTCTCACGTCATGGACGTTCCCCGAAAGACGAACGTCGGCGTGGAAGGAAAGGCGCCGGGAAAAGCCATGCCGATCCCGTACACGCTCCGATGCGGCCAGGCATGCCACGCCGTGGATACACTGCAAGACTAAGAAATGAACCTGGAGAAAACTCTATGAAGCTTTCGAATCGAACATCGTCTCGAGTCAAACGGGGTGGTGCAGCCATCCTGCTCGGTGGAGGAATCCTCCTGACGGCCTTCTTCGGATTTCCCGTCTCTTCGGAGGATGGCCCGTCGTTTTCTCCTCATCCCGGACCGGCGGTCATGACGGTTCAGGACGAAGAGGAGGGAGAGAAAGTAGCAAACAAGAAGAATAAGATCGCCTACATCGGGACCAAGGGCTGCAAGAAATGCCACATGAAGCAGACCGGAGACCAGTACAACACCTGGAAGAAGGGCCCCCACGCCAAAGCCTACGAAACACTGAAAACCGATGCGGCAAAAGCGCTCGCAAAGAAGCTCGGACTGGGCGAAGATCCTACGAAGGAAACGGACTGTTTGCGCTGCCATGTCACCGGGCACGGTGAGCCCGCCGAGCTGACGAAAAAGATCGTCGCCGAGGACGGAGTCAGCTGTGAATCCTGTCACGGACCGGGAGACAAGTACAATGACAAAACGATCCACTTCGATCGCAAGTTGGCGCTGAAGAACGGTTACGTCGAAGCAACCGAGAAGGTCTGCATCCAGTGCCACAACAACACGGCGCCGGAGTTCAAAGGATTTGATTTCCACGACAGGGTGAAGAAGATCAACCACTCCATCCCGGATGACAAGCGTCAAAACAAAGTAAAGAAGGATTAACTCGCCGGTCGAAAGATCGAAAGATCAACTCTGTAGCCGCCTACCCAGTTTCGCTGGTGCGCGACCTCTCGCGGGGCCTCCGATCATTCTCTGATCGTGTGCGTCTACGTGAAGCGCAAGATCGTCGTTTTTCTTGGTAAGCGTCGGCAACTCATAGATGATGTGGAGGTCATCCCGCTCTCGGACTTCCTTTCTGAGCTCCCCGCCTAGCCCGGATCCGATCACCCACTTGTGAGCCGGAAC
>JAJDCM010000183.1 GCA_029260825.1 Planctomycetota bacterium | reverse complement strand
GATGAGGTCTTCTCCATCGACCTCGCCGTTGACCCGTGTGGATGCATCCTGGTACCGCTCCTCCTGAACCTCTCGAGCCTTCGATACCTTCTCTCTCAGTTCTCTGCTGTTCGGACCCGACGCTTCGCTTGAAAGGTGATGACTCTCCACCGGATCAACGGGAATAATGAGATCAACTCGATCGATGATCGGACCGGAAAGGCGACTTCGGTATCGTTCCACGACGGGTGGTGTGCAGCTACAGGCTCTCCGGGGGTGGGTCAGGTATCCACACGGACACGGATTTGTCGCAAGAACCAGTACGATTCGGGCGGGGAGTGTTCTTGATCCTCCACACCGACTGAGACAAAACTCTCCTTCCTCGAGAGGCTGACGCAGGAGATCAAGCAGTCTTCTCGGGAATTCCAGGGTTTCATCGAGAAAGAGAACCCCATTGTGAGCAAGGCTGACCTCGCCGGGGCGCAAGCTGACGCCTCCTCCAAGAAAGCCAGCCTCGGAAACCGTGTGGTGGGGAGCGCGAAACGGGCGCTGAGTCAAAAGGGGATTCTTCAAGGGGGCCATCACCGAATGGACTGCGGTGGTTTCGATGGCTTCGGCCAGGCTCAACCGGGGGAGGATCCCAAGAAGACACCGGGCAAGGAGGGTTTTTCCCGAGCCGGGTGGTCCTACGAGAAGAACGTTGTGTCCGCCCGCCGCCCCGATCAGGAGAGCCCTTTTGGCTGCGTCTTGGCCCCGAACCTGGCGGAAGTCAGGGGAAGCTTCCTCACCCGCCTCAAACAAGCTGTGAGGGTCGTTTCTTTGGGGTTCGATGGGGACTCTTCCTTCAAGGTGGGCGATGGCCTGACGAAGGGATCGCACCGGGTAGACCGGGCAGGTGGAGACGATGGCGGCTTCGCCTGCGTTTTCTTCCGGGACGAGGAGCCCGGTCAGTTTTGTCTTTTCTGCGGCGCAGACGATCGGGAGAACTCCGCGAACCCCACGCACCCGTCCGTCCAGAGCGAGCTCCCCCAGGATCAGATGCTGGGCGAGTTCTGGCTTGGCTCCGGGCAATCCAGAAGCGATGAGCCCCACCGCAAGAGGTAGGTCAAGCCCGGCCCCTGTCTTGGGAACATCGGCGGGGGCGAAGTTCACCACGATTTTCTTGCGTGGATACGGAAATCCCCCGTTCAGGATCGCGGCTCGGACTCGTTGCGCACTTTCCCGAACCGAAGCCCCGACTTTTCCCACCATCGCGATTCCGGGGAGACCCCGACCTGTGTGGATCTCGAGCTCTACGAGCTCTCCCTGGACTCCCCGGACTACGCCGCTGCGACATCGAGTGAGCATTTTTTCCCACCTCCAAACCGATCGTGATCCCCTCTCCAGAAGGGACGGTTTTCGGCGAGAAAGGTTACGCAAATCGCGACTCGAAGGCCGCTTATCCGCAGGTCGGAATGCCGCCAACACCTTGTCGGCAAAAAGGCTTAATGCTATGCTCAGGAATGTCTCGATAGAGAAAAGAAGCTCTTGGTTCGCGGAAAAACTTGATGTTCCGGAACCTTGATTCTTGGGGGATGAATCGCAAGGCCGTGAGCTTCAACTCCTCCCCCGCGCGGGCCTTTTCCCGGGTCGTCCTCACCGGCATTTCGGTGCCTTGAAGGTCCCGGTTCAGGTGAGCGGTCGAGAGATGGGGTGATCGAAGGCGTGGCTCCGGCCCCGAATACTTCGGTCGAGTCATCCCTCAGAAAATTCGCCTCACGGACCTGAATAAACGATTTCCGAGACGTGGACCCTATCATTGGATTCTGCCTGTCGTATCACCGGGGAGAAGGCCAGTTTGCTCGGCTCACGAAGGTTGCCCCCGTGGGTGCCTGAAGGCCGGGTCTCCTCGATGATTCAATGGGTAAGCGTAAGAGAGGAAGCCGCATGGTTCCTAGTGCTGTCAGTAGCCGGTTTGTTACCGCCCTCACTCTCCTCCTGGCCTCCTCCCTCTTCGTTACCTGGCAAGAAGTGTCAGCCATGGCCGAAGAGCCGGAGACCAAGGTCGAGCGTCTCGTGAGCGCCATGGATCGACGAGAGCTCCAGGATATCTGGGCTCTTGCCTATGAGCTCGAAAACCTCGGGTCGGAGGTCATTCCTTCCATTCGGCGCTCCCTGGAAACCGCCAAGGCAAACGGCAAGCTGGGATGTGCGAAGGTCCTTCTCTCGTTCGGGGAGACCGCTCCTGCGGTTGAGGCCTTGAAGGAGCTCATTCGGACAGCGGGCGAAACGAGCACCAAACTCGCTGCTCTCGGGCTCCTTGAGTCGACCCGAAACGCCCCGTCTCTTGGCCCGTTCTTGCTGGATATTCTCGACGAGACGTATGAGCCCAAGGAGCGAATTGCGGTGGCGAAGACGCTCTGGACGGTCACCACCTCCGGGAAGGTTCGTCGGAATGTAAGAGACGAGCTTCTTGGTGCACTCAAGTCAGAGAATGAAGACATTCGTTTCGAAGCCGCCCTGGCTCTTGCCGAGGTGGGTCATTTCAGCAGCGCAAAAAGGGTCCTGAAGGTTCTCCGAGATGAGCCGACTCTTCGAGGACAGCTCGCCCGAAACTACCTCGATCTCGATTCTCTTGGTCGGAAGATGGAGCGAGTCGGATCCATCCAATCGACCGGTAAAGAAACCCAGGATGAAGACCCGGTCCACGTTTTCATCGACGATCTTCTGAACCTCGTCGATTCGAAGCACTACTCGGCAAATGATGTCGACCGGGAAATACTCCTCGAGGGAGCTGCTCGAGGGATGCTCCGCACCCTTGACCCCTACTCCACCTACTTCAGTGCTGAAGCGTGGGAGAAGTGGAACTTCGACCTGAATCCCAATTACGGCGGGATCGGGGCCTACGTGAACTTCATCGAAGGTACCTTTACGATCATGCGCCCCATCTACTCGGGCCCGGCCTACAAGCTGGGGCTTCGATCAAACGACCAGATTCTCAAGGTCGGAGACTGGAGCACCCGGGGGCAAGAACTCGAGGAAATTACCCGTCGCCTGAAGGGGCCGGCCGGTACCGGCGTCAACGTCACCGTCTACCGCAAGGGCTGGGCAAAGCCACGTCCGATGGACATCGTTCGCGACGCCATCAACATTCCGACGGCAAAGGGCGAGCTTCTGGCTGGCGGTGTTGGCTACACCCGTCTTGACACATTTGGAGGGACGACGGCCGAAGAGCTCACCGACGTGATCAATGAGCTGAAGAGCCAGGGAATGACCGGGCTTGTTCTTGATCTTCGGGACAACTTTGGCGGGTATCTCAGAACGGCGGAGAAAGTTGCCGACCTGTTTCTCCCTGACAATGCTCTCGTGGTTCAGTGGAAGGATCGAGAAGGCCTGGCCGCCGAATATCGAGCTCATCTTCCGGGAACGTTGAGCGATCTCCCGATGACGGTGCTGGTCAATTCGAATAGCGCAAGCGCATCAGAGATCGTCGCGGGAGCCCTGAAAGATCACAAGCGGGCGACCCTGATCGGAACCACGACCTACGGCAAGGGAAGCGTGCAGAATGTTCTTCCCGTCGACTCTCGTCCCAAGGAAGACTTTTTCGACTCCTTTCGCCGGAACGGACGGTGGGATGAGAGAGAGCCATTCACGGATGAAAATGGAAACGGCCAGTGGGATCCCGGAGAGGATTTCGAAGACGAGCCCGTGCGCAACGGAAAATGGGATGGTGCCGAGGACTTCGTCGATGCGAATGCCAATGGAGTCTATGACGAAGGGGAATCCTTCACCGATGCGGATCTCGACGGGAAGTATACGGTGCAAGAGGTCTTCACCGACAGGAACAATAATGGCCGCTATGATCTAGGCCCCATGGTGAAGCTCACGATTGCAAGGTGGTTTCTTCCTGTTTCCGGGAACATCGATCGCAAGTATGACGCCGAAGGAAAAAGGATCGAGCGTGGAGGCGTTCTTCCAGATCACAAGGTGAAGCTTGATCGAGTCTCCCCGTGGAAGATCGAAGAGCTGCAAAAGATGCAAGAGGCCAAAGCCTTTGATACCTATCTGGACGAGCATTTCGAAAAGCATCTCGAACTCTTCAAGGAGCTTGCCGTCTTCGATGGTTTTGAGCCGGGCCGCTATCCTGGTTTCGAGGAATTCTACAAGTCTCTTGATACCCCGGTTCCGGCGATGGATGTGCGAAGGTGGCTCAAGCGAGCGGTTCAGAGGCGAGTCGCCGACATTCGCGGTCGGGAGTTCATCGAGGATTACCAAAACGACGCTCAGCTTCAGAAGGCCATTCTGGTTTTGCTCGAGAAGATGGGAATGGACCCGAGCACGGTTGACAGTTACTCCTTCATTCCTGAGCGAGTTGCCGAACGAGAGAAGAAGGCCAAGGATGAAGAGGATTGGGAAGACAGCTTCGAGTAGAAGCCCTGATCTTACGGACGGAGCATCGCAATCGTTGCGCATGCTCCGGTCTTTTGGCCCGCCGCACGATAGCTGAAGAACTGATCGCTCTGGCAGCGGCTGCAGACGGCTGCGGTCTGGATGCTGTTGGACGGAATCCCGGTCCGGGTCAATTGAGCGCGAAGAAGCCCCCACAAATCGAGGTGGGTTCTTCCCCCTTTCGTGCGCACATGATCGTCAAAGTTTGGATCGGAAGATCTCCCCTGGGTGAGAACTTCCCCTCCGACCTCATAGCAGCATGGCCCGATGCTAGGAGCGATGAACGCCGTCAGGTTCTCGGCTTTTTGCCCGGTGACATCAACGACTTCCCGGGCGAGCTTGGGAGCGATCCCCGCCAGAGCTCCACGCCACCCTGCGTGAGCCACACCTAGCCCCCGATTCGTCAGGTGGGTTTTTGGTGTAAGAATGACCACCACCGGACAGTCGGCGCCAAAAGCCATCAGCGGGATCGATGGAACATCTGTCACCAGGCCGTCTGTTCCCTCGAAAGCATCCGCCCGGGAAAACGCACCTCGACCCACGTCTTTGGCGTTTACCCGATGAATCCTGGTTCCATGCACCTGTTGACCGCAAGTCAGTCGGATAGGCGGAATCTTGAGCATGGAGGCAACACGTTTCCGATTCTCTCTCACCGCATCATCCGGGTCTTCTCCGTCCGAGGGAAAAGACATGTTGAGAGAATCAAAAGGAGGGCTGGACACTCCTCCATGACGCCGGGTCGTACAAAGCAACAGTCCAGGGTCAATGTCCCAGTGCCGAACGAAAGAGCTTTTCGACTCCACCGTCACCTTGGTTTTACCGAGCCCTCTTGCGCGAGCGCTTTGAGATGAGGAAGGACGTATTCTCGAGCGATGATCTTCAGGGCGCAGACCGCCGGCACGGCCAGCATGATCCCGGCGAATCCGAGAACAGCTCCGAACGCAAACAGCGAGACGATCAGGGTCAGGGGATGGAGGTCGAGGTCTTTTCCAAGAAGAGCCGGATACAAGACGTAGCCCTCGATCAGCTCCACGATCACAAACACTCCCACAAGCAGTCCGATGGGCATGATCTCGTACTTATCGAAAAAGAGAATCATCGAGGACGGGATGAAGCCAACAATCGGACCGATGAACGGGAGAATGCTGGCAACCCCGGAAGCCATTCCGATCAGGAAAGCAAACTTGACTCCCAGGAGGGAGAGGCCGATGGCAATGAGCACGCCTTTGATCAAGGCGATCCAGATTCTTCCCCGGAGAAAGAGAGCGATGGCCCGATGGATTTCATAGGCCACGGTAAGGATTCGATCTCGATGGCGACCTGGAAGATTCGATTTGACGTTTTCCCAGAGATGGGGAAGCTCCAGGAGAAGGAAAAACGTGTACATGGGAAGAAGGAAGAAAAGGGTTGCGAGATTGATGACGCTGGCGAGCACATCGGAAACCCTTTGAACGATCCAGGATGCTACCCGTCCGGCGAAGGACGCGACCCCCCCAACGGATCGACCCGCGGACTTCATGACGTCGTCCGGTAATGCTTGGGTCTCCTGGCCAAGACTCTGAGCCACGAACGACGATAGATGCTGGACTCGTTCGTGGGTCCAGCGAGTTGCGAGCTGAGCGTACCCCGGGTCGTATTTTAGATTTGCGTTTGCATCTTCATAGGGTTCGGCGGTCGGAAGCTCATCCCATTTCCCGTTCTTGTTTTCGTCGGTGAATGGATCCCCTTGGACGGCTTCAATCAGGCCGTTTACCTGAGGGATTGCAATCATCGTTGCTCCCACCACCACGGAAAGAAGAAGGAGAAACAACACCGAGACCGCAAGCCAACGTCTGAGCTTCAGCTTTTGCAATACCCCCACCAGAGGATTGAGTGTGTAGGCGATCAGAAGGGCCACGAAGAGTGGCATGAAGATGCTTCGTAGGAGGTAAATCACCCCGAGGACGAGCATCGAGGTAAGAAGCAAGACGGTGGCTCTGGCACTCAGCGGCCAGGAGGCCCGGGTAAGAACAACCGCCGGTTGTTTCGAAGGATCCTGGCCATCAGGAAAACCTTGGGGGGATCCGGGCGGACGCTGGGGTGGCCCCTCCCCTCCATCGCCCCGGGGTTTTGACCGGCGTCTTCTTCTTGGTCGACGGCGGGATTCTCCCGGTTGACCTTCCGGGCGAGGTTTTTCCGGCTCTCGGCCCTGATGCCGGCGAGTTTGATCTTTGTCTTGATCGCCTCCCCCGCTCATGCGCCGAGCCCCTTTGTAAACGTGTCCCAGGGGATGTCAAAATCGTATTCGTCCTCGAAGGCTTCCGAGAAGTCATACCCGCCAGTGAAGTCATCCATCGAGTCGTTATCCTGTTTGTGCAGGAGCTTTTCTTCCACCATGATGAAGACGATTTGACCGAAGTCTTCTGTTTTCTCCACTCCCCAGGTATTGAAGACGGTTTTCGCCAGCCAGCCGAATTGTTTCTGAGCGACGACCCGGATGGAGCGAAGTAATTCACCTCCGGTCACGTGTCTTTCGATGCCTTCCTGTTGCGCCTTTCCCAGGGTGACGATCGAGTGGTCGAGCGCTTCGAACAGGAAGAAATAGGCCTGGGCGTCGAAGCGAGGGAAGCGTTGGCACAACAGGGCAACTTTTTCCTCAACTTCCCTCCGGTCCATTCGCTCAGCTCTCTTTCTTGGCCGGTGTTGATCGGATTGACGAACAAGGGATGGAGACTCGTTTGCCATTCGGAAGTGAGAGGGTGACCCGCTGGGCAAGGATGTCACGGTCGACAACCCGCCCGCTTCCGTCCTTGCTCGAGACGGTGGTTCCCTTTCCCGGTAGCTGTTTTCGAAGCTTGGTGTAGGTCTCGTCCTCGTAGCGCAGACAGCATTTCAGCCTTCCACATCGACCGGAGATCCGGGCAGGATCCAGTGGAAGTTGCTGGTTCTTTGCCATCTTCATGGTGACCGGGGCAAAACTCTTGAGGACGCTACGACAGCAGAGAGTCTGACCGCAGTTATTCATGCATCCCAAAAGCTTGGCTTCGTCTCGTACGCCGATCTGCTTCATCTCGATTCGAGTGCGATAGCGTTTTGCGAGATCCCGGACCAGGGTTCGAAAATCGACCCGGTTCTCGGAGACGAAATAGAAGATCACTTTTCCACCGCCAAAGAGATGCTCCACACCGACCAGCTTCATGGCGAGGTCATGGGAAGCGATGCGCTCCTTGCAGTACTGGTATTCGTCGGTGGCGTTGGTCTTGCCAAAAGGCTTGGCTCGGGCAAGATCCTCCTGGGAGGCGTGACGAAGAATCTCCCCGTGGAAGACGGTCTGAGAGTTTTTGGGTTCGAGGACGGGTGGAAGCAGGACCTCGCCGATCTCCACTCCTCTTTCGGAGGTGACGACGCAGGTATCTCGCTTCTTGTAGCTCATCGTTTCGGCAAGAAAATCCCCGTACAGGCGCATCTCGCCGTAGCGCAGATGGACTCGATAGCGAGGTCCTGTGGGCGCCACCGGCTCCGGGGGGGCCGGCTCCTGTTCCCTGGGCTCGGGGTCGTCGGAATTCGACGGGCCGGACTCGTCGGGTGAGTCCTGAGCCTCGGGTTGTTGACCCTGACCTTCATCCGGAGATGAGGTGGATTCTTGCTGACCTTCCGGTTTTTCGGTGTTTTCGTTCATGAAGCCTTGTTTTGTCTCCTGGAGAAAACCAACCAGAACTTACCACGTTCCGGACCCTTTTACCCCTTTCTGGTTGCACGACTGCGTGAGACGCAGCACTAAGCGGGGACGGCCAGGCTACGCACCCGCACTTCCAGGTCGGCGAGGATCACGGCGGGGTTCAGGTTGCGATCCAGCTCGCCGCATGCAAAGAGGACCTCCTCGATGAGATCGATCACATTGGCCGCTGCCGGTAATCCACCGCCGGAGCAAGCCTCCGAGGTTACGTGTCGCAACTGACTCGGGTCGATTCCATCGGAAAGGATGAGCAAATCTCGAAGGAAGCTCAGGCCGAGGTGAAGAGCCGTCTGGATCCACATCCGGGTCTCGGACGGGGTGCTTCCAGCCGCTTCTTTTGCCAGGTTCAGAAGGTGGGAAACGGCGGTTCCCTTCTGGCCCAGAAAAGGACCCAGCCAGATGGCTTCATGGTCCGTCAGCTGGTTCAGAAAACCCCCTTTCAGGAATGCCACACAGGCTCCCGGACTTCCTCCGCAGATTCTTGATAGAAGCTCGCTCTGATGGGCCGAGAGCTCCTGGTCTTGCTCGAGGAATGTGCGAAGGTCGTTCAGCGGCACCGGACCCAGCTTCACCGCCTGGCAACGAGACCGGATGGTGTCTTTCACCATGAGCAGATCCGTTGCGGTCAGGATCAGGATGGAACCCGGTGGGGGTTCTTCGAGGGTTTTCAGCAGGGCATTCACCGTGTCTTCTCGGAGTCGATGAACGTGCCGGACCAGGAACACCTTTCCACGCCCCTCAACCGATGTCTTGTGGACCTCTTCCTGAAGCTCACGAATGGCGGCAATGTTGAGGATGCCTTTTTCCGGATCTTCCTTGGGGATCGAAATGTCCGGGTGATTGTGGGAATCGACTTTGAGGCAGTTGGCGCAATGTCCGCAGGAGTTCTCGCCGGGTTGGTTCGTGGAGCAGAAGAGGTTTCGGGCCAGGGCTCGAGAAAGAGTGCGCTTTCCCACTCCCATGGGGCCATGAAAAAGGTAGGCGTGGCTCACCCGTTGATTGCGGGTTGCCTCGGTGAGAAACTTCTTTGCTCTCGTATGACCGATGATCGTGTCAAAAGACATGAAATAATGCCGTCTTCAGGGCCTTAAATACCTCATCTTGCGTCCCGTCCGCCGGGATTCGCTTGAGGGGCCAGGATACTAGCTCTTCGGCTCGGGCGAAACCTTCCCGCACTTTCTCATGGTAGTTCATGGGGCGGGACTCGATTCGATCGAGGTTCTTTCCCATCCGCTCCTTTGCCAGTTCAACCGGAAGATCAAGAATGAGGGTCATGTCGGGAATGAGATCCTGGGTGGCATAGGCTCCCATCGCGGCAATGGGAGCGACATGGGAGGGGTCAAGGGCTGAGCCTTGATAGATGAGGGTCGAGAGGAGATACCTTTCGCACACAACATCGGTCCCCTCCTGGAGCGCCGGAAGAATCCTCTCCTCGACGAGCTGGGCCCGACAGGCCATGTAGAGAAGAGTCTCGGTTCGAATCGAGATGGCACCGGTCGCCGGGTCAAGAAGGGTTGCCCGAACCGACTCCCCCACCTTGGTGCCCCCCGGGTCTCGAAGATGAAGAACCGGACGGCCGAGGGTCTTCAGGTGTTTTGCCAGTCGAGCTGCCTGGGTCGTTTTGCCACATCCATCCACCCCGTCCAGCACGATAAAGCGACCCGGATACTCCCCCACTCTCAGGCTTCCTCTCGAACCCGGCGAGTGAGTTCTTTGACGAGTCCACGGAAGTTCGGATCCACCGCCATCTCCTGTTCAACCCGACGAACCGAGTTGACGGCCGAAACGTGGCTTCTATTGCCGAACATCTGTGCCAGCTCCCGGGTCGTCACCTCCGCGCATTCCTTCAACAGGTACATGCAAAGGCGCCGGGGCTGTTGGACCGACTTGAATTTGCGTTTGGAGTAGAGGAGATCTCTTTTGACTTTGAAATGCCAGGTGATCAGCTCTTCGATTCGGTCTCGAATCTTTTCCGATCGATTATCTTCGAGGGCGCCTGTCAGGTCGTCTTGAGTGATCAGGTCGACGGAAACCGGACGATTGGCGAGAGCTGCATAGGCGATGATTTTTCTGAGGGCTGTTTCGGCTTTCTTCGGGTTGCCGCCGGTCGCCTGAACGATCAGGGAAAGCACCTCTTTTGGGGCGTCGGTCTTGAGCCGATGGGCTTTGTCCGTAAGAACCGAGATGAGCTCCTCGGTGGATGGGCGTTCCAGGACAGCCGACATTCCGGAAAGAAGGAATGTGCGCAGATTACTGGAGAGGCCTTGAATCTCCTGGGGGTGCACCCGGGAGCTGATGACGACTTGCTTTCTTTTGCCGATGATATGGCGAAGTAATGAACAAAGCTCCGCCTGGGTCCCCTCTCGTCCGGCAGCCAGGTGGAGGTCGTCGATGACAAGCAGGTCAACAGCCTGCAATCTGGTTCGGAATGGATCGAGGAGATGCTTTCTCGATGCGTAGATGAATCGATTCTTGAACTGGTCGAGGGTGAGGTAAACCGTGCTCGCATTCGGCCAGGTAGACCGAAACTTTCGCACCAAGGACTTCAGGATGTAGGTTTTTCCGCACCCTTCGCCGCCGAAGAAAAAGAGTGGATTATAGAGTGTTCCCGGATGCTCGATGATGCGCCGGACCGCCCGCAAAACCAGGCGGTTTCCCTTGACCTCTTTGATCGATTCAAGATCGGGGACTGCGTGACTTTCGGTGCCGAGCTTGGAGCCAATTTCGCTCTCCAGAATGGTGAGCTCTTTGAGCTGTTGCTCCCGCATCTCCTGGTAGAGAGACCCATCGATGTAGTAGTCGATCTCGACTCTGGCCCCGAGGGATTCTTCGACGGCTCGAAGAACATCGGGTCGGTAGTGCTCCTCAAGCCACTGACGGATGAAGAGATTCGGGACGGAAAGGGTAAGAACCCCCTTCAGCAGTCCTCGAGGCCGGATGTGAGAGAACCACAGGTCGTAGGATCGCTCCCCCACACGAGTCGCCAGACTCTCTGAGGCCTTCTGCCAGATCTCGTCCACGATCGCCGTTGTCGTCATTGTCGCAGGCTCCAGGTTTTGGATGCGCTTGGTCTCACTTCGATCTCATTCACCGAGGGTCGAAAGCATGCGAAGGGCCTCTTCGTCGCCAGGAAATGTCCTCAACAATTCGTTGAGCTCGAACCGGGCCTCTTCGGGCCGGTTGGCGGCGAGAAACACCTGGGCTAGTTTTCGTTGAACCTCGGCACGGAGGTCGTCGGTAGACAGTTCTCTTGCAACTTCAAATTCTCGAATGGAATCGTCATAGTTCTTGAGATCCCGGAGACAGTCACCGGCCATGATGTGCACCGATCTGTCGAACGGGTTGATGTAGATTGCCTGTCGAAGGAGCTCGTAAGCTTCCTTCTTCCTGTTCTTTTCGATGTAGTATTCCGCAAGGGTGATGCGGGTCGGGAAGTCTTCGTGAGCTTGCTCGACAAACCTGGCCAGCTCGGCCATGGCCAGCTCTTCATTTTCTTGCTGAGCGTAGAGGTTGGCGAGTTCCGTGTAAGGATTCTTCGGACCGAGGTAAGCGGGAAAGTTGATTCGTGCCAGCTTGTACCGGGCAATGGCCTCGTCTTTCTTGCCTCGGTTGTCGGCCAGAATCGCAAGCCTCTGATGCAGGAAGAACTCATCCACTCCCTTCTTCTCGGCGGAAAGAAACGCTCGTTCTGCTTCTGCGAACTTGCCCTTTCGGAAGCTTTCCTCCCCCTTCCAGTAATCAATGAGACGGTGGGTCGGATTGAGCTTCATTGCCCGGGAGAAGTAGTGTCCAAAGTCGATCGAGTTTCCGTGCTGCAGATAGGCGGCAGCAAGGTGTATCGTTGCGTCAAAGTCTTCCGGATCATCTTGGGTGCGGGATCGAAACTTCTCGAGGGAGCCTCGATCATAGATGGGCTGGACCTTGAACTTGCTCAGCCGGCTTTCGATGTGGGCGAGGAAATCGGCGTCGATCTCATCGACCCGCCTTCCAAAGACGGAGGGGAAGACTCGTTCGGTGGAGAATCCTTCGCCGTATGCCTTGAGCATATCGATGATCTTGTCAAAGCCGTAGGTGTCGGCGAGGTATCCGCAAAGAAGGCCGGATTGATAATAGGCCATCAAGATACGCGGGCTTCGAAAGGCGCTGTTCAGGTCCAAGACCTTGATGATCTGTTCGTTCTCGTACGCATTGATCAGATCAAAATCCTGGTCTCGAGCCCAGACCGGATTGGCCTGCCCTTCCTCGTACACCGAGAGGCCCTCGGTGAGCCACCGGGGAACCCGATAGCTGGAAAGCTGCAGGGTCAACACGTGGGCGAACTCATGCCAGCTCGTCCGGGCCCAGACGAAGGATCCCGGCGGGAGAGCCTGGGGTGAGTTCAGGGTCATGACTCGTCCAAAGCATGCACCCAGGACCCCCTGGATACCCTCAAATCCAACGGTTCGAACCGCGAAGTCGTTTTGATGAGGGAACATCTCCACCACCGTCGGGTTTTCCGGCTCGAACTGATATTTTTCGGTGAGCTTTGTGTAGGCATCTTCAAGGATACCGATCAGGTATCCCTTCAGCACGGGAGCCTCGTCGACGTGGATCTTCACGTCAAACCGTGGAGATTTGTGGCTGACGAATTTGGAGAAGAAGTCCGCTACTTCCAGCATGTTCAGCCGCCAGGCGTAGCGGAATGGATCGTTGTCTTGTGCGGTTTGGAGGTGCTTGTGTCCTGCTTCTTCGTGCCCCGAATTGAAGCAGTATTTTCCCAAAGAGGTCATGGCGGACCAGTTTGAAGGATCAAGCTCGATCGACTTCTCACAGATGGTCCGGGCTTCCTCGTAGCGACGAAGCAACGCGACCAGGTTCGCTACGATGTGATAGAGCTCGCCGTAGGATGGATCCTGTTCGAGGAGCTTTTTGCAGGTCGCTTCGTACTCGGTCCTGTTGTCGAGGAGATATTGCGCCGCGGCGAGGTAGGCCTGAGCCTCCCGAGATCGGGGGTTGATCGTGAGGGCCTTCGTTGCGAGCTCTTTGGCTTCGGAGAATCGATAGTCGTCCACCGCGAAGTAAGCCTTCTGGAGAAGGGCTTGGGGGTGGTTTGGGTTGATGGCCAGGGCCTTCTTGACTTCCTGCTCGGCCTTGTGGAGTTCGAAACGGTAAAGATATGCAGCGGCGAGTCCCACCCGTGCGTCCGCGTAATTCGGGTTGCGCTGGAGGACCTTCTGGAACTCGTAGTTGATCGCGTCTCCCGACTGATATTTCGAGAGATAGAGGTATCCGCGTTCTACGAAGAGACGCTGATTAAGAGGCTCGATTTCCTTGGCGAGATCGAGGACTTCCTTGGCCACCTGGGCCGCGTCGGAATATCCCTGCACCGAGGCCATGGCCATCCCCAGATAGAGAAGGTCATCGATGGCGGTCGGAGTTGTTCTCTGTGCGAGCTGGTGGAGGAGGGTGTACTGACGCTGGGACTCTTTTCTCTTGCCCGCCTCTTCGAGGAGTCTTCCGCGTAAGGTGCCTGCCCGGAAATCCCGTTCGTTCTTCGCCAGGAGTGCTTCGAGGATGGCGAGGGATTCCTCGTGTTTCCCCCGAAAAAGGAGGAGCTCGGCGAGCTCATGACGAATTCCCGGGAGGTCGTCGGCTTCCTGGACGATATGGCGGAGCTCTTTTTCCGCCCGGTCGTACTTTCCGACGCTGATCAGCCCTCGTGCCAGGAGCTGGCGGGCCTCGAAGTCGTCCGGTGCGGACGCAAGGATTCTATCAAGCCCGTCGATGCCGGAGTCATATCGCCCCGACGCCAACGCATGGTGGGCCTGTTCATACAGGGCATCAAGTTCAGCCGGATCCTCTTCCTCAAACTGCTGGCCATATGCTCCTGAAATAGGAACTAAAGCCATCAGAACCAAAGAGATAAAGAAAAACCGTACTGGACCGGATGCCACCCCGGTTGCTGCTACCTTTTCGTTCACCTGGGCGACCTCGAAACGCGAACCCCAGGAGACGAGTGCCTATTCTCGCTCGCCGAAGCTCGCAGGTACTTAGGATCGTAACACACACCCAACAGGGTCACAAATCGTCGCGGCCGTACCCAACATCGTGAGTCCATAGAGTTTTGGCGACGAACGATTTGGAGCCGATTTAGTCTCTTCAGACTTCTTTTCTGGAATGGCCGGTGGCTCCACTTGGTCTTTATCGGATGAAACCGACCTGAGACTTAAGGTCCTTGCTGGGAAGACTTTGGATGGCAAAACGGGAGAGATTCAAGCCCGAAGAATGAGCTCTCGGTGGGTTTTGATGCGTTCGGCCGCTTTTTTTGTGTCCCAAAGCGTTGGTACAAAAGCCATTCGGACGTGTCCTGACCCCGGGTTCTCTCCGGTCGAGGTCGGCTGGGAGAGCCATTCTCCCGGGGTTGCCACCACGGCGATGTCCTCGTGGAGAAGAGATCTTGCGAAATCGATCCCCGAGCATCCCGGTGGGGCCTGTTGCCAGAGGTAAAGGGCTGCTTCGGGTCGGCAGTCCGGCAGACCGATGGAGACAAAAGCGTCGGCGAGGATGTCTCTTTTCTCCCGGTACTCCTCCCGGAACCCACGAACGTGTTCTTCGTCTGAAAGTGCTGCTATGGCAGCTTCTTGGATGAAAAGTGGTGTTCCCGAGTCGATGGACATTTTGACCAGCCGCAGGATCCGAATGGCCTCCGGATCTCCTACCGCATAGCCCACTCGGTACCCTGTCATCGCGCTGCGTTTGGACAGGGAAAAGACCGAGAGCACCCCCGACTTCCCCGTTTGCAGGGCACTTGGCGGCCTGGCATCGAAGTAGATCTCGGAGTAGGCCTCGTCGCAAAGGAGCAAGATCCCCCGCTCCCGGCATCCGTCCGCAAGCTCTTGGAGCTGAGGGAGGGTCGCGGTGATCCCGGTGGGGCTGTGCGGAGATGTGACCCAGAGCATCTTGGTCCGGGAGAGGACGTCCTCAGGAATCGCGGCGAGATCCGGGACGCATGGCCCCCCTCGGAGGACGGGATAGCGAAAGGCTTCGGCTCCGGAAAAGGCGGTTCCTCGGTCATACGGGGGATACCCAGGTGTCGGGAACACGACCACGTCGCCCGGATTCACGAAGCCAAAGTGAGCGTTGAAAACCATCTCTTTGGAACCGATCGAAGAGGTGACTTCGGTCTCGGGGTCCACGGTGACGCCGAACCGATTGTCGATCCACCGAGCGACAGCTTCTCGAAAATCCATCGACCCGATGAAACCTGGATAGCCTGCCCGACGGTGAGTCTCGATCGCTTCCTGCGCTTTTTCGCGAATCAAATCCGGAGTCGGTGAGCTCGGGTCTCCAATGCCAAAGTCGATGGCCTGGATCCCCTTTTCTCGAAGAGCCCTCACCCGACGCTGGACCTCCGCGAACGGATACTCGCCGAAACTCTGAACTCGATCGGAGATGGGAATGGACAAAGGAATCTCTTTCGTTCTCTTGAGGAATCGAGGTTCTCTTCCGAGCCTATCGAAAGAGCTCGAATCCCAGAACAATCAGTCCAAGAGGGAGAGTGTAATACACGAACCGGGAGAACGATCCGGCCTGGACCATCTTCACGAGGAGGCCGAGGCAAACATAGCCGACGGTTCCGGCGACCGCGGCTCCGGTGAGAGCCGGGCCGATCATCAGGGGCGTCTCGGAATCGGCTGCCTTGAGGGCCTCCAGGAGATTCGCACCGGCGATGATTGGAAGAGAAATCAGGAACGAATAGGTTGCCGCGGAGGAGCGATCCACTCCGAGCACGAGGGCTGCCGAGATGGTCATGCCGGTGCGGGAAACTCCGGGAGTCACGGCGAGACCTTGAAAGATGCCGATCAGGATCGCGTCCATCAGGCGCATCCGGGAAAGCTCTCGTCCCTTCTTGCTTCCGACCTTGCTTCCGAATTTTCCGGCGAACCAAAGGACCAGGCTGGTGATGAGAAGAGCCACTCCGACCATGACAAGACTGTCGAGAAGATCGTCGTAGAGCGGTTGGATGAGGAGTCCGATGATGCCCGTTGGGATCACGGCGAGAATGACAAGGAGCCAGGTACGCCGGGTTTGATCCCGAAGCTCCTTTTTCTCGCCGAACCCGTGGATGACGATTTCCAGGAGCTTTTTTCGGAAGTAGATGATGGTGGCGAGAAGAGTGCCGCCGTGAAGAATGATCTCCGCCGAAGCACCGGGTGGATTGAAGTGCAGGAGATGCTGGGCGAGAACCAGGTGTCCGGAACTTGAGACGGGCAAGAACTCGGTGACTCCCTGGATGATGCCAAGGAGGATGTAGATCACATAGTCGGAAATGGGTGACTTCCCTCCCTCTTGCGCCCGAATGAAGAGAGCCGGCTTTGGACCCGGATCAGGTGATGCCGAGTTGCTTATACACCTTTTCCCGGATCTCCTCAATCTTGAAGGGCTTTCGGATGAAGTCGTTCACCCCTTCGGCGAGGATTCGATCCACGTCCGAATCTTTTAAGTAACCGGACATGACGACGATCTTGGTGCCTTTGAGCTCCGGATTTCCCCGAATAATCTTCGTCACTCCGAGCCCATCGATGTCTCCCAGGTTGAAGTCAAGGACCAGGACTTCGGGTCTGAATTCCATGGTGACGATGCCGGCCTCGTAGCCGTTGTGCACCGCGCGGACGTCAAAGAAGCCCAGCCCTTCGAAGTATTCCTTGAGGAAGTCGACGATTCCCACTTCATCATCGACGATCAGGATTTTTCGGCGCCGATCTGCGTCGAGGCTTGCCGTCGGAATCTGGTGTTCATCCAGGAATTCGACCAGGCTTGCGCGAGGAATCCGTCGATCCCTCGATCCGGGGATCTTGTAGCCTTTGAGCTTTCCGGATTCGAACCACTTGATCACGGTCCGGATGGTGACATTGCAGATTTTGGCTACTTCACCTGTCGTGTAGACCTCTTTCATGGATCTCCGTGCTGCGTGTCCCACGGATTTGGGGCATGCGATCGAGCCCTTGGGCCAGGGGGCTCACCCGTTCGTTGCGACGCCAATCGCCGCATTTCGTTTGCTTTATACCATTTTGGAATGGTGGTGTTTTTTTAAACGTTTTATACATCGGACCGGCTAAAGGCTGGCCTGAAGGTCATTTCTGAGTGAAAACCCTGAGTCAAAGCTGGGTGTAGCCTGATTCCTGCGAATGGAGATCCCGGTCTAGAATGGATTCAGGAGCCTGCATAGTGAACCCTGTGACGATCGTGCCCGACGGGAGTCGGGAGTATTTTGGGCTCGGATGCCCCATTGATTGGAGGTAAAGAGGACAAATGAGATCCTCAATTATTCCTGATCTTTCGTGCTGTTTTTTTGGATTGCTCGGGTTGGGTCTTCTTTTTTGGGGCCTTGGGTGTGGCAAGAAGGGTCTTGTGGACGAGGCGGCTCTCCCCGGCGGAGTGGTTCTGGTGACGGTCGACACTCTCCGGGCCGATCGGCTTTCGTGCTATGGCTATTCCCGACCGACGAGTCCTCACATCGATCGTCTCGCGGCGGATTCGCTACTTTTTCTCGATGCGACGACGCCAAGAACGAGTACGGCCCCATCGATGGCTTCGGCTCTTACCGGTCTCTATCCTTATCACCACGGGGTGACGACCAATTTCATTCAGGTTCACGAGAGCCTGACGACTCTTCCCGAGATCATGACCGAGGCGGGTCACGAGTCCGGGGCCTTTGTCAGTAATTACGTGCTGATTCGGGAGCTCAGTGGTCTTGATCAGGGTTTTGACGTCTATGACGATTTTGTTGCCACCCGGGAACCCAAGCGGGCGATCTACGAACGCCGGGCCGAGGATACGATCGAGTCGGCGATTTCCTGGCTCAACGATCGTTCGGGTCGCTTCTTCTTGTGGGTTCATCTCATCGATCCTCATGGTCCCTATCTTCCTCCCGAGCCTTTCAATCAGAAGTTTGGTCCCGGCCCCTCGAAGCCATTAGCTCCGACGAAGATTCCGGCTTACCAGAGGACGGGATCAAGCAACGCCTCGGACTATCTGGATCAATATGACGGGGAGATCGCGTACTGCGACGAGCAAATTGGACGGCTTCTGGTTCATCTGGAGGAGCTGGGGCTTTATGACAACTCGCTCATCCTCTTTCACGCGGATCACGGGGAATCACTCGGGGAGCACGGAGTCTGGTTCCAGCACGGGAGCGATCTCTATGAGGAATGCGCCCGAATTCCTTTTGTCATGAAGCTCCCCGGGATGAGCAAGGCGACGGGGGATTCGAATGCTTTTGGGATTTCTCCGGGAGTGGTGGATCTTCCGGTTTCCGTGGTGGACATCCCCCCGACGATTCTGGACGCCCTCGACGTTGATTCCAAGGTGGACTTTGACGGACAGAGCCTGATTCTGGCCCTATCAAAGGGAAAGCGCACGGATCCTTTTCTCCTGATGGATCAGGTTGGATATGGTCAGCCCAAGACCTATGTCGGGCTTCGCAGCGGGGACAGGAAGCTCATCTATTATGTTGATCAGGAGAAGGACCTTGCTGTCCTGAGGCGCGAGTTCTACTGGTTGAACCGGGACCCGCTGGAGGCCAGAAACGTCTATTCTCCGAAGGATCCGGATCAGGCCGAACTCGAGGAGCGGTTGCAGACTTGGCTTCTGGAAATTCGTGAATACCGGCGCCCTTTTGAAGCTGTTCGCTGGCGACCGCCGGATGGGGACGAGTTCATGACCGATCGCAACGGAGACTCAAAGCACGTGGAAGAGCTGAAGCGGCTGGGTTACCTCAAGTAGGGATGGGTGCATTTGCGGCCTCGAAAAAATCTGGTTGAATTCGGGGGATTAGATTCGTAAGTTGTTGCGCCTGAGCACCCGGTTGCTGTCTGATCCGGCTTTGCTTGGGGCGATTAGCTCAGTTGGCTAGAGCGCCTGCCCGACACGCAGGAGGTCACTGGTTCGAGTCCAGTATCGCCCACCATTTTCCATCCTCTCCATCTCTTGATCTCTTCTTGATCTCTTCTTGTTCTCTTCCCCATTCGCGTTCCGATCTTCTCATCTCCGGTCGAATGGACCTCCTCACCGCCTTCCCACACGACCCGGTTGCCCTCCTTTCCCCCATCCCGTTCAATGGATCTCATGCAAGACCGACATCAGCAGGTCAAGACTGTAACCGGGTCTCTTGGATCCCAGCCTTATCTGGCGATGGAGCTCATTGATGGGCTCCCCCTCGATGAGTATGCACGAGAAAACGATCTCGATGTTCGGGAGCGACTCGAGCTTCTGGCCCGGGTCGGTGATGCGGTCGGGCACCCTCACCGAAATTGCGTGATCCACCGGGATTTGAAGCCTCAGAACATCCTCGTTGAATCGAGTCCCGACGATATGGATCGGCCGCCGACCTGGTAGCAGATATTCGTCGTTACTTGAACGACGAACCCATCCTCGCCCGCCCATTTCGGCACCAAGAAGATCGATGAGGCCCGAGAGATCTACAAGCTTGCCATCGCAAGTGGGACGAAGAATCTCGGCACCGACCTCGGGTGGAAGAGGCGGAGAAACTCCTCGCCGGGAGCGCGGACAAACTTCTTGGGTATCGTCGATCCCATCGCGCGGAATTTCGATCGGCAAATGAGCGAGCGGCAAAGTTTTTCGAGGCTCAGGGTGATGAGGGTCGTGCCCAGGAATACCGGGACCGATGAAGGGACATCGATCCTGAATCCGGGTTCCTCGAAGGGTCGACACCAGGCGCCCCATCTGATTCAATGGTCCAAAATCCCGGTTTTTTGGAACACTCGATCGAATCGGTACAGGGGCATCCTCCGATGGTGAAAACAGTTGTTTCATTGCTCATCCTCTCAATCGTGCTTCTCTTTTCCCGCCGTGGAGGGGCTGAAGACCCGCCCGCGACTGAGCCAGCGAACGACCCCACCATCACGGCTCAGCACCAGAGTCAAAGTCGCGCCATTCATCGCGTCATGGTCCGAATGCGCGCAACGGCGAACCATTCTGAGCGGCAAATTCAACTCGGAAACCAGGCTCTCGCTTTGCTTCAGGAGCACCCGGCTCCCGTCACCGAGGCCGAAGTTCGAGCACGGATGGGAGAAGCGCTACTCAATGAAGAGAACTACCCCGAAGCCATGAAGCATCTGGAGGCGGGATGCGTCCTGTCACGCAAGGAGAAGATGGACAACATGCTTCTTCAATGCCTCGGGAACATCTCGCTGATCACTCATTTGACGGGAGATACCGATCAAACCCTGGTGAGTGGTCTTGAGTGTCTTGCTCTCGCGGAGAAACTGGATCAAGAAACCTCGGTTTGGAGGATCTGTAGCATCCTTGGTGCAACTTACGCGCGCCTTGGCAATTCTCGGCTTGCGTTGGATCATTACTCTCGGGCATTGGAGATTGCCACGAATCTTGAGGATGGTGACGGGACGTCGAGCCTGCTGAATAACATCAGTGTGATTCACATGGGGATCGGTGAATATGATGATGCACTTCGCTATCTGCTTCGGGCCCAGAAGATCCTCGAAGCTCAGGGAGACAAGCACGGAATTGCGACGGGTATGACGAACCGAGGCCAGCTCTACGATCTGATGGGAGATCCTGCCAAAGCTCTTGAATGTCACCGGGATGCTCTTCGTCTGGAAACGGAGGCGGGCAATCGGTCGGGGATTGCAGTCGCGCACCATAGTCTGGGAAACGTTTTCTTGACGCTCGGGAAGTATGATGAGGCGTTGGATCATTTCAACGATGCCCTTGGTCTCCAAAAATCTCTCGGTCTCCAACCGGAAGTCATCGCGACTCTTGGTTCTCTAGCCCGCACCTACGCTGCTCTCGACCGGAGTGCTGAAGCGTTGTTGTCCGCCCAGGAAGGGCTCGACCTGGCGAAAGGGCGCAGCCTAAAAACTCATCGTGCCGACGTGTTGAGCGCCCTCTCAAAAGCTCAAGAGGCGACTGGAGATTTTAAGGCCGCCCTCCAGTCTTATCGCGAGGCGGCTCGGATTGATGGGGAAGTCCGCTCCCTGGAGAATCGCCTCGAGTTTTCTTCGTTCAAGGCTCGTTACGACCTTCGTGAAAAGGAAGCCGAGATCGACCTCCTCCGGAAAGACAATCACTTGCAAGACATAAGCGCCGACCGTGACAGGGTCCTTCGGAATTCGCTCCTGATCGGCGGGCTACTTCTTTCGGTGGTGGCGTTGATCGGCTGGAATCTTTTTCTGGCCAAACGGAAAGCTCATCAACAACTCGCAGCGATCAGTGGCGAGGTACTTGCTGCGAACAGGCTCACGGTGGCGCGGAGCACAGAGCTCGAGCTAGCGCTGGAGAAGATCCAGCGACTCGAGGGACTCTTGCCGATCTGTGCTCACTGCAAGAGTATCCGGGGTGACGTGGGCGACTGGCAACCTCTTGAGATTTACCTATCCGGCCACATAGATGTTCATTTTTCCCACACCGTTTGCCCTTCCTGCCTGGGGTCTCATTATCCGGAATTGAAAAAAGACCCTCTCCCCCAAGATCGCTAATCGCAGACCCGAGCCACGATCACCGTGAGGTCGTCGTCGAGGCAGCGTCCTCCGACGAAGCTCTTCAACTGGCCAAGTAATTCATCCAGGACCGTGCGGGATCCGGCGCAGCTGCTGGAGAAGATCGCGTCGACACCGTCCTCTCCAAAGAACTCGCCCAGGGAATTCCGCGCTTCGGTGAGGCCGTCCGTAAAGAACACCAGTTGATCGCCCGGCGCAAGATCGAGAACTCTTTCATCGTACTTCACCCCGGACAGGATCCCCAGGGGAGGTCGTTTTGCCGTGGGGAGGGTGATGAGAGACCCGTCTTTTCCCTTCTTGAGTCGGGGAGGTGGGTGTCCCGCAAGGGCGAACGTGAATGTTTGTTGCCTGGGGTCGTAAATACCATAAAGAGCGGTGATGAATGCTCCTGAATCCTGGGTGTAGCGCTCGGTCAGATGCTTGTTCAGAAACTCGAGGAACTCGACCGGGCAGAGTCGGGAGCAATCGTAGAGGTGGGCGAGGGTGTGCGTGATCGCCATCAGAACGGCGGCCGGTGTTCCATGACCGCTGACGTCCGCGATCATGATTCCCCAGCGGTCTTCTGAAAGAGGGAAAAAGTCGTAATAGTCCCCCCCTGCCTCTTCTGCCGCCTCATAGTGGACGGCAACCTCAAGACCCTGAATCTTCGGTAGCTCGGGAGGAAGAAGGGACTCCTGGATTCTGGCGACCTCAGCTGCTTGACGTTCAAGGCGATCGTTTGCTTCCTGAAGTTTCTTGGAGAGAAAGAGGCTGTTCGTGGCTCGAGCAAATAGATTGGTCAGCCAGACCATTTCCGGAAACCGCTCCGAGTTGAATCCATCTTTCGCTTTTCGCATCTGGATGATCAAGTTGAGAACTTCCCCGTGGTCAAAAATGGGGATGGCTACGAGAGAGCGCATGCCGGTGAAATACTCCGCCGCCGGATCGGCCGGGGAAACTTCAAAATCCGAGATGACCCGCGGCTCACCGGCCGACAGCAACTCGGCGATGATGCCCCCCCGAAGTCTCGGGAGTTTTTCACGCTCAACCCAGGGGTCAGGTTCGGTGTCCCAGGTGCTGCTCCGGGCAATCAGATAATTCGGGAGCTCAACATCTCGCCTGGAAATCGACAGGAAGCCATCCATCTGGCTCACATCTGCGAGTCGGGTCCGATAAACTTCAACCATCCGTCGAGGGTCATCCTCAAAGCTCACCTGGCGCATCGTTTCGGCAACGTGGGCCAGCCGCTCTTCCCAGGAGCCTGATTGCAGAAAATCATCCATGAGGAGATCCTTCAGATTTCATTTATTTACCCAACTTCTCTCCGCTGAGTCGTGTATGCCAGGTGTTCTTCTTCAGGCTGGAGATCGAACATAATGTACCACGAACGTCGGGTAGACCAGGAGGGTGGTTGCAATGTCCGGTGTGCTCCGTCCTTCTCTTGAAGAAAAGCATCAGTGGAACAATTTTCTGGGGAGGAATGATCCCGTTCGTGCATCTCTATCTTCAGCCATGTCACAAACGAACACGGAACTGAACGACATCTGCCTGGCAATCCAGGGTGACCTGGCTGCTTTGGCTCGCCTCTGGGAGGACCATCGTCGCTGGTTGTCTGTGGTTATTCTTGCGAACAGGGATCAGAGACTGGATGTTGAAGATGTACTTCAAGATGTAGCTGTTCGAGTCATCGCTCGGATCGGAAGTCTTCGGGACCCGCGAGCTTTTCGTGCCTGGCTTCGCACTCTGACACTCAACGAAATCCGAAGAGTCGCTCGATCGGGACGAGCTCGGAAGACGTCAACCTCCGCCCTACCGCTTGATGAGGCGTTGGAAGTCGCGGATCCGGCTCCGGACATCGCCTCGGCTACGGGCCAACGGGAACAACTCCGGCGGGTCATGATGGCCGTTGATGAACTCCCACTCGAGTATCGGGAGCCTCTCTTGCTGAAAAGCGTTGAAGGAATGAGTCAACGATCCATTGCCCTTGCCCTTGGTATCAGCGAGAAATCACTCGAAGCCCGGTTGGTGCGGGGTAGAAGCATGCTGCGAAAACGAATCGACCGTCTCGACGAAAAGCAGAAGTCAAAACTGGGAAACGATTGCCATGAATCATTCAGACGAAGCGACTCTTCTTCATCGGGCTCTTTCGAGAACCGCGACACTTGAGGAGTGGGACAGAATTCATTCCCTTTCCCTCGGAGATCCGGGAATCTGGAAGCGACTGGCCCAGGGTCTCCATGATGAGGCTCTGGTTCGAGGAGCCGTTGATGCGAGTCTTGCGCCATCCGAATCGGCGAGAGGACTCATTTCGATCCATGAGATTGCCCACCGATCCGCTTCCCAGGTGATATCCGTTTCGCGGCGTTGGGCTTTTCTTTGTGCCGGATTGTTGATGGTCGCGTCCCTCGGGATTGGTGGTGCTATTTCTTTCGTTCTCTTTCCTGGAGTCGATCAAATTACCGGGTCTGTAGAGGTTCACGTTGCAGATGAACAACCTTCGGACGCCGGCTCTCTTCTTCGAGGTCTCTTTTCCGATCTCGATGCGGCAATCGAGAAGAACCTTTTACCTGCCTCTTTGTTTGTTCCTGACTCCACTCGAGTTCGAGAATTTCCCCCCGTGTTGATGGAGCGCCGTTCTCAAGCCGGCACAGAGGGCCTTGAGGTCCTGGTCATGCGGTGCTTTGTCGAGCGCAAGCGGGTGGATGAACTGTATGAGCTGGGGTTGGACGAGTACGGTGTACCGGAACCGGTTGCGGTCAAGTCGGCCTCCCTGTCGAAGTCGATCTCGTTCTAGTTCCAATTGAAGAACACACATGTTCCCGAGTCATCCTGATGGAATCACTCGGGCCAAATCAGGAGAAATGAAAATGGTCGTTCATGTCCTCTCGAAGGCATTTCTTGTTGTCTCTCTCCTTTCGATCGGCGCCTCTCCTCGAGTCGAGGCCAACGAGAAAGAAGAAAAGACGAAGATCACCGCGGACAATATCACCGTCACCTTCAAGCAGGACGGAAAGGACGTCAAGATCCTCCTTCGGGGTAACGGCAACGTGAGTGTTCTGTGCGATGGCTCAAGTCTGTCAGGCGAGAACTTGAGCCTCCAGGCCGATTGCGTAACCGTGCAATCCGAGGAAGGGGCACCGTTAGCCGTCGTTGATTTTGAACCGGATCTCGCCCCGTTCGAACCGCCCAAAAAAGATAAGCCGAAGAAAATTGGAGTCCAGCTTCAGGAGCTTGATCAGGCTCTTGCTTCTCAACTCCAGTTGACGGTTGACGAGACTCTCTTGATCGTCGAGGTCAAGAAAGGACAACCGGCGGCGGAGGCGGGACTCGAGAAGTTTGACATCCTTTTGAGCATTGAGGAGGAGCCTGCGACACAGGATCGCCTCGGGATGGTTCTTTCCGAGCTTGAGGATGGGGAAGAGCTCAATGTTCAGGTTCTCCGGAAAGGGGAGAGGCATCGGGTTGTCTTGCGACCTCGGACCATCGATGAAAAGAAGAAACCGCTGTCGGTCGAGTGGCTTCTTGACCCGGTCAGTCGGGCCCAGCTCGCCGTGAAATACGAACCGATGAGGCTCAAGATCGAGCCCTTTTTCAATGCCAAGAAGGGGAAGCTCGACCTGGCGATCACAAGAGCCTACACGGACATGTTGCTCAAGGCCCCGCAACTGAAAGTGAGGGAGCCCCAGAACATGGTCCCCTTCAACAAGATCGTTCCAGGTTCCAGGAAAATTTCTTTGGCAACTGTCCCGAAGAAGCCAACCCGAAGTGAAGTTCTCGAGGAACTGGCCCGAATTTTTGAGGATGTGCGTTCGTCTCTGGCGAAGATGGAGGAGGTGTTCAAGGCTCTTGAAGAGGATCATTCGTCAAAGGAAGCGAAGAAAGATCTTAAGTAGCAAGAGATACTCTTTCGAGAGGACCGGTGTTTGGGCCCGAGGTGCAGCCTACAGCTTGGGTTCGACCGCTTTCTCCTGGAGGAGGAGGCGTAGGCGGTTGACGAGGTCGACCGGTCGGTAGGGTTTTTCGAGAATCCCGGCGAATCCTTTTTCTTGAGACTGATCGGCAAGCGACTGGTCCCGGTAGCCGGTCGAGAGAAGGACCTGGACGTTTGGATCCAGAATACGAAGCTTCTCAAACACCTCCAACCCATCCATTCCAGGCATCATCAGATCAAGAAGCACGATGGAGATTTTGTCTTGATGTTGACGAAAAACCTCAATTGCGGTTGGACCATCGGGAGCCACCAGGACACGAAATTCGCGCATTTCAAGGATTGATTTTGCCATGTCCCGCACGACTCTTTCATCGTCCACGACGAGGACTGTTCCGATGGAACCGAGCTGTCCAGGAGGGGCTGGAGCTTCGGCAAGAGTGGGGTTGGGTGCTTGTTCTATCGGAAAGAGAATCGTGAAGACGGTCCCCTTCTCGGGTTGGGTTTGCACTTCGATTCCACCCGAGTGATCACGGACCGTGGCGAGTGTTGTTGCCAGCCCCAGCCCGCGTCCGGTGAATTTTGTAGAAAAGAAGGGGTCAAAGATTCTCGATGCTGTGCTCTCGTCCATTCCGCGTCCGGTGTCCGCAACACGAAAATACACGCAGACTCCCTCCTTCAGGCCGTGGTTGACCTGAAGTCTTTGGAGATCGGTTTGAGTGCAGTAATGAGTTCCTGTGGAAACGGACACGGTTCCGGAAGGCCCGCGGATGGACTCGGCAGCATTGAGCACGAGGTTCATGATGAGTTGACCGATTTGGGAATCGTCAATCAGGATGACGGGCAGGTCTTTTCGCAGGTCAACCGAAAGGTCGATCGTCTTGGGGACGGTCACCCGAAACATCTGGACCATTTCTTGGGCGAGCTTGCTGAGTTGTACCCGTTTCTTGGGCAAGCCTTTTGCTTTTCCCGCGTAGGTGAGAAGTTGCTGGCAGAGTTCCGACGCTCTTAGCGATGCCATGGTAATGGTGTCGATGCATTGCTGGATGACCGCCGGGTCTTTTTGGCTCATCCTGGCGAGATCAGCGTTTCCCAGGATGCCGGTCAATATGTTGTTGAAGTCGTGAGCGATCCCTCCGGTCAAGGCCCCCAGGCTTTCTAGCTTGCGAGCATGTTGGAGCTGGGTTTCCAGGTCTTTTCGGGCGCGCTCACTTCTTCGCCGTTCCAGCTCAGCACCCGCCCGATCTGCGAAGATTGAAATGATGGAAAGTGACTCGGAGTCCAGGTGAAGAGACTTCTCATGGAACATGCAGATGTGCCCCAATGTCTTGCCGGCGGAGTCTTTCAAGGGTGCGCCGAAGTAACTTTCCGCCTTGAGCTGCTTCAGAAGCTGGACGTCTGGAAACTGTTCCTGAGCCAGCTCGGGATAGCACCGGACCTCTCCTCGAACGACTTTCTCACAAGGAGTTCCAACCAGAGAGTAAATGGATCCTTCCTGGTGGAGTTCAGCTGGCCAGAACGCCAGGACGCGGGCGGATTTCTCATCGACGAACTCGGAAAGAAGAGTGTGGCGGGCTCCTAGTGCCTCTGTCAGGTGGCGAGCCAGGGATCGAAAGAAATCATCTCCCGTCACGGAAGCAGTGCCTTCCATCAACACGCGGAGAGTCTTTTCCCGGCGTCTTCCCTCGGTGACGTCTCGGGCGATTCCGATGACTCCCGCGATTCTCCCCGCTCGATTGCGCCAGGGGAACCGACATGTTGAGTAGGTTTTTTGATCGGGGGAATCGGGACGAAAATCGGTCTCATCGACCCTGGTTTCGCCGGTTTCGAGTACATGTCCTTCAATGGTCTGGATTTCTTCGTGCTGGTCGGGGTAGAGCTCTTTGTCGGTTTGGCCGAGAAGTTCTTCGAGTGGTGATTCGAAAGCGGAGGCCTCGGCCGAGTTCATGTGGAGATATCGCCCTTCGGTGTCCTTCACGAAAATGGGATCGGAGGCGCCCTCGATGATGTGCTGGAGAAGATCTGGGTGACCGATCGAGGGCCTCTGCGGCAAACTCATGGAGAGCCGCGGGAAACTGGTCTTTCGAGGGAGAGCGATGTGGCATAGATGAGAACTCGGTTGGTGGTCGCGGAAATGTCCCTCTACGAGATTTCATTCTCGGCTTCTTTTCCGTCCAGGTCAAGAAAGCTACTCGACGATCAACGTCAGCCCATTGGTCACGGCGGCAAGCCCATTGGGTGACCCGGGATCTTCGATCAATCCCTGGAAAAAGGCAGTCAGGGGAAAACTGACTCCCGACGGTAAGTTGATCAGTCGGCTTGGGCTTTTCCGGGTCGGGGGACCCGGCCATCGCTCAACCCCGAGAAGGATGTCAAATCTGTTGGGAAATGTGTTGGCGATTCTCACCGGCTGCGGCGTCGCCGGGAGACCGAGGGGGGACGGGAGAGAGGAAAAGCCAAGATCGAACCCAAGCGGGGTGATGGTGCTCTCGGAAGGAACCGCTGCCCACGCCCAGAGAATGCTACAGGCATTTCCGGAACCCGCCGGAGGAAGATCGAGGTCCAGGGCCAAGGATTCGCCCAATCCGATTCTGACCTCCCGATTGGGGCCGGTTCCTGGCGACCCGTTCAGGAACAAGATGTCGGTGATCGGCCCGGCTCCCCCGTTCACGGTGCCGGCGAGGACGTCCGAGAGATTGACGGGCTTTGGAACAACTCCGGCGACTTCAACGGTATCAGGAATGCCCGGAGCAAAGAGCCCAAGAGTCGCCGTCCCGCTGACCGGCCCCACATCGATATCAAATCGGATATTGTAGAGGGTTCCCCATCTCAAGGCGTTTGCATTTTGATTCTGTTCGTAGTTAAGGGTCGAAAAAATCAGGCTACCGTTTGCACTCTCCGGGAGGCTCACCGTCCAGTCCGTGCCGTCGAAGGGTTCCCCCGAATGGTGGTCGACATCGTGAAACCCTGTGTTCATGATGGAGGCGGAGGAAGGAACCGTAAGAGAAAAGCTTCCGCAGGATCGATCGGAGTTCATGTTGTAGACGGCATATTCGTACCGCCACATTCCCCCACCCAGATCCGTGGCCTTGCTTCCGAGCATCATTCGGCCATCGTCGACCACATCGACGGTCCCGATGGTGACCGCAGGATCGATGTCGGACCAGGCAAGGAGCGCTGGTTTCTCTCGCATGGTGGAACTCATGAGCGACAGGTCATATCCACCCCCGGTCAGTCCTCCCACGGAGATTTCCCGGTAGGAAGCGTTATTGTTGTTGTTCCCGGCGAGGGAGTCGTCAGGGGTGACGTAATGCCCTTCGACGAAATACCGTGCTCCAACGTTCTGGGCCGGGTCAAGATCGGCGTTTCGTACCTGGAGTCGTTTGTAGATATCGTCTCCTGTCTGACCGCTTGTTCCGTAGGGAAAGGGATAGTCTCCGGTAACCGGGTTGACCTCGGATCGCGGTCCCAGGCCGGCAATTCCAAAAAACCCCCCTTGATTTCCGTTGAGGGAGGCGGTGTAGGGATCCGAGCACCCGATTCCGAGAGCGTCCGAGGTGCCAGGATCGATACAGACATTGCAGAGGTTTTCGGTGAGAGCGCCAAAGCCATGCTTCAACCAGCTGATACCAAGTTGTTCGAGCTTTCCATCCTTCA
>JAJDCM010000182.1 GCA_029260825.1 Planctomycetota bacterium | reverse complement strand
TAGGCTCGGTTGGACACGAGGTTGCCGTTTTCGTGGCGAAATTTCATAATCCGATTGGCCCTCATTGACTGGCAATCAAGGCACACGAGAGAGCCTCGATACTGTGTTGCCCGACGGGTTGTCCATCATCGAAATTTACCGTGGTTTCTATAATTTGCGGCGTTTTTTCAACGATCGGGTAGATGACGCTCATGAATGATCTTAAGTAGGCGAGTATTTCACCACGCTCGTGAACCCGATAGATGCGCATGTTTACTTTACTTGCGTCTCTGATTGCTTTGTCAACGCTGTAGAAGCCTGTGACGCTCGAACTGTCGAAGGCGAAAACCCGGTCGATATTTTTTGCCGCGTAGGCGGCTTGATGGGCCAGCCCGCCACCCAGCGAATGACCTGTAGCCACGATTCTAAGGTCCTTTTTGTCTGCAAATCTCGTTTCTACATAAGATTCGATCGCTGGGCCAAGCGTACGCGCAAGATCGTACTGGCCCCAACCACCGGGCCAGTACTGGGTTAACCAGTACAGGTTGCTCCAGATGTCACCAGGGTCGTTAGTGCCCGCAAAGGCAATCACCACTTCGACCGAATCATCGGCAGGCGCTCGATACCACACGCCGTAAATCAGCTCAGAATCAAGGCGCATTTGTGCACCTTGCTCACCGGCTGGTCGGTCGGGAATTGAGGCCGGTAAAATAAGCTGTTGCCACTGTGTATAAATTGCTTCGTTGCCGCAATTTCGAACCTCCCACTCGCGCTGAAATCTTCCCTGCTCATCTACATCGCCATAGACTTCTGCACTTAGTACCGCAAAATGGTATGCAGTACTCAAATCCGCCGCCGTACTGGCATTTTTAAGATTGCGCAGACTCTCAATGGTCGATGCCACGCGGATATCGCCATAGTCGATACTGTACTCGTTGTAGACACGTACCCCGATTACCCACACAGCGAAAACCAGGAAGATCAGACTGCCGATTGGGCTTTCAATGACCAGGTCTTTCAAGTAAACAAGTGGGTGTGGGCTTTTCATCGCACTGCTCTCTTCCGCTAGGATTCTGTTGTTGCTGGGCCACAGTAAAATATTCTTGGATAGATACTGCCTTCAATTTCGCTCGAATTCTTTCGACTGATGAAGACGGCCGCCGAAATATGTTATCTCACCGAATCACGTTACTCTGTCAATAGATCCAAAAGCACAAAAAACCCCAGTCTAGCTGGGGGGTTAAGACATCCTAGGATCTTCTTGGATATGCTGATGGTGGAGGCGGCGGGAATTGAACCGAATGGAACTTATGAGTTCGTTTCTAACGCAGTTCCGGCTGGTTTGATGCTTAAAACAGCATCGATAAACGCTTCTCGTTGGATCCTTTGGTTCTCAGAGTATTTACCATTACGTGGCGTGAGCGAAACGTATTGACTGAGAATTAGTTCGGCACGCTTCGCCTTGTAAGTTTGAAGGTTCGGTTGGATCCATGCTAATACCTGCAAGGCTTGTCGGTTGTAGATCGCATAGGTGTAACTAGGGAGGTGGTGAGCTTGATAAACCCGTTTCCTGGTTATTTTGCCTGCCCCAAGAATACCAAGAACGTATTCGAGAACCTTTCTTTCGGTACTACTGATTGTGATCGCAAGTTGACGATTCTCGCGACGATGCTTGCGAGTCAAAGTGACCGTACCTTCACCGTCAATGAGGCCCGCAAGGTATCCCACAGTAAGCGGGGTTAACGGCTTAACTTTCTTGTAATCCATTTGAGATGTTAGGGCAGAAATAAATACACCTCCTTGGGACTGGTGTCCCAAGGAGGTGTAGGAATGGTGGAGGCGGCGGGGCAGTCATCCACACCTTTCGATGCGGGCTGGACTATTCCTTCATCTGTATCACCCATCGTTAGATGAGTTAAACAGTGGAGGGCGTATTGTGGAATAACATTCCACCCTAGTACTTCGTAGGATCTTTCTTACAAAGAGTCCTGTAGAAGCCTATGAGTCTCTAGACGGCTTACTGGTTTCCCATTCACCGTACGGCGTTGGCATAGGATCTTTCCATCAATCCCTTAGCGTTCACCGTATGAGCCCTCTTTATTCATTGGAGATCACTCTCCACGTCGACCACTTAAAATCGAACCCGCGTCCGCTGACTCGCCACTATAGGCTCTACATGCTTAGATTCCGTCTATTAATTTAGCTTCAAACGACCCAACGGTCAGGGTGTTGTCAGCGATCCCGATTGTTTTTAACGGTTCAGCCCCGGGCGAGACATCCGCGCGATCTTGCTGCTTTGCCGTCCACTTCTTCTAGCAAGAAACGAATCATGGACGTAAGCGGGTTTTTTAGGCCGCTAGTGCGTAGTTTTCGTCGTTGGCAACTATAAAAGTTACTGCGATTGTTTTACGAGAGTCACAACCCTCTCGACATGCACCGCAAGCTTTGACATCCGCGTCGAAACCAAATCGCCCCCATTTTTACAAGGCACTAAAAGCGCCTGTATCTAACGGGATATCGCTTTGTTCAAGCTGATAACAAAGTGTTGCTGTTTCAAACACTCCTTATTAGATGCGGCCATATTAGCCTATTTCAAGCCTACATTCGATGCGCCAATGTGACCTGTCAGCCGTTTTGCAGCATCTCGATTTGTGTCTCTGTGGCAGCGTTGGGTTAAACTAACTCTATGAA
>JAJDCM010000181.1 GCA_029260825.1 Planctomycetota bacterium | reverse complement strand
CGACGTCCAGATTGGCGATGGTGAGGGCGGCATAGAAGACGGGGTCTCGACCTGCCTGGGCCATCATGCTTCCGGACCACGCATCGTAGGGATCCGACATGGAGTCAAAGCCTCCGTGGCAGGTGGCGCAATCGTCCGCAGGAAGAAGGACGCCTGCGTTTCCGGGCTGGGTGCCAGGAAGAGTGATCTGAGCCTCGGCTGGAAAGTGGAGGAGAGACAATGCGCAGACGA
Source organism: Planctomycetota bacterium (assembly GCA_029260825.1). GTDB lineage: Bacteria > Planctomycetota > JACOTG01 > JACOTG01 > JAJDCM01 > JAJDCM01. Next base: position 3,032 of record JAJDCM010000181.1, on the reverse strand, counting down.
TGGACGTCCAGAAAACGGCTCGTTGGGCGGTCAAGGAAACCTCCATGGAGTGGGTAATGCGGTGTTTTAGAGGGTGAAGACGAGGCACAGTTTAAAGAAGTTTACCGAAGAGAATAATGGGGGGGCTTGACGTGGGTCAAGGAGAAGATGAGCTTCGTCCTCGGAAAAGTTCGTAAGAACCGATATTTCGGCGTCTAGGGCCAGGCTCCCCCGTCCTTCATGCACCCGGCGGATCATGATTTCAGCATCCGCGTCGCGTCCGGATCGACTGGGCTCGGATTGAGATCGAACTGAACAGCAACAAGGTCCGCAGGGTGATATGATCCTATCTATGGATCCGCTTGAAAAACACGACCTGGAAACTGACATCGAACCAGTCCCGCGGCGAAGCTGATCCAGACGATCCAGCTCATGGCGAGCGGTTTGCTTGGCTTCGCGCCGAACATGACGACTTAGGTATTCCAAAGCCGCTTTTCGCACAAACTCGCCTGTTCAAATTCTGATCAAACTCGCTGGTTCCGGGTCTAGTCCCAATCGAGATCTAGAGGACGGAGGAACCTCCTGAGCGCGAGAAAGCCCACCTAAATCCGCCGGCGTCATCAATGGGCGCATAGGTGCAAGAATTGAAACGACATCCGCTTGTTCACCCCGGCAAGTAACACTCACTCGACGGTGACCACTAATCCGTTGGTTGGGCTCGCCGCGAACGTGCCTGCAGCTCCATCATCACGAATGATTCCTTGCAACGTAAACACAATCGGAATCCCTGTTCCTTGGCCCAAATTAAAAACTTCCGATGGTGCTCCCACCGACGGGAAGTCAGGTGCGCCGAGAATCGGCATATGGCCGAAGTTGTTCCAAGTCCTCTTTGGCAACCGGACATGGCCTGTTCCGGGGATGTTGAATGCGAGTGTTCCAGTATTGAACGGCAAGGTCACCAACTGATCGTCGTTTGCGACCCGCCTCCAAAGAAAGAGCGCAAACGAAGATTGGGAAAGACTCGCCCTTGATGGAGGTTGAGTCATCGTGATCACTAGGCTTGTCTGGGGTGTCATGGAAAGAGAACGTGTTTTCGGATCGCCCGCAGATCCGTTCACGAAGAGCACGTCCGCGAGGTTCCCCCTTCCCGCATTGACTCCACCCTGAAGATTTCGAACCGAGGCGCTTGGGTGGCCTGCCGTTCGGTTGTAGAGAAGCGAGATGCCCTGGAGGATGTCCAATCCCAACAGGATGTCTTCCCGGCCGTCCCGATCGAAATCGCCAATCGCCATACCATGGGAGTCCGCTGAGCCGCGATGGGCAAACGAGTAAGGAAGGTCCTCAAAGGTTCCGTCACCCCGACCTCGGAGAATGGACACGGCATGAGAGAAACCAGTTGCGCAGGCTAGATCGACGATTCCGTCCCCATCGGCATCGATGGTCTCCATGACGAAAGGCCCTGCTCCGAGGATGTGCGTCTCGACTTGCTCGAACACACGACCCGTGGTATTCCGGAGAATTGACACTTTGCTCCGGCCAGATGACCCGTTGTACCCCAGACCCGCAGCGTCGAGCAGTCCGTCTCCATCAAAATCCGAAAGCACGATCGAGACCGTGCTTCCCTGGAACGGAAGCCCGACAATATTCCCGAACCCGCCTGCCCCGTTGGTGAAGATCACGATTTCCGGGCCTGCCGTAAAACCCAGGGCGACATCGGGTCTCCCGTCGAGGTCTACGTCTCCTATTCGCACATCGAATCCACTGCGATTGGGGAGCGTGTCGAAAAGGTCGTATCCTCCTGCTCCGTCGGCATGGTAGATCCGCGTTTCGAGCGAACCGATGAGAGTAACGACCAAATCAAGCCACCCGTCGTTGTTCAGGTCTGCGGCAGCCATCTGAGAATCCTCAAAAAGATTCTCCTGGAAGCCCGGCGTAAACCCTCCCATCCCGTCTCCGTGGAAGACTTGTATAGAGTTCCCATCAATTGCAATGTCGAGATTCCCGTCTAAGTTGAAATCACCCTCGGCAATATCGGAGGCGCCTCCTATTCCCGAGATGAGGGTCGTGGGAACAAAACTGTTGTCCAGCTGCCCACTCAAGAGCCAGGTTTCGCGGACCGACCCTCCGCCCACATCCGAAACGATGACATCAAGAAGACCGTCACCGTCAAAATCCATTGGCCTACTCACTGTGTGCGTATCGAAAGGCATCGGGAAGAACGTGGCAAACGGGCCAATCCCGCCCATGCCGTCCCCAAGGTAGACGCCGATGTCTGCTCCGGCACTCCCTGTGATCGCCACGTCGGCATGCCCATCGCCATTGAAGTCCGACGAAACAATGCCGGTCGGGCCATTGGTTGACGGATTGACGTTCGGTGCAAGGTATCCACCTAGACCATCGCTCAGCACCACCGACATCTCATCTGGGTCATTCGAGGTTGAGCAAACGAAGTCAAAATCCCCGTCCTCATTCAGATCGACGAGGATAAATCTCGAAACGTCGATTCCGGCTTCAAACAGGAGCGGGGGGTCGAATCCTCCCTGCTGATCGTTGAGAAGGTAGCCAATCATCTCGGGGTCTGTCTCGATGCAGATGTCGGGCCAGCTATCCCCATTGATATCCTGAACGAGTTGGCTGCTACCGGAACTCATTGTGTACTGGTCAGGCACGCCGAAATTGGCATCCCCAAGACCTGGATAGACGTTCAATGTTCCCACCGTCGAGCTCAATTCCTCTTTCGAGAAGATCGTAAGGTCGAGGAATCCATCCTGGTCGAAATCTCCCAGATCCGCGTCAAGCATGAAGGGGAAGATAATCTCGGAGTGGAGCGTAAAGTCAGCATTCTGGTCGCCAAGGAAGATGGTCAACGAACTCAATTCGCCGTTTCTCCGATGCAAGAGGATTACGTCGAGGTAGTCATCGCCATTGAGATCCCCCAGCGTGGGGCGCCCGCCTCCATTTGGAGCCGGGAATGTTTTCGGGGCGTCAAAGAAGGAAGGAGGTCCGATCCCCCTCAGGACAACAAGAGGTCTGGTCGCTACCAAATCTAAAAA
>JAJDCM010000019.1 GCA_029260825.1 Planctomycetota bacterium | reverse complement strand
GTCTCGGAGTTTTCATCGTCCGAGATCCCTATCTTCCTCACTCTCAGGAATTCCTCGATCTGGAGTTTCTCGAACGATACCAAGTAAACGGACCCCGCTGCCTGGCCATCGCACCGGAGGCGGACCCGGATCCCTTTGGAGACACGAAGCTCCTCGATAGCTCTCTTTACGACCTTCTTTTTCAGATCGAATCAGCCCTCCACGTGCATGATCGAGATGAGGCTTTTTCGAAACATCGAAAGCTCACCGATCAAGATCCGCACCACCGAATTACCATCGAGGGACGATACGCCCTTTCCGGTTACGAGGCCGACGATGTGGGGATGCTGGTTTGCCTCGACCGTCTCCTTGAACTCTACCCGGAAAATGAGTGGCTCGTCCTTCGCAAAGTTTCTTGTTTGCAGAGCCTCGGGCGGGTGAAGGAGCGACTGGCGATCCTCTCCCGGAAAAGCGAAGATCCATCCGCCCACCCGGTCTTCCTCCAGCAATTGGCCCAGGAGTTGAGTGCCGATGCGAGATCTAACTCGCGCACACATCGTCTCCTTCGACGATCTCTACGGCTCTCTTCCGGGGACGCTCACGGCCTCTTCCTGAAAGGGTTCTTGCTCTGGAATGAACGGGAGTTTGATCGGGCAATCGAACTCTATCGCTACGCGGCTTGCCTCGAAGAAACCAACGAATACTATTCCCAGACTTACTTTGCCGCCTGTCGAAGCCGTGGCATGACCGAGCTGGTTCTGAAGTTTCTTCGCGGACGCTTCGAGCGCTTCGCAAGCAAATCAGCGAACCCTGCCAAGAGCTTGTTCGAGGCTCTCGACCAGCTGGAACGGACATCGGAGGGTTTCGATGTCCTCGAAGCCGCGGTTTCCGCCCGAGAAGACGATCCTGATCTCCTGCTTTATTGTGCCCAGGTCTACGCACGTTTTGGCAAGTTCGATCGCTCGGAGGAACTCCTTTCCCGTTCCGAGGGAATCGGAAAAGAGACCGACCGACTGATGACAACCGCTCGGATCGCTTTTCATCAGGGCCATCTCGAAGAGTCGGAGCAATCATGGCGAAACCTACTCGCCCTGGAGCCGCTCAATCTCGAAGCCCATCACGAACTCTGCACCATCCTTGAGCTGATCGGCGGCCGAGAAATGGTGCTCTCCCACTTCAAGGAAACAACAGAAACCTATCCCTTTCATCGCCCCCTCTCTTTGCTCCATGCTCAGTGGTTGGCTCCCAAGGATCCAGCTGCTGCCGAGATTCTTCTCGCCCGGATCCTCGTGAAAGATCCCTCGAATTCACTGGCTCGTCGAGAAAGAGCCCTTCGCCTGATCGACCTTGGCCGATTTCAGGAAGCAATGGAGGAGGCCGCTCATTCCTGCCGCCTGGAGCCAACCTCGGCCAAGTCTCATGCCATCCTGGGACATGCCCTTGCCCAGGTGGGAAGAACTGATGATGCGGTAAAGCAACTTCACATCGCCATCGGTCATTCGGTGGATGAAATTCCGGCAATCCAGGAGCTCATGTTGCTTCAATCATCTGACGAGGATCGGCGTACCTCTCTTGCGATCATCAGAACCGAGCTCGAATCTCAGGTGAGCTCAGGAGACGGTATTCTCGCCTACTGGTCGCAGGTGACGGATGTACTTTCCGACGAAGAGGTTCACTCGGCCCTCAAAGAGATCGCCGAACAGAGACCCGATCTCTGGCAAGCCTGGTCGGCGCTTTCGGCCCAGCTTCTCGCCATGAAACAACCTGAGCAGGCATTCCTGACCGCCAAGGAAGCAACCGAGAAGTTTCCTCTGACTCCTCAACTTTGGCTCGATTTTGCCAGAAGCGCCCAAGCACTTGCTAATCACCAAGGGGCCGAAAAAGCCCTCAAAAGAGCCGTATCCATCAACCCCACCTGGATTCCTCCTCTCCTGATGCTCGCCGAACACTACGAAGAGCACAACAATCCTTCCAGAGCACGAGAGCTCCGAAAAGAGACGTGTGCCCTTGGCCCGCAGGATCCTCTCAATCATCTGTTTCTTGCCAACCTTGAGTTCAAGCTCGGAAATACTGACGAAGCAATCGCCGGCCTCGAGACGGCCCTTTGTCTCGACCCCAACCTCCCCTGGGCGCAGTCCACCCTCGAGACATGGGCGATGATCCTCGCTCGCCCCGATCTTCCCGAAACGGTCGCCAGACGAGTTCTTTCTCGACAAGAGGACGATCCGAGTCGATGGATTCTCCTCATGAAATGCCTTCCTCAGTCCCTTCCCGAAGAACGAGTCAGGGCCATTACCCGGGCCATTGATCTCGATCCGCTCCGGGAGGAAGCCTACGACCTCGCCGCCGATCTTCTGGCCGAACAAGGAGATCTTGACGGAGCCATGGCGGTGTGCGAGAAGCTTCCGTTCGAAGAACGCCGCCCCGCCATCATCGAAGGTCGAATCGCCTGGATCGAGGCTCAGCAAGGAAACTTCGAATCCGCGATCACTCGAATCAAGGAGGTCCTTTCTACCAATCCGCATTATCAACGGGGCTGGAGCAATCTTGCCGACTGGCTCGAACACACGGGTCAACGCGACGAACACCTGGCAACAACGAAACAGATGACGGTGATCTCTCCACGCGACCCGACGAGCCACGCCTACCATGGCACTTCCCTTCTTGAAATTGGCGAGATCAGCAAGGCCAAAGCAGCGTTCACCGAGGCAATCCGACTGGCCCCGGACTACGCCTATGCAGGAGGTCAGCTCTTTGAGCTCTACGTCGCCGAGAAGGATTTCGACGCGGCCGAGCAGATCCTACTTTCTCTTGAAGAATCCGTAGACGAGTCCTTCGTTCACGTGAGGTTCGTGCACTGGGCGGCGGTAAAGGGCGATACGGAGGTTGCCGAAGATCGATTTCGCCGTTTGTGCCTGGACCCCACTGCCTCGGAGCTCCAGCTTGTCCTTGCGACGGAAATATTGCAGCAGAACTCGCTCAGCACTCTCATGGGCGAAACCCTGGACGCAGTTGTTCAAGACCCGGACGTTCATCCCGCAGTCGCCGGTCTCTGGATCACGACCTTGGGGAGGGGGGGAGATTGGACAGGTTGCGAGCGGGGGATGGACTCCCTGAGAGATCGGGACGATCTTGCACGAGCTGGGGCGAGAGCCCATCTCGAAGTTCTTTCAGAGATGGGCGAAAGGAAAAGGCTCTGCAAGTGGATCGACTCCAATCGAGATTGGCTTCGGGAAAAGACCGACACATGGAGTGCGACCGGCCTTGCTCTTGCCGAACAAGCCCTCCGGGATCGAGCTGCAGATTGGCTTTCCAACTGGCGAGAAAAAGAGGATGTGGACGCCGCGATTCTGTCCGTCCTTGTGGCAGTTCTGAGGCACAAGGGGAGAAGCGAGGAGGCTGCTCAAATCTCTTTGGCCGCACTGGAACTACCGGAGGATGAAAGTTCTGACATCCACCGGTTGTGGCTTGCCAGCGATTCCCTCCTTCTGAAAGACTTCGAGAGCGTCGAGAGGATTCTTGCCAAGCGTCCGCCCGAGGGACTTGATCAATACTACAAGTTCATCGATGATCTCGTGAGAGGCATGCTAGCCGGAATAGCTGAAAAGTCCACGAGCAGAGAGGCCTTCGGTCGAGGTCGAGTGCTCCTGAAAAAGGTTTGTCGAGATTATCCCGGTTTCTATCGCCATCGCCCGCTGCGACGACTTTTCTCCGGATGCGCCCGGATCATCGCTCGTCGAAGAGGAACCCTTCTTGCTCGGATCTGGGGGACACTCCGCGGCGTGTTTGTCCTTCGCCGATTCCTCTGATCGAACGACCTTGAGCGGCCTCCTACCACTGAAACGCCGATTCCTGGGTCTTCTTTGAAAGATCGTTGAACAGGGATCTTGCCAGGGTTTCCGGGATGTATGGAATGTGTATCTTGTGACCCGCCGGGCCGGAACCCGCGGTGTCGACCTTCAAAGACGCCATGGAATACCGCCGATCAAACGGCGACTGACTCATCCCCACAACTTGCATCTTGGAGAAAAATGTCACGCTTGTTTTCAGGGTGAAGACTCCACTTCGATAGAAGATCCCGTAGTCGGTTCTGGCGAAGGAAATCGAGCGGTAGTAACGTCCGCAGTACCACACCATCAGTGGCATGAAAACCAGAAGCGAGAAGCCACCCCATGGCCGGACGAGAAGGGAGACCAGTCCGGTGAAAACCAAGGAGAGGAGGATGCCCTTCTTCTTGAGTCTCCATTCCGCTTCCTCCGGGAGGCTCTGCCAGGGAACCTGATCCAGATCGAGTTCCGGTCGAAGCGACTCCAGTAATCTTCCTACCTCGAAACGAGGCATCAACGGAACAAACCACCGACGAGATATCGACCCCTTCTCTTCCTCTCCTCCCCCCGCCGTTTCAACCCGGACCGAAACCTGTCTCAACCGTCGCATCAGGAAAGTCTCGTGAAGCGACACCAGCTGAATGCGGTGAAGCGGTACTGCCGCCGAACGACGGGTCAGCAATCCACAGCTGAGACGAAGGTCTTCGCCAGACTTGATGATCTTGAACCCATGGAAACGAAAGATCGTCCAGACGATCGACCCGCCGTAGAGCAGCGGGATACCCACCATGACGATCCCCACCACGAACAACACCGCCAGATTCATGCTGATGCTATTCCAGTAGGTCTCCCACTCCGAACTCTTCCAGAGTCGATCATCCAGGTTGAACTCCCAAATAACCGCCATCATGGCAAGGAGCATGGCCCAGCCCTTGTTGTTGATCAAACCCAGACGCACCAGGTCAGACGTTTTCACCTCGAGCAAGGGAATCTTTGCCGGCTGAGGAGGCACCGTAGACCGAGCAACATCCTCCTCAAGGGTAGGTGCAGGAGGAGGGAAGTCTTCGATCGGATCGTCAGACGATTCGAACGCTTTTTCGACTCCGCGGTCGCGAAAAACCCGAGCCCGCATTTCCTTCACGATCCGAAGAGAAAGAACCTTGAAAACGGCTTCCGGCTTGGAGCCACTCGCCGTCTCGAGATTCACTTCGGCAACGCGAAAGAGACGATGAAGGGGGTTTTGCACCAGATCGATGTTCTGGATGCGATGAAAGGGGATGTGCCGCTCGTTCTTGAAGAAGATTCCCTCTCGCACCACGATTTCGTCGTGGTCCACTCGATAACGAAGAGTGAAATACCTCAGGATCTCAAAGCAGGCCGCCGGGATGAGTAGAAGCATGGCCCACATCTGCCACTTATCCCCTCGGGAAAAGAACAGGACCAACAGACCCGGAAGCAAGAACATGCGAGCCGAGCGAATGACTCCAAACAGGACGGACATGGGGTGCAGCCGATTGGCTCCCGAGACCAGCCCTTCGCCAGAGTCATCAAACTCCATCGACATCATCTTCCGTGTGAATCAAGAGGGAGCGAATTCTCATGGCCTCCTCGTGGGAAACTCCTTCGAGGGCCACCGTCGCGTTCTCCGTTCCCGCGGTATGCACCTTCAGGCTGGCAATTCCGTGTCTTCGCTGAAGTGGACCCTGAGAAACATCCGTATGCTGCACTCTTGAACGAGGAATGTTGACGACCTGCTTCCAGAAGATCCCTCTCTTGATTTCGAGCCCGGCGAAGTTGATTCGATACCCGGTATTCCGAAAGGTCCATACCGGAACTTGATGGGTCAGCCACCCCAGAAAACAAATCGCCAGGACATACAACCCCGTGATCGGCCACCAGGTCCAGGATGGCCACCAATCAAAGAACCGGCCAAGGAGGTGAACCGCGAGAAGGGTCATCCCGATGAGAAGGGTCACGATCCAGCCCACGACTCTTTCGGCCGGAACGAAACCGGGGGCGAGTTCAGAAAGGACCTCTCCCTCATCAAATCCGGCAGAATCGAAAACAACTGGCTCGGAGCCCGGCTCGGTGAGAACAGGGGTAATCTCTTCGCCTGGTGAATCAGCTCTTGTTGGCAGCTCGTCTTCCATCGTTCCAATGGTAACGAAATCCGGTCACGATGGTTCGATCGAACTTGGAAATGACCGAGGACCAGAACCAAGGCACCCGCCGATGCTCGAAGAGCGAAGGCCGTCTACTCCACAAGAACGGAAACCCGGTTCGTGACCTCACATGCCTGTGGAAGGTAAGCCTGAAAGAAGAGCTCTTGATTCGCCCTCGATCTGGACATGAAGAGGCGAAAGCTGAGATTTCCCGCATCATCGGCGAAGGAAGAAGCCGCTTGCCTCGGGGCATGAAGCGAAAGGCCAAGAGGAAAGCAGTTCGCGAGAGAATCGGACCCGGTACGCTGGCTCACCACGATTTCCACCTGAGAACCCGGGGGGGCTCCCGTGATGAAGACGTCAAACTCCTCACCGGCGATCACGGTCTGAGACAGACTCAACTCGACCTTTGAGCTCCCGGAGAAGACCCCGATCGATCCGGAAAGAAAGCCGTTCGCCTGGCTTTCCGGTGCGCCAATCATGAAATCGGCGATGCTGTCACCATCCACATCGCCGGCTGCGCCTAGCTTCAGGAGAGAGGTTCCCCCGCTTCGGAAAGGACGGATTTCTTTAACAAGATTCCCATCACCGGAGAAGATCTGGAAATACGCCTTGCCCGACGAGTCCTGGCCCGTCACGGCAAAATCGGGCATTCCGTTGTTGTCAACATCACCGATCCCCGACAACGCCCTCCCAAGAATCTGACCGGCGTCGGTTCCGTTGATGGTTTGCAACGCAACGAGGCTGCCACCCGAAAGCAGAGTACCGCCCGATATCACATAGGCGGCTCCCGAGTCGGGAAGGAGGGCACTCCCTGAATGAGGAGCTCCGATCAAGAAGTCGTCGAGACCGTCGAAATCACAATCACCAAGGGCGGAAACGGAATAGCCAAGTCGCCCCGCTCCGGGAATTTGCACCTTCATGAGAAGGCTTCCCGTGCGACCCGAAACGACCTTCACATATCCAGCGGTGACCTCGCTCGGGTCAAGTGGGTTGTATTGAGGAGCTCCAAGAAGAAGGTCGGCACATCCGTCACCGTTGACGTCTCCAGCACCCGAGATCGCCGTACCCAGAAGATCATACTCCCCGTCTCCGACCACGGTAAAAAGGGGAGCAATCGGTTGATAGGGATGTTGAGAAGCAATCTCAGCACCGGAGTAGACAAAGATCTTTCCTGCACGGTAGGTGGGATGATCCACGTCAACCGGGGCAGCGACCATGACGTCCGGAATATGGTCACCGTTGACGTCGCCCGGCCCACAAACAGAGGCCCCGAACGACCGACCGAAGCCATGCAGAACCTGAAGAAGAGTTCCCGTCCGACCGGAATAGACAAACGCCGCCCCTGCACTTGGCCCGTTCACATCGGACAGGGGGGATCCCACAACAACATCGTCATGACCGTCTTGATCGATATCCTGAACGCCAGCAACCGAGCGACCAAAATCGTCGTCGGTGATCCGATTTGCATCCGCTCGAAAGACATGAAGAACGTGAGGCCCTTCTCTTCGTGCGATATAACGACCGGAAAATATCTTGGCGTATTCGCCACCTGGCGCGCCGCTGATGACGTCATCGAAACCGTCGGCATTCACGTCCCCAGCAGGGGCCACAGATGACCCCATTTCATCGCCGTTTGATTGGCCATGAAAGGCTCGAAGAAAGGAGGGCGCTTGCGCGAAAACCGGTGTCGCGATGAGAACGAAGAGAAGCCCAAGTGTGGGCAGAGAAATCCCTCGGATCTGAAGTGGCGTCATGAATTACCTTGTTTGAATCTGCCAATTAGTTGTTGCCTGGCAAGCTGAAAAAGTATTTCAGCGGCCGGCATAGATATCCCTTGCCCGAAATCCTGGCTGATTTACGGGCCCCTCGGCAAACGAAACGGCGGTCAGCCAGGCAAGTCTACCCTGCTCACGGCCGGCAGTCCGTTGATAAAGTTCTTTTTGCCGAGGCGAAGTCAGCCGGAAATCCAACCCTTGCGGTACTGGTAGCGAAGAAACTGGTTTGCCCGGTGATTGTCTTTCGCTCGCAGGGTCTCCCGATCCCAATCCAGGACAGTTCCTGATCGATACGCGACCGACCCCAGCAAAACCGTCTCGGTCAACGGTCCGGAATAGCCGAAATGGCAAAGAGGTTGCTCTCCCTCCTTGCAGGCTCGAATCCATTCTTCGTGGTGGCCGATGGAATCGGCAAGAGTCGGATCCGGTCTTTTGAAGTCACCCGCCGTCTCTTCTGGCAGAAAATGATATTCGCTATAATTAGACAAGATCATTCCCTGATCACCCACAAACAAAACGCCATTTCTCCAGCTGGTGAGACCCAGGGCGGCAAACCGATCAACCCCGGGTTTTCCGTCATACCAAGTGACATGCACCGGAGGCGCTTCTCCC
>JAJDCM010000180.1 GCA_029260825.1 Planctomycetota bacterium | reverse complement strand
CCTGATTTTCGACAGCAGCTGCTGGGGTTCGAATGGCTTCCCGATGACTTCGGAGCATCCTGCCCTTCGAGCACCGAGAAGATCTTCTTCCATCACCCTGGCGGTGAACGCCCAGACCGGGATCGAGCGAGTCGTCGGATCGGCTTTGAGGTGACGCGTCGCTTCAAGTCCGTCCATTTCCGGCATCATGACGTCCATGAGAATCAAGTCGGGTTTGACCTGACCACTTTGAACAACCTCGAGCGCCTCGCGGCCATTGGTTGCCGTCTTTACCTTGAAGTCTTTCCTGAGTTTGACCCGCATGAGAGCCAGGAGCTCTGGACGGTCGTCTACAACCAGGATGGACCTTCGATTCCGGGTGAGCGGAGTCGGTTTTGCATCTTCCGGAACATGAGCGAGCACGTCCTTGGAGACCGCTCCTCTTGATCTTCGAGTACTTTCGACAGGAATGGAAAAGGTGAAATGACTGCCTTCCCCGACAACGCTCGCCACGGAAACATCTCCCCCGTCATGAAGCTCAACAAGCTCCCGAACAATGGTCAGCCCCAATCCCGTTCCTGCCGCGGCGCTGGACTCAGGACCTGAGCCGCGAGCAAAGCGTTCGAAGATTGAATCGAGATCCTCTTTCACAATTCCCGATCCATTATCAGACACGGTAACCTGGATCACCGATCCCACTTCCTCGGCCGTGACCCGAACCTCTCCCCCGCGCGCCGTGAACTTGATGCCGTTGTTGAGAAGGTTCACTAGCACCTGACGGATCTTCTGTCGGTCCACTCGTACCAGGGAAAGCTCCTCTGAAATTTCACTCTTGACCTGGATGTTCTTTTCACTGGAGAGCGCAGACAGTCCCGAGATCGTATCCGTCACCAGCTCCGCCAGGCAAACGGTTTCAAGCTCAAGGGACATCTTCTTGGAACGTAGCCGGGTGATATCCAGCAGGGAGTTGATGAGGGAAAGGAGATGCCCTCCCTGATCGATGATGCGCTCCACGCATTCCTTTTGCACTTCGTTCATCGGGCCGATCTCCTCATCCGAGAGGAGCTGGGAAAATCCAACGACCGATGTGAGGGGAGTACGGAGCTCATGGGAGATATTGGCGAGGAACTCGGACTTCATGGCCTCAAGCTCTCTCTCCCGGGTAACGTCACGAAGAATAATCAATGTCCCGACGTCTCCATCCGGAGAGAGAGGCTCCGATTCGATGCTGATGGCAAGAGTTTGACTCTTCTCTGTTTCCGGAACGGAGAAGACCACCTCCGCCTTACAAAGGCGTCCTGGCGCACCGATGCTGCCAGAAAGAAGCTCGTGAAACTCAGCGCTCTTTACCACGGTTCTTACATCTCGGCCGCGAACCGATTGCTCATCGCAAAAGATAAGATCCTCTGCTCGTTCGTTCAGAAGAGCTATGCACTGGTCACCGTCGAGAACGATCACTCCCTCCGGAATACTGCGAAGGGTGATGTCGAGACGACGTCGCTCTCCCTCGGCAGCCTCCGTTGCCCGGACCGATTCAAGATTCGCACGGTTCAACTCTTCAACATAGAGTGAGTTTGTGATCGCTACCGCCAACCATCCACGGATCGCCTCAAGGGCCTGAGCATCCTTCTCGGTGAGACCCCCTCTTGTGGTCGCGGCTACATTCAGGACCGCAATCACTTCGCCCGCGGTCAGGATCGGAACCGCGATCTCGCTCCTCGTCCCCTTTCTCAGATCAACGTGGCCTTGAATCTCTTCTATATCCTCGGCCAGGACAACTGCTCCTGTGGAAGCTGCTCTCTGAAAGATGGTTCCCGAACGAGAAAAATCCACATCATCGGAGAAGAAGAGATCCGGCTCGTTGCCGGCTTGAGCCCAGCTCAGGACTTCTCCCCCAAGAGGCGCCAAGACAACAAAACAAATGTGATCGTAGCCGAGCCTTTGAACAAGTAGGCGCACCGTGGTCTCAAGCAATTCGTGGGGTGATCTCTTCGATGCGGCGATCGTGCCGATCTGGTTGACGATCGATAGCTGGGTGAGGCGAGCCCCTTCCGAATCACGGAGTCGAAGCCGCATGAGCACCCGACCAATCCGGCGAGCAACTTCCTCGGCGATCATGGTCTTGTCGGATCCCTCAAGATTCCGACCCGGCCCGATCATGACCAGGACCGAGAGAATTTTCCCCTGATCTTCCAGGGGAAACGCAGCACAACGGACCCGGGACCGATGCATGCACACCGGGGTTCCCTGATCCACGGCAGTGAGCTCGGGCAGGGAGAGAAGACCCTCTGGTTCTCGCGGAAAACTCTTCCCCTGATCCCCATCCTGTTCGAGCAGGACCCAGGGATCACGGACCGATTCCCGGCGGCAAATCAAAACGGCATCGAGATCAAAGAACTCCCGGATCTCTCCAGCCATCTGTCCCAGATCCGGCTTTCTTTCCGGCTCTCTCTCGGGATGGATCGAGAGCCCATTGAGGAATCGGAGGAGGTCTTGTGCATGAACCTTGGAGAGGACCCGGCACTTTTGCCAGAAGAAACAAGCGGCTCCCAATCCAAGGATGCAAAACAACCAACCAAGCTGACTAGCCAGGGAATCGATCATCTCCTGAATATCGGCTGAAACCGGTCCCTGGATTGAGCCCGGTCGGGATTCAATGACCTTTCTGGGTTCAACTTCAAGGTCTTACGCCACAGAGTGTTCCAGATAAACCTGAGCCACGGTTGTCCCTTTTTCTTCCCATCTCAAAAAGTCGGGAGACGACTCCCAACCGATTCAGGCCACAAAAAAAGCGCGGCTCTCATCGATCATGAGAGCCGCGCTGAATGGGCGTCTATTCAAACAAAGAAGCAAAGATCACTGGGAAGAGTCCGAAAAGACCGAGCCAGGGGAGAGTCTTTTTCCCTCAAGCGCCTTGGCCCGAGTCGCGCCATCGGCGGCAGACATACCAAGACCACGGCCACAGGCAGAACTCACGGCCATGTCATCGGAAGCCAATCCGCCAACAAGGGCAGTCATGGCTTCGGGAGAAAGTCCGCCGCCCCGTTGAGCAATGCGGCCCAGTGCCTCAGCAGCAGCAGCTCGTGAAGCCGGCGAGTTGCCGGTGCTGCTCAAAATACCGGCAAGGTCGGAGGCTGCGTCGGCAAATCCCATGAAACCAAGTGCGCGAGTTGCCGGAACACGGATCCCGTCTTCCAGAGTCAACGCTCGCTTCAGCCCCATGGCTGCATCGCCGTCAACCGCACCGACATCGACTCGTTGAGCGAGGCTCGCAAGTGCTTTGGCAGCTGCCGTAGCAAGAGCAACCGCTCGACCTCGAGAAGCACTCCCGTCGGAAGCGATCGCGCCACTCACCGCGGTGACTGTTTCCTGTTGGTCGCCATCGTGCACAACAACACCCTGAGCACGATCGTTGAAGAGGTTTTGAACCTCGGTCAAGTCACTTGCTCGAGAAAGCATGACGACAGGAAGACTCTCGGTACGATAGTCATTCTTGAGTTCACTCAGAACTCTGTCCGGAAGAATGTCCGGAAGATTGCTGTCACAAACGACAACGTCAAAGGGAGGAGACCCCTTTGCCCGACGAAGACCCTGAAGGCCACTTCGAGCTCCAATTGCCAGCATTCCAGCCTTGGATCCGTTGAGAGCCTGTAGCATTCCGTTTCTGACATCATCATCGGCGGAGATCACAAGAGCGATCTTCATTCCCGGCTCACCCAACGCTCTTGCGAGTTCACCTGCAACTGCACCGCTACCCTCGAAATTCCAGGCCGGCTGAATCGTGGAAAGAGCGATCGCAGCCGCATATCGAACACCTTTGTTCCCGTCGCGAAGCGCGGTGGGAAGACTGCTCGAACCGGCATTGAAGGTAGGTCCAGCTTCCATATGACCCAGAAGTGCAACCGCCTTGCTTGCGACTTCGACGTCCCGCTCACCTTCGGAAAGGCAAGTCATGACGACTTGATTCAAGACACCCGTTCCCGCTCCGGCGGCGAGGCCTTTGAGGCGGCTCGTCTTTCCGGCGAGGGCAGCCAGGCCGTCATCGTCACCGGTTTGTCGGGCCTCGATCGCGGCCCACTGGGCAAGCCAGCTTCGTGCAACAAGAACCCAGGCACCAGCATGGTCTGCATCAAGAGCAAGTGCGTCAGCGCTGAAGCCTTCAGCGAGAAGTAGATGATAGAGGAAGGAGGGAACTTCGGCACCGTTGAGGGCACCATCAGACCAGTTCCAGACAACCTTCGTACCCGAGGCCTCGGTGAGAACATCCGGGTTTCCGTGATAGTAGGCAGATGCAAGAGCGGCGAACATAGCGGCAGAAGAACCGGAATCGTTCGAGCCGATCTTGCTCATGGCATCGCCGACAGCTTGAGTGTAATAGGAATTACCACCCTGATCCATCGCTGCCTTGAGAGCCGGGACGGCCCGAAGGTCTCGGATGTTCCCCAACACGGAAGCGATGTTCGCGCGCTGGAACTCGTTGTCGGTGTGCATGGCCTCAACAAGAGGAAGCACTGCAGCCCCCCGCATGAGAGTCAGGGTGTACATGGCTTCGATGCGAAAATCATCGTCACCTTCATCCCCAAGAGCACCAACAAGCGCCGGAACCGCAAACGCTCCATGAGCATCTGCCAGCTTGCGTCGAGCAACGGCACGAGCACCAAAATCCGCACCTCGCAGCTCGGTGACGAGATTCCCGATCGCTTGATCGTCTCGACGCTGGGCCTTCATCTGCAAGGTGGCCAGCTCAAGAATCCGGCTTGCAACTTGCTGCTCATCGCCTTGATTGGCCAGCATCTTCGCCCACGAACTCCAGGCAGCTTGATCGCGCATCCACATCGCGTCTTCCTGGCTCGGGTTTGTGGCGAGTACTTCCTTGAACTTTGCGACGGCCTCGTCGCTTCGTCCCTGCTGATACAGTTTGTAGCCCTCTTCGAAGAGGGCCCTCGCGTCCTGTGCCATTGCCGGAGCTGCCAGACTTACGCAGCTAACAACGAGCAATACAATGAGGATCGAGGACGACAATCGGCTCTTGCCAGGCATCACTTCCTCCAACGAAAAAGGCGTGCTGAATTGTTTTCCCTTTTTTCCGGTCCGCAACGTCATCGACTTGCGGAAATGGGACCGTCAACCGCTAAATAAACGGTTGGCGCACCCCATGTTGAGGCCGGATTCTAGCAGAGGCAATCGGGGTGTCAAGCAAAAAAGAAGGGGTCTGAGGAACGGGAATTGAACGCGTAAAGCATTAAAAAAGAAGCCCTTAGGAAGCAACCCCTCCCGCTTCAAAACGAAGCGGACGCAAGAACCCTATTCTTGAAAAGAGGATTGGACGAGACTTCCGGTCCTTTCGGCAATCGAGCGAGCAAATGCATCGACCACCACCGGATCGAGCTTGGACCCTTTGATCGACTCGAGCTCGGCGAGAGCTTCTTCCGGCGAAAGCGCCTTTCTGTAGGTTCGATCAGACGTTAGAGCGTCGAAGATGTCCGCAACGGAGATGATCCGAGCAATCATGGGAATCTCATCACCCGAGAGACCGTCCGGATATCCGGACCCGTTCAGGGCCTCGTGGTGGGAACGAACACCGGGCAAACTGGCCTTCAAGAGCGGGATATTTCCGAGCAATCGAGCCCCCAAAACCGGATGCTCCTTCACCCGTTCGAATTCCTCGTCCGTGAGCTTGTCCGTGGAATGAAGGATCTGATCCGGCATCCCGATCTTTCCAAGATCGTGGAGAACCGCCGCATGGTACAGGTCTTTGAGGTCTGTTTCGTTCAGCTTGAGCTCGCGTCCGATACAAACCGAGTAGGAAGCGACTCGATCCGAGTGGCCTCGGGTGTAGGGATCCTTGGCTTCCAGGGCGTCGATCAGGGCCTGCGTCGTCGAGAGAAAGAGGTCATGAAGATCTCGATAAAGGCGAGCGCTTTCCAGAACCGAGCCAGCCTTCGACCCCAGAGCAACCAGGAGACGCAAGTCGTCTTCGGTAAACGGGGATGCTGTTCTGGCCCCGAAGACCTGAAGAATGCCAAGAACCTCCTCCTTGGACTTGAGGGGAACGGCCATCACCGAGCGAACATCATCGACCCGGAGGCTGATGGACTTCCGGAGGTCCTGCTCTTCCAGAACGTCTTCGACAAGAAACGCCTCACGGCTTTCAAGAACGGCGCTATTCACCGTCTTGCTGACGAACCGATCCAGAGATCCCTTTTCGTCGGGGGGAGAAACCACCCGAGGTCGGAGCTCGCCCGTTGCATCATCTCGGATCAAGATCGCGACCCGAAGAGGTTTGAATGCCTTCAAAACCAGCTCTGCAAGCCGATTCAAAAGCTCTCCCCGATCGGTGGCCAGCTCAAAAACCTCATCCGCGCCATACAGGGTCGAAAGTGCCAGGTGAGATCGAAGCAACTCATCCGGATGAAAACGAACCATGTGGCTCTGACCAAAAAGCTCTTCCGCCCGACTCGCACCGAGAACGTCAACACGCACTCCTGCGAGTGTCTGGCCGGGATCGAATTTGACTTCCGAACTCCCCTGGGAGTCATCTTCGTCCTGATTTTGCCGGTAGAAAACAATGACAGAGTTCCCCATCTGCATCATGTCGCCGGCTTTTAGATTATGGAGCTCGATCTTGAAGCCGTTCACTTCGGTGCCATTGGTGCTTCCGTTATCCCGAAGCACAACCCGATCACCTCGCATCTCAACCTGAGCTTGAAACCGGGAGACCAGCGCGTCACGAAGAGCAATCTGGTTCCGGCTGTCCCGGCCAATCCCGGCCGGAAACTCATCGATGTTGAATACGTTCCCGCGATCGGGACCCTTGACGACTGCAAGTTTGTACATGTCAGTTAAACTCTCTTGTCCTAAACCAAGCCATGGCAACATTATAAACATATGTCACGGCGAAGCAAAGCGATCCCAAAATCGTGGTAGAATCACGGGTCGCATGAAAGAGAAAAGACGATCGATGGGGGTCTTTGGCCTCCCCATCCTGCTTACGGTCATCCTGGGCATCGGGGAAACCCCATGCCTCGGCCAATCCGGGCCAAATTCGACCCCGACACCCCATGGCCTGGGTTCTGGAAATAAGGTCTGGGGAAATCCCCTGCTCTCCCACGGCGGACCGGTCGTCACGGTGAAAGTCGGCCCTGGAGGACACCGAATCGTCTCGATCGGCGAGCCAACCGACGGACGCGTTCGCTCGGCTGTTGTCTGGGTCCTCGAGACCACGTGGAAGCGAAAGGAGATTCCCGGGCCTCATCGACTCGAAGCCTTTTCCATCTCCATGGACGGACGAAGAAGGGCGACCTCCCTTCTCTCCACGGAGGTACCCGACAATTCCCAGGAGGCCATGCATCAGGCAGGGGTCGTTCTCGGCCCCCTCAGAACTCCCTTCACCCAGAAGCTTCAAGATCCTCACAGCTTCGCCGGGATTTCGTGCCCGGGACCTCTGTCTGGAAACGACCCGGACCAGAAAGCCCTCTCCGATCTCCCCGCCCTTCACTTCGAAGGCCGGCTAGCTCTTTACGATGATCTTCGACATCGAGCTCATCTCGATCCCGCATACCCCACGATGAGCGTGGCTCTTTCTTCCGACGGACGGCTGGTGGCGAGCAGCCATTTGACTCCGGGAATCGGAACCCTCCGGGTAGCGACGGCGGATGGGCAAACTCTGTGGACGGTTGCGGTCGGAAACTGCCGTCGACTTCGTTTCTCACCCGATTCGCGCCGCCTCCTTGCGACAGGTTTCGGCAAGAGCGGTCCTCGACACGGGTACATCCTTTTTGATGCCCAGACAGGGGACGTCCAGCACAAGACCAATCAGGCCTTCAAGCTTGGCTTCGCTCGGGATGGGTCGTTTTCTCCGGATGGACGCACTGTTGGCATTGTTGGCGGCTCGTCAAAGGAAGATCCGATCGGGTTGTTCGACGCCGGGTCTGGAGACCTGATCAAAAGAATCCCCTGTTATCGACAAGGAAACCTGACCACTCTTGACTACTTCCCCAAGGGAGATCGAATCGTGGTCTCCGGTGACAATGGCATGCTTCAGATCATTCCGATCGAAGACAATAAAGAGGCCCCACCAGCCCATCGCGCTCCGGTGAACAGCATTGCTCTCCTCGAAGGCGACCATCCCCGACTGGCCAGCGTGGATGCATCCGGACGACTGCTCGTCCGGCACCCGAGTCAGGAATCCACACGGGAACATTTTTTTGGCACCCACGATCCCGCCCCTCTCCTTTTTCCCTGGAATCTTTCCACCGCCTCACTCTCGGTCGTGGTCAGTGGCTTTGCCCCAGGGGAACGCTCGGAGGCAATTCTGCTCGCCCCGTGGGGATCCGGGTCCGTCCATATCATGTCACCTCTGGGAACCGGGAATGCTCTTGCCATCCTGCGCCGACGCATCTCTCCCCCCCTCACTCCCACCGTCATGGACGCCGACCCAAGACACATCGTGATTGGAAACCAAGACGGTCGAGTGACCCTCTTTCCGGTTCACGGCGGATCCGAACAACATCTATCAATGTTTGCCGAACCAGTCCTCGCAGTCGCATTGGTCGGAGGGGAAAACGGGCTCGTCTCCGCATCCGTCGAGGGGTTTGCAACCTACCGGTTGTCGAGCTCCCCCCCTTATGCCCGTCTTCACCGCTACCGGGATCTTCCCTCCAACACACGAGGCCCGATCACCCTCGGAGCATCCGGCACCCATCTGGTCGTCACCACTCGAGAATCGACCCCGGTTCCCTCGGGCCCTTACTTCCTGGAGTCCCGAGATGTCGCGACCGGACGGATTCTCGCCCGATCTCGCGGACTGGACAGTGAGCCGCTGGCTCTTGCAATTTCCAGCGACGGAAAATATCTTGCCGCTGCTCTGATCAATCGAAAAGTGGCTCTTTACTCGATCACAGACCTTGTCTCTCTTGGCCGATTCTCATCCCCGGCGGTTCCTCTGTGCCTCGTCTTTGACCTCAATCACAAGGCCCTTTTGGTCGGACACGACGACGGAACCATCCGCAGCTTTCCCCTCCCTTGATCACATCCGGCTTGCTACACGACCCCAGATATGAAAAATGCAAGGCAACATCAAGCCAGACGGAAGGCCAAACAAGACAGAATGCACGTGGACCCACAACCACAAACTGAGCCGGTAGCCGCGGTCCCTCATCGAAGCGATGTCGAAGTCGGACTCATCACTCACGAGGGGAAGGTCCGCGAAAACAACGAAGATGCGTTTTCCTTCTTCGAACCGGCGGATGCTGATCTCTTTCATCGAAAAGGACGCATCCTGGTCATCGCGGATGGCATGGGTGGCCACCTTGCAGGAGAAGTTGCGAGCAAGATCGCGGTCAATACCGTCCTTGATGCCTACCTGAGCCATCCATCAGACGACCCCCGGATCTCCCTAGGCGCGGCCCTTCGTACTGCCAACGAAACCATCTTCCGTCGAGCCAATGAGAACCCCGAGGAACGAGGCATGGGCACGACGTGCACCGCCTTTGTTCTCCGTGAGAACACGATTTACACCGCCCATGTCGGGGATAGCCGAGGCTACGTGATCCGGGGTCGTCAAGCCTCCCAGATCACCCAAGATCACGCGACGCCTCACGGCCTCCTTCGCGCTCTGGGGGCCGAAGAATCCGTGGAGGTGGACGTGCTGAGCCCTCTGGCCGTGGAGCCCGCAGACAGCTATGTTCTCTGCTCCGACGGCCTGACCCGTTATCTGGATGGGGTGGACATCCGGAACATCTTGGCCGCCGCCGAGACGGGGCAAGCAGCTTGTGAGAAGCTCGTGGAGCGTGCTCTCGATGAAGGCGGAATTGATAATATTACGATTCTGATCCTGAAGATCATGACCGTGACCAGCAATGGAGGGCCGTCCCTTGCTACCGACGACACCCAACCCATCGATATCAAAGAGCTTGAATCGACTCTGCCCCTTTCCCAGAACAAAAAAACCCCCGATAGCCTCGCCGACACGATGGAATTGGAGTCGGCAATGACTCGCCGAGGAGGACTCATCCTCGGGTTCATTGCCCTTCTCCTGATCGTGGCAGCCTATTTCGTCTATCGCCTCGTCTCCCTATCGCCGGGATCCTAAAGCGAATAATATATAGATCTTACAACGAAGCCCCACCCCAAAAGCCGCCCGGGATCCCTTCTCCGGATCTGCTACCCGCAAAAAACCGGCCAGAACGTGAGAGTGACAGCCTTGACAGAATAGACCACGGTCTTATACATTGGGTCGTTCCACACATTTTGAACCCCAGAGAATTCACATATCACATCCGGGAGGCGCTCCCTTCATGAATCGAAGCAGAACGGCAGCGGCAATGGAGAAGGTCGGCGGTCGGTTCACGCTCTGCGTGCTCCTGCAAAAGCGTGTCATCGAACTCTCTCGGGGTGCGCCCCAGTTGGTCGATTGGGACTCGCGAAGCTACATCGACGTGGCGATTGAAGAGATCCTCCAGGAAAAGATCTCCCTCATCGAAGAAGAACCGCCGGTCGTACCCGAGTCTCTGGATGACATCTCGCTCGGAACCGTCACGGAAACGGCAGCCGAGGCAGAGGCAAAAAGCTCTCTATCGATCTAACGGAACAGGCTGTCCCGAACCCGTCCGAGGACATCTTCGTTGTTCGTCATCAGATGCTCCGTTGAACCAAGGGAAGCGATCTTGGCCTCCACTTCCTCCCGGTTCTCGAACGACTCGCCCTCTTGCTGAAGCTGATCGAACAGCCGGATGTACTCCTCAACTTCCGCGACGACTGATTTGTCCTCAAAGATCTTGCCGAGAAACGCATTCACTTCCGGTCGATTTGCCCACAAATCACTCGATTGCCGTTCGAATGCCCTGGCATCGATCCTGCAAGCGGTGTTGACCGCTTCCGTCTCAAAGGAAAACGGCGGCTCCCGTCCCAGAATCAAGGGAGCGATGTAGATGTTCGAGATGATGGCCAGCCGAAACTCGACGAGAGATCGAGAAATCTCACCCGAGTCATACAGCGCCAGAGCCAGGTTGTAGGCACGAAAAGCCGTGGGTTCGCTATCTTCGTAACACCGAATCGCTGCCTCAAGATTCTCCCGTCGCTGGGCAATCAGTCCGGCCAGGAAACGACCGTTCAAGTTGTCCGTCGGATTGATCTCCAGGACCGTTGATACGAGGAGATGACTCTCGTCGAGGTCGCCATCCTCGTACATCACCTGAGCCAGTAGCATCATCATTTTGAGGACTTTTCGGGCCTCTTCGTCAAGCCAGCCGTTCCGACCATTGCGCAGATCCCCCAGATCTTTCTCGGCGCGCTCAAGACCGTGGCGCAAGATGATCCGGGCACCCTCGAGGTCATCTTCTTCCTTGCTCAGAAGACCGAGATAGTAATAGGCGTCATAGTTGCCTTCTTCCATCTCGATGAGATCTTTCAGGGGGACCCTGGCCCCATGGAAGTCCCCATCCTCGATGAGAGCAAGGGCCGTATCAAACAATCGATCCCGGGGATTCTCCTGGGGATCCTCATCAAACTCGTTCACGCTCGATCTCCCGATAAGACGGCAAAAACCAGACGAGAGGTTATCTCGATCAATTCAGAAATGTCGAGCGGAATTTAGCCCGCGACGACATCCATGGCCCGACCGGTGGCAAGAGGCAAACGACGTCGATCGAGAGGGGCTGTCAAAGACCCCATGTTATCTTTTCGGCTTGCCTTTCCCGGCAAAGGGTCCGTGAACCCGCTCGTGGTCACTTTCCCTTTTCCGGCCATTGGGTTAGAATTGCGCCAGCCTGGATATCATAAAGTGCAGCCTCACAACACGAAGTGACAACGGAGACCAAAATGAGCAAACTACGACTCGCCCTGACCGCTCTTGTCATCCTCCTCATCCCAATCTCGGTGCAGGCTGGGACCAAAACGCTCCAGAATGAGACTCTGACCGATGGATCCGGCGGCACCATCCAGGCCGGATTTATTGCCGGGGACATCGGAGTCGCCGTCCTCGAAGCAGATCCTGGGGACTATCCGATCACTATCTTGACGGTCGAGATTCTGATCGCAAACACGAGCGGGATGATCGACTTTCGGGACTACATCATCACCATTTACGACAATGGTGCGGTGAACCCGGGGGCCCCGGTCTACACCTCGGGAGCAACGACTCTTGCCGCGAACGCCATCACTCAATTGGATGTAAGCGGCCAGGGCATCGTCATCAATAGCGGTCGTTTTTCCGTCGGCGCCAGCCCGGTCAGCGGTGGGATCGGTGAACCGAACCTCGTGACCGATGTCACCGGATGCACGACGGGAAAGAATCGAATCCGAGACGTCACGAGCGGCCTCTGGTTCGACGGTTGCGTTCTTGGAATCTCCGGGCAGCTCGCCATTCGAGCCGTCGTTGACATCACCGGTGGAGGAGGTGGAAGTCCTCCTCAAGTTCTGGCGGTCGTCCCTGCCATGGGCCCGGTCAGCGGTGGCACCACCGTCACCGTGATCGGAAACGACTTCGTCAGCGGAGCCGTTCCCAGCTTCGGCGGGGCCGACGGTACAGGGATCACCTTTATCGACGCGAATCGAATCGAGGTCATCACCCCTCCCGGATCGGGAACGGTTGACGTGATGGTCTGTAACCCGGATCTTCAGTGTGACACTCTCAGCAGCGCCTACGAATATGAGGCAACCTCGATCATCGCCCACACCGGGACAACCTCGCTTGGGGATCTGGTCCCGCTCAGCCTCCTGAGCCCGGACTTCCCCAACAAGCGTTACCTTGTCCTTTGTTCCCGCACGCTGGCTCCCCCCGGAATTCCTCTTTCAGATCCGGGTGACAACAGAGTTTTCCCCATCAATTTTGACTTTCAAATCTTCGAGGCGATGGCGGGAGGATCGAATCTCTTTCGCGATTTCGCCGGGCGACTGGATGGGCTTGGTGATGGAGAGGCGAAGTTCAAAGTACCCGGACTGGCGAACCTTGTCGGTCTTCAACTGCACTTTGCGTTCGGAGTCCTGGACAGCGCCGCCACATCGGGTGTCCTCGACATCTCAAACGTAACAAGCTTTACCATAGATCCCTGAGGCCCTTACCCTGGCGATGAAGATTCTTCTCTTTGATATCGATGGAACCTTGCTTCTTACCCAAAGAGCCGGATCCCGAGCTCTTGAAGTCGTCTTCGAAGAGAAGTACGGTGCGCCCAACGCCATGCGGGATATCCCGCTTGCTGGCCGCACGGATCGGGCTATCTTGCGTGATGTCTTCATCAAAGCCCTTGGCCGGCCACCCGCAACGGACGAGATCGAGAACGCGCTGGAGTCTTACTCGGTAGCCCTCGAAAACACCCTGGCCAAGGGCGACTGCATCCAGCTCATGCCCGGGGTCCCCCGGGTACTGGATGTTGTTCAGGAGATGGAAAACACGTTGGTGGGTCTTGGGACGGGGAACTTCGAGAAGACGGGACGAATCAAACTGCGTCATGCGGGCCTCAATCACTACTTCAACTTCGGCGGGTTTGGCGACGATGCGG